>JAISVY010000082.1 GCA_031271325.1 Oscillospiraceae bacterium
CTGGCGGATTGAGGAGAACGGCGTGCGGTGCTTCCTTTTCACCGGGAGTGAACGCGCTCTTCTGGTGGACACCGGATACGGCACGGGTGACCTGAAAAAACTGACCGGGGAACTGACAAATCTGCCGGTCACGCTGATCAACACCCATGCGGACGGCGACCACCTCGGCTGCAACGGGCAGTTTGAGAAAGCGTATATGCACCCGGACGATTTTGCGCGCTGCCGGCAAAACCACCCCGGCGCGGTGCTGGAACCGGCGGAAAGCGTGATCGACCTCGGCGGCCGGTGTTTTGAGGTGATTCATATCCCCGGGCACACGCCGGGCAGTGTCGCGCTGCTGGATGCCGAAAACCGGCTCTTGGTCGCCGGGGACAGCGTCCAGGCCGGGATGGTTTTCATGTTCGGCGAGGGGCGGGAATTAAAGCGCTACATCCAAAGTTTAGAACAGCTGCATAGGTTAGCCGGGCGGTACGACACGATTTACCCGTCCCACGGTCCGTTCCCGGTTTATACGGACATCCTGCCGCCGCTGATTCACGGCGCGAGGCAGCTGCTCGCCGGAGAACTCCCGCCGCTGCCCGCTCCGTTCGACGTTCCCGCGAAACTCTATGACATAACGGTCGCGAAGATTCTGTATTAGGGGGAGACAGAAATGGTGCTGTTTATCGTTTTCGCGCTGGTCGGCGTGATGCTGATTGTGTTCGGAGCTGTCATCCGCTTTAAGAAAACATACACAATCATTTCGGGTATCAACACTTCTACCCCGGAACGCCGCGCCAAGATGAACTTGGACGCCATATGCAACGTCGTGGGGAATACCCTGATGGCGGGGGGCGTTCTTTGGATTGCCGCCGGTCTGCTGTTTATGATCGGGATTGTGATAGCGCCGGTTGCGATGTTTCCGCTGTTTATCATACTGATGCTGGGCGCATTGCTATATGTACAGCGGTATGACTATAATAACAGAAACGAAAGCGGGAAAGTGAAGAGGGGGGTTCTGTTCATTGCCGCGGGCGCCGTGTCTCTCGTCACTGTCGTTCTGGTCGGGCTGTTGATTACGTCGGGGATGAAAGCCCCGGCGGTCACGTTAGACGGGAATGTCATGCGGATCGAAAGCACCTTCGGCTGTGAGATCGGCAGAGAAAACATCGTCTCGCTGGAGCTCACGGACACCGTGCCGCCGATGTCCCGGACAAACGGATACGGTATGGGAGCTTATTTGAAGGGCGCGGTTTATAGTTCCGGTCTCGGCGCGGGGCGGGCATATATAAAAACCGACAGTCCTCCGTTTATTTTCATTACACTCGAAGACGCGGATGAAAAGTTTTTGTATGTCAATCTGCACAGCAAGGAGCAGACCGAAGCGCTGTACACGAAGATAAACGCATGGGCGGCGTAGATATCCATACTTGCCAAAAAGGAGGTCATTGGGTTGGACAAACATGAGAAATATGACTATTGGCTAGACAATGCAAAATATGATTTAGACAGTGCGGATGCCATGTATAAAAGTGGCAGATGGCTCTATGTTGTTTTTATGTGCCAGCAAGCCGTTGAAAAATTGGTTAAAGGACTGTATATTATTTATATGGATGACAATGTACCCAGAACGCATAATATTCGTGTTATTACAGATAAAATTGAAGACTTTTTGCCGGAGGCAATACCAGAAAAGTACTTCAATCTTTTTGAGGAATTAACCATCTATTATTTGAACGGACGTTATACTGACTACAAGCAAAAAACAGGCGAACGTATAGACGAACGAGCTGCCAGTGATATTCTAAAACGAACAACGGAGGTTTTCGCATGGCTGTTGACATTGAAACCATAAACAAAACTGTAAGCAGTTATGTATATGATGTGAAAAGCATCATACCAATTGATCGTGTTTTTTTGTATGGTTCTTATGCAAAAGGTGTTGCAACGGCACAGAGCGACATTGACATCTGCTTTTTTTCACGCGCGTTTGAAAACCTCTCGCCGATTGAGATTATGAAACAATTATTTAAGTGTGCCAGAAAATATAAGGGAATCGATATAGAGCCGAGGGGATTCTCGACTTCAGAATTGGAGAACGACAACCCGTTTGTCAAAGAGGTATTGAGAACCGGGCGTGAGATCGTCTGACCACACAACGCTTTTTCTTGCATTTGCCGGTGTTTTTTGGTATACTGCAAACACAACATTCAACAATGGGGGCAGAAATGGGCGGGTTGAAGCGCGTTCTTTCTCCGGGAAACCAAATGTTTTTTGTGCTGCTGGTCGCTTTTGCGGGCGGCACGGCGTATTTTAACTTTTACGTTGCCGCCGCCGAGGGTGTCTTGATTGTGCTGGCCGCGCTGATTTACCGCCGGCAGATCGTGCGGCGGCGCGCCGACATCGTCAAATACATCGAGCAGATCACAACACACCTCGACGCCGCCGACAGCACGGCGCACTGTCCGCTTCCGCTGTTGATCCTGCGCGTCTCAACTGGCGAGATGGTCTGGGCAAACGACGACTTCATGAACGCCGCGGGTTTAAAAGAGCGCCTGTTTACGCAGCGCGTCGCCGATTTTTTACCCGGGCTTGACCTCAAATGGCTCGGCAAAGAGGGTTCCACATCGGAGGTGACGATGCGGGAGCGGCGTTACACCGTGTGCGGCAGCATGATTCGCCAAAACGAGCGTCGGGAGATACTCGCGGCGCTCTACTTTATCGACATAACCGAGTTGACCGAACTGCGGCGCGAATACCGGCTTTCCCGTCCGGCTGTTCTGGTGATCATGATGGACAGCTATGAAGAATGCGTAAAAAACCTCACCGATTCGCAAAAATCCATCCTGCAGGCGGCGGCCGACGAAAAAATTTCCGAATGGGCGACTCCGCTGGACGGCATCCTGCGGAAGCTGGACCGCGACAAATACCTGCTGATCGTCGAGGAGAGGGAACTTGCCGGGCTGATCGAGCGGCGGTTCGCCATCCTGAACAGCATCCGCTCGGTGACCGGCGCGGCCAATATGCCGGTGACGCTTTCGATCGGCATCGGGCGGGACGGGAGCACGCTCGGCGAATCCTACTCGTTCGCGCAGCTCGCGATCGATATGGCGCTCAGCCGGGGCGGCGACCAAGCGGTCGTCAAAAACCGCTTTTCCTTTGACTTTTACGGCGGGCGTTCCAAAGAAATCGAGGTGCGCACCAAGGTCAAAAGCCGCGTCATCGCGGCGAGTTTGTCAAATTTTATTTCGGACAGCTCGATGGTGTTTGTCATGGGGCACGCGTACAGCGACATCGATTCCCTGGGCGCGGCGGCCGGTGTCGTTTGTATGACGCGTAAACGCGGCAAACAGGCGTATATCGTCATTGACGACAAAAAAACGATGGCGGGCGTTCTGCTTCAAAAGCTGCGGGCGCAAGAGGCGTATGTGGGTGTTTTCATCGACC
Source organism: Oscillospiraceae bacterium (assembly GCA_031271325.1). Lineage (GTDB taxonomy): Bacteria > Bacillota > Clostridia > Oscillospirales > UBA929 > UBA929. The sequence goes on from JAISVY010000082.1 coordinate 3,427, forward strand.
CGCAGCAGGCGTTAATCTTGGCGGATAACAAAACGCTGCTGGTGGTTGTGGACTGCAACCGCCCCGAACTTGTCGAGTCGGAACAGCTGCTTCGTTCGATGAACCGTGTTGCTCTGATCGATCACCACAGGCGTTCGGCAGACCATATAGAAAATGCCGTACTGATGATGCACGAGCCTTCGGCATCGTCCGCGTGTGAGCTGGTGTCCGAACTGGCGCAATATATATGCCAGCCCGGCGACATTCTGCGCTGTGAAGCCGAAGCGATGATGGCCGGCATCGTGCTGGACACCAAGAGCTTTACCATGCAGACGGGTATGAATACGTTCGAAGCCGCCGCTTTCCTGCGGGGCGCGGGAGCCGACCCGGTGGAAATCAAGAAGATATTCCAGAACGATATGCGTTCTTCGCTGGAGCGGTACGAGCTGGTATCCGGCGCGCGGATTGTGCGCGAGGGAATCACCGTGGCGTATACCGAAACCGAGACAGACCGCGCTATCGCGTCGCAGGCAGCCGACGAAATGCTGAACATCGCGGGGATTGACGCCTCGTTTGTGGTATTCCCCTTCAACAATGAAACCGTTATATCGGGGCGCAGCCTGGGCGGCATCAACGTGCAGATGATCCTGGAACTCTTGGGCGGCGGCGGTCACCGGACGGTCGCGGGCGCACAGCTCAAAGACGCCACCGTGATGGAAGGGTTAGACCGTCTGATCGCGGCGATTGACCGCCATTGCGACGAAAACGGGGTTGGTGCGGTTCCGCCGCAGGCGTTATAGCCGCGCTGCGCGATTAAAGACAGGAGCAAACTTATGAAGCGGTTACTCACGATAGACGAGATCAGGGCGGCGGTGATTCCCGTGGCGCGGCGTTACGGAATCAAAAAGGTCGCGCTGTTCGGCTCCTACGCCCGCGGCGACGCCACGCCGGAAAGTGATGTGGACATTCATATCTCGGATAAAGGTGCGCTCCGCAGTTTGTTCCAACTGGGCGGGTTTTACAGCGATCTCGAGGAATCGCTGGGTACGGGGCTGGATGTCGTGACAACCGGCGGGTTGGATGATTGCTTTTTGGAGAAGATTCAAAAAGAAGAGGTGGTTTTATATGGTTAACAGTGATATGTTGATCTTGAAGAAGATCGTTGGATATTGCGATGATATTAACGACGCAAATATATATTTCAACGGTTCGTTGGAAATGTTGAAGATAAACAAGCATTACCGGTATGAAACAGCTATGTGTGTATTGCAAATCGGAGAATTGAGCACACGGTTATCAGATATGTTTTTAAGTGAACATAAAAACATTTTATGGAAAGAGATTCGGGGAATGCGAAACATTGTGGCTCACCATTATGGTAATATTGATATTGACATTCTCTGGAGCACGATCAGCGAAGACATCCCAAAACTGCGCGTATACTGCGCGAAGAGTATGCAAGAGGAGGGAACCCTATGAAAGTGATTCTGTCCGCCGATGTAAAGGGACAGGGGAAGAAGGGCGATTTGCTGTCTGTCTCCGACGGATACGCCCGGAATTTCCTCTTTCCGCGAAAACTGGCGTTTGAGGCGACGCCGGACGCCATTGCCGAGTATAACCGCCGCGAGAAAGCAAAGGCGGACAAGCTGGCTCATGAAAAAGAGAAGGCGCTGGA
>JAISVY010000093.1 GCA_031271325.1 Oscillospiraceae bacterium
GCAATCTGCTCCGGGAATCGCTTCAGCAAATCGTCCTCCAAGCGGAAACGCAGGCTTCTGTATTCGGCTTTGAGCATACGCAGCTTCGCCACTTCGTTGTCGAGGTTCATCTTCTCCGCAATCAGCGGGTTGCCCGCGCCTAACGCCTTGATTTCCGCGTAACTCAGCGCCGTTTCGTCCACGTCCTCGCAGGAGCGCACAGGGGATTTTGAGGACATAACCTGCGCGATAAATTCCTGCTTTTTTTGCACGGTCTGCCAGAGGTAGCTGTCGAACGTACCGTTTTGTCAAGGTGGCAATTTAGCGAAAGCCCTCACGCCGCAGGTCATGCTGACCGGCGGCGTGAGGGTTATTCGCCGTTCGTGTTTTCTTGGTTTACCGCCCCGCGATCAACTGCAGAAACTCCATGAAGATTTGCGTACAACAATGTCGGCCGGGCGATTACCCGTCCGACCGAACCAACAAACCAATACGCCAATTGGGGTCAAAACCAAACCTGACAATTACACGCTCACATTTTCGCCCGTAAGCCCGATATACGCTCCGGCTTTCGCCTCCGGCGAATCCGGGTGCGCTATAAGCCATTTATTACAAGCCCAAAGGAGAGCGTCCTCACCGTCAGTTGCCCGGAGGATGTCCGGCTTTTTTGTGTTCGTCCCCTTCGGCAGAACAATGACCACACGGAAGCTTTCGCCGCACGGCGCGTAATGCAGCGTGGTGGAGTATAGTTCCGCCGCCGTCCCTTTAGGGAGCAGAAACGCTTCGACTTTTGACGTATCCAGCTTTCTGTCCGCAATGTCTTGCTGTCTCGCTACCAGCAAGACAACGTCGTCAGCCGCGATGTTGAGTTCACTGCTTCGATGATATTCCAAACAGTTTAGGGAACGGTTCGAGCCGTTGCAATAGCCGACCTGAATCGGCAGCCCGCCAAAAAACCGGTCTCGAAGTTCCGCGCTGACAGGCAAAGCCTCCAGCGCCGCGTCGCCCGGCAGATACACCGTGCTCCCCGACGGCTTAGGGGTGGACGCGTTCAGTGCGCCGATCAGCGGCGCGAAGTCATATCCTTCGACGACCTTGCCGTATATCCCAAAAGCAGAATCGGTGACAGATTGAATCTTCATATGCCGCAACCATATTTCAGCCAGTACCCGGCCAGCATTGCATGTCCGAGATCTGTGGGATGAACGCCGTCGGAAGCCAGGCTTTCCGTAGGAACGCCTTTCGCCACGTCACTGGCGAGCAGACCGTCAAGCGGAATGTACACGTCCGCAAACTCATTGGCCAATTCACGTACAGCTTGGATTTTGGGATCCAAGTCCTCGCGCCATGCCCTGCGGTCGGGAAGCGCGTACAGGACAAACGGCTCGAGCAGGATAATTTTGGTGCGCGGCAGATCCCGCTTAACCTGCGTTAGCAAAAGACGGTAAGACCGGGAAAAATCTTCGCAGGACGTGGGGTCGCCGTTGTCATACCGCCGCCATACGTCATTGATCCCGATCAGAACGGACAGCACATCGGGCTTTAACGCCAGCAAGTCGGTTTCATACCGTTCCAGTAAATTCCGCGCCCTGTCCCCCGAGACACCCCGGTTCAGAAAAACCGTCCCCGAGCCGGGGAAGAGCGTATGATACACGTCGGCTATCCGTTTGACGTAACCGTCTCCGAGGGAATCGGTATTGCTTCGGTCCCGATTGCAGTCGGTGATCGAATCGCCTTGAAAGAGAACTGTTTTTGAAAGAAGCGGATACATCGGCTTGTTTCACCCTACCTCATTAAAATTCCAGCGTCAGCCCATAGAGCAGCAGACTGTACCCGCCGCCGGCTGTAACGGTCAGGCGGGAGAGAGATTTCCCCGGATTGACTTCCGCGCGGAAAAGTCCCAGCTGGTATTCCTCCCAATTCTTATCATAGGAAAAACGCAGTGCCCGCCCGGTCAGCGAAGCGCGGGGGTCAATGGCGCTGGGACCTTGCAGTCCCAGTACGGTCGCGGTTTCCAGCCCGTTTCGCAGGGGGATGACTTCCCTTGCTCCGTCTTCATAAGAAACTACATACTCCCCGATCGCTTCCTCAAAACGACCGGAGACAGGCCAGCCATGCCCGAGGGTGCATTGCCCAATAAACCAAATGGCGCGGGCGGCTTTGCCCGGCAGCAGCATCTCCACAGTCCCGGTTTGCGGGTTTACGATCAGCGGACGCCCCGCCCGCAAATCAACGGGCAGGCAACCCAACCGGCTGACGGATTCGGGCAGAACAGGACCGCGGGTCAGGCGGCGTTTCTTTTTGAAAAAGTAGCTCATATCCTGGGTGTGTGCGACGGCTTGCTCAAAAGCGGATTTTTGAAGCGGGGTGTTTGTCCCCGTGAGCGCGACAGGCAGGTAATTCGCGCCGGGTACGCCCGCGCCCGTGACATGGATGCTGTGCGGAAGCGCTTCTTGTATATTCCGGGCGCTTAGCGCGTGGGCAAATGTAGTATAATTCATTTTCAGCCGCCGGTCAACCGTCACCAGACCTTCGTTCAAAATGCCGTCCTCACAGGCGGGCGCGCCCCGATTCGCCTCGTAAATATCTTGCCACGCCCAGTAAAACATCCCGGCCAGCGTCGGTTTCGGCGGCTCATTGCGCGAAAGCCGGAACATTTCATCACAGAACCGCCTGAACAGCGCGGGGTTGTCGTTGACATAGTAACCGCCCCATTCGGTAAATACAAGAGGTTTGCCAGACAACGCTCCGGCTGCATCCTCCAGAGAACATTCCGGTTTCCCGGATCCGAAGCCCGAGGTTACGCGATCGGGATAGCTGCCGTAGGGATGGAAGGTATAGAAATCAATTTTTTCCTCGTCAAACCATTCCCGGGTCCGAATTAAATCCATACAGTTCGCGCCGGAGATAAGCCGTGTGGAATCGGTCTTGCGGGCGGTCGCGGCAGCGTCCCGTAAAAACTCCTTGGTAAAAACGCATTCGTTGAACGCGAGCCAAAACGCAACCGACACATGGCTGCGATCACGGATAATCATCTTTTCCAGCACTTCCAAAGCGCGGTCTGTTATCTCCGGGTTTTCCAAATCCGACCACCAAAGCCCGGGTTCCCCGCTGACCAAAAGCCCGATCCTGTCCGCGGCGGACAGCACCCGGCAGTCGTGGGGATAATGGACAAGGCGCACGAAATTTGCGCCCATGTCCTTGATCATCCGAAGGTCGTTTTCAATTTGGGCGTCGGTTTGGGTGAAACCGTCCGCGTCGTTCTGGAGGTCGTGGCGGCAGACCCCCGCGAGAAACAACGGCTCCCCGTTCAGATAAAAACGGCTCCCCCGCGCCTCAAAGCGTTTGATTCCGACCTCTCGCTCCCATGTGTCCAAAACGTTTCCGTCTTTCTCAAGAATAACGGTTAATGTATATAAGAAAGGGTTCTCCGGCGACCACAGGCGGGGCAGGTCGGCAGTTAAGCTTACGCGGCACTCCTCTGTTGTGAAAGCGTGTGTTCCGGTACAGACGGGTTTGCCCCCGGCGGACAACTCGGCGCGGATAATAACGCCGTCGATGATGCCGTTGATTTTGCTGTCCACGCTGCATTGTGCCGAGAGTAAGTCGTCGGACACCTCCGCATGAAAAAAAACATCCTCCAGCCATACCGGGGAAACCGTTTCGAGGGTTACCTCTCGGATGATCCCGCCATAGCTCTTCCACCCTTCGGAGGGTCCAAACACGGCGGTGATGTCTGACAGGTTTAAGGTCAGCTCGTTGCGTCCTGACAACAGCAAACCGGTGATGTCAAAAGTGTACCGGGAGTATGGCAGCATACGCCCTAAAATATGTCCGTTCAGGGAGACGATCCCCTCATAGGCGATCCCTTCAAATGTCAGCAGACAGCGTTTGTTGTCTTGAAGCGGCTCCATCTCAAAACCACGGGCATATACCGAGTTGCCTACACAGGGATATGAACCGGGGACGGTTCTCTGCTCGGGCTGTCCTTGCGGCAGGGAGAAAGCCCATTGACCGTTTAGGGAAAGACGTGTTCTGACCATAGGATACCTCCGGCATCTTGCGGCGCACTGCGGCGCAAGGGGTTGTATATGGGCATGTTGAAAATTGCCCGCGCCCGCTTGCGATTCCGCGCCATAGGCGCCTGTTCGCAAGCGCTGCGCTCGTTCGCCTTTCAGGCGAACACGCAATTTTCAACACTCCGTATATGTATTGTAAATTGCCGTACCCTTCTTGGAAATTCCGATTTTTTATGATTTGCTCCGTTATTTTACGCAAAAGGCAAGGTGGTAATAAATGTTGGTTGATTCTCCAAAAGATGAGCGGTATACTGAACATGAAGCGTTCTAAAAACCTCCTGTTCGCCGCCAGATACGTCACGCCCTACACGTCTTAATTGTTATCTGTTAACTGTTCGTTGTTAACTGCCGCAACATCCCCCGGCGGCATTCACCGCCGCCCCCTTCCGGCGGAAGGGGCAACGAAAAACGAAGCGCGAATCTGCCGAGCGGGGATGCGTGGAACCCGCAGGCATAGCGAACCCGCGATCCGCAAACCGGCGAGCGTAGCCGGAGGGTGAAAGATGACCGACCGCGGGCGGTTTTAGAGTGACCCAAATAGATTTTTCTGCGGAGGCAATAGCCATGTGTAACATTCTGGTTGTGGAAGATGTGGAAACCGAACGTGACGGAATATGCAACCAAGTATCCCTCGTAGACCCTTCCTTTTCGGTTAAGAGTGCGCCGAACGGAAAAGCGGCTCTGACCCATATAGAACGGGAAGGCGATACGGATATCATGCTGACCGACATTGAGATGCCGTTTTTAGACGGTCTGGATCTCTGTGAGCGCGCGTCGATTCTGCGCCCGTCCCTCAAGTCCCTGATTATCAGCGCGCATGATGATTTTGAATATGCCCAGCGCGCCATCAATTACGGGGTATGCGGATTTCTGCTGAAACCCGTCCTGCCCGCCGAACTGCGGAACGCGGTCTTGAAGGCGTATCAGCTTTGGTTGTCCGGGCAGGGCAAATCCGGGGAACTCCCTATAAACGGCAGGGAGCAGAGCGAGACGCCCGCGCTGCTGCGGAAAACGATCAGGACAGTGCTGAAGATCATCGAGGTCGAATATGACCAGAACATTGGTCTCGAATATATAGCCGGGCAGGTATACTTGACGCCAAGCTATCTCAGTGTGCTGTTCAAAAATGAGATGGGCGTCAGCCTGATCCGCTACATAAACGAGTTTCGGCTTGACAAAGCAAAGACGATGCTGCTGGGGAGCAACCGCCGGATCGCCGATATAAGCCGCCTTACAGGGTATCAAAACCTTCCTTACTTCTATACGGTCTTCAAAAACCGTTTTGGAATGACGCCTGCGGAGATGCGCGAATTGGCGGCACGCGGTGAAGTGTCGTGAAAGCGAACGAAAGGCGGTTTTTCTTGCGGATCAGCTTTCGGCAGAAGCTTTTTATATCGCTTTTGGCGCTGTCAATGATCCCTCTTTTTGTTTTGGGCGTTAACGCATACAATATTGCGCAGCGGACACTTCGCCTTCAGGCCGAGGCCGGCTTTCTCCAAACCGCGCGGGAGGCTGCGATGTCGCTGAACGCCCGTATAGAGGCTTTGCAAAAAACACTGACATTTATTGTCGGAGATTATGAACTGACGGCATCCCTTCACAACGAGGAACCGAGCTATTATGCGCGCTATGCCAACATTATGAGCGTCCTGCGTTCACGGTTTGGCATTGCCGAGGCGGGTAACCCGGAGCTGGAGGAACTGTCCATTTATTCGGCCAACGGGTTAATCAACTATCAAACGGATGAAATCCAAACCATAAAAGAGGCGGAGAGTTTCCCGTGGTACACTGAGACCATGGGAAAGAACGGCATGGTCTGGTCGGCAGACAGCGAAGGGATAACCGGTGTATACCATTTGCTGAAACCGACGCGTTCCGCGCCGGATAACCTGTTGACCGGGCACATAAAAACCGGCGATCTCCTGTGGGACAACGGGTTACGCGAACTAGACCATGACATTATGATTTTGAGCGGCGGCGGCATCGTGATCCCTTTCCAAAACGTAACGACACAGAACGCTTATATTGACGCCGGGTTACCGGATGCACTGCCTGCTAACATGGAATTAGACGGGTATTTTCTGTCGGCGGAACAACTGCCCGTCAATGGCTGGACGCTGATCTTCGCCGTGCCGAAAGAAAACTTGATTCAAAACCCTGTCAGCATTCTATGGGGAACCGGCGGATTGCTGCTGTTGGTACTGGCGGGTGTGGCGCTGTTGAGCCTGCTTTTGTCCCGTACGTTAACACGGCGCATTTTGGCGTTAAACGAAAGCATGCGCGAAATTGAGGCGGGCAATTTACACGCCGAGATCAAACTGGGTCCGGACGACGAGGTGGGGCAACTGACCCGGCAGTTCAAAACGATGCTGGATTATCTCATATACCTCATCGACGATGTATATAAAAACAACCTTCTGCGCCGTGAAGCGGAGCTGACGGCGCTCTATGCGCAAATAAAGCCCCATTTTTTATACAACACTTTGTCGCTGATCCATTGGATGGCTTTACGCGAAGGCGCGGAGGAAATCAGCATCTTGGCTACAAATATGACCGTGTATTATCGTACGATGCTGAACAGGGGGCAGCGCTATATTACGCTGGAAGGCGAACTGGACAATGTTCGGGCGTACTGCGGTATTCAACTGATTGCGCAGAAAAGCAGTTTTGATGTGGAATATCAGGTTGACGAAAGCTTACTTTCGCTGTTAATGGTTAATATGGTGCTTCAACCGCTTGTTGAAAATTCTATAAAGCACGGAATAAACCTCTTGGAGGGTGTTCGGGGACGCATTGTTATTTCGGCCGATATCGAAGGGGAATTTTTACTGCTGACTGTGGAGGACAACGGCGTGGGGATGGATGCAGAGACAGCGCAGGGGATGTTTGCCCATCCCGCGTCCGGCTATGGTATAAGCAATATACAGGATCGTATCGTTTTGGACGGAGGGGACGCCTATGGGATATCGGTCGCAAGCGAGAAAGGAAAAGGCACCTGTGTCAAAGTGCGTCTCCCGATACGGACACAGCAGGAATAGGGTCACTCTAAAAACCTCCCGCTCCGGCTTGCGATGCCGCAGCATAGCTGCCTGTTCGCAAGCGCTCCGCTCGTTCGCCTGCCGGCGAACATGAGGTTTTTAGAGCTTCTCATATGCCTTCTGCGCGTGTTTTGCGTGGTAGGTCTGTTTTCGGTAGCGGCATTGCCGATGACGATTACTGCAAGGATTACAGACAAAGGGCGCTTTTAGGAGCTTTGGGCATGGCGGT
>JAISVY010000108.1 GCA_031271325.1 Oscillospiraceae bacterium
ATACACGGCAACAACATATTAAAAGGCAATATCGCGGACGGTTACTGCGCGGGCGGCGTCCGACCGGCGATGTGGGTTACGCCGTAAAACTGAGGAGCCAAATAGACGGGGAATGGGTATAACAGAGGCAATAGCGGACAAAAGATAAAGTAAATATGGGTCACTCTAAAAAACTGCATGTTTGCCGATTCGTGAACGGCTCGGGCGTTTTGCCTCCTGCGTACCTGCGGGCGGGATGACCCCGCCCCTACACACACGATACCAAATGCCGATTAGGGTCGTAGGGCGCGACGGCCCCGGCGCGCCGTGAACATCCCCCGGTGGCATTCGCCGCCACCCCCTTCGAATCGAAGGGGGTGGCGTGGGGTTACGGCGGCGTGCCGGGGTCGTCACGCCCTACACATCTTAGCTGTTGTCTGTTAACTGTTCGTTGTTAATTGTTAAGGAGCGAGAGGTTTTTGGAGTAACCCGGTTATGCCGGGAAGAACCGCTCAAGGAATTGCCGCGGTGACAGCGCCGGAACCGGAGACATTTTGAAGTCAGCTTCATTTCGGGTTATGATGTACCCGATCTTTTGCCGCTTAGCGCAGAAAGCCAAAAGCGCGTCTTCGTAATCCGTCATCTCAGAAGCCAATGCGTTTTGAACATCGTCGTTATTCGCATCCAAAACCGTTATGTTATCGGTTAGTCTTTTGAGGACCCATTTTATTGTACATGCATCTTTTTCATGTTTCCGTAACATGTAGAAGATGTCTGTTGTCTGGCTTGCGGTGATATAACCCGTTACCTTAAGCCCGCACATCCTGAGAAAGGAAGCGGAAAGCGCAAAATGAGGTTCACGCTTGGTCAACACATCCAAAATGACATTGGTGTCAATCAAGACTCTCATACTTTTGGCTCAGCCTTTCTTTCTTCGCTTGCTTGACATCGATGCCTGTATCAGGAATCACCCCGATTAAGTCGTCTAACCAGCTGACTTTTGAATTGGGCGCGGTAAGCACGGCAATGTCCGTACCGTTCTTGGTAATAAGAACATCCTCCCGGCCTACAAGAGCGAGGTACTTGCCAAGATTTGACTTGAGGTCTGTAGCGGTAATTTGAATCATTCTCATCCGCCTCCGTTCGTTCGATTTAATTTTATTATACTTAAATCGGGCGATTTAGTCAACCCCATTTTTTCCGGCCGGCAGCATTCCGCTTAAGATAGAACACGCCGCCCTTGCGTAATTCCGGTGTTTATGATAGGATATAACCGTGCAAGATACCTATAAACATACAAATGAGAAGCTCTGAAAACCCTATGTGAGCCGGCAAGCGAACGGTTCGCGCGCTTGCGAGCAGGCAGCGATGCCGCGGCGAAGATGAGGTTTTTTGAGTGACCCAAATGACAGGTCGGTGAAGCATGAGAAATATCCATATGGTAATCGTATACCCGGATTTTTTAGAGGAGTCGAAGCATGACCGCTCTATGCCGGGCAACTACAGCGAGGGAATCGCTTCAATCTCCGCCGTGCTGAAGGCGGCGGGTTACGCGGTGAGTTTGGTACATCTGACCTATATGCCGGAACGGGAGGAATTTTTGGCGCGGGTGCGCGGCTTGAATCCTGATGTGATCGGGTTCTCGGTGCGCACGACCGCGATGCCGTTTTTACGCGAGATGGCGCTCTGGCTGGATGAAGCGCTGCCGGACATCCCCGTTGTGTGCGGCGGATACCACCCGACGCTGGTGCCGGAGGAGGTGCTCGCGGCCAAGGGCGTGGACATCGTGTGTATCGGGGAAGGGGAGTACCCGCTGCGCGATTACTGCGACGCGCTGCGGGACGGCACGGCGCGGACGGACATAGAGAGCCTGTATTTCAAGCGGGAAGACGGAAGCGTGGTCAAGAACCCCGTGCGCCCGATGATTGAGAATCTGGACGAGCTGCCGTTCCCCGATCTCGACATCTTCGACTTTAAGGCGCTGCGGACAGGCCGGATACAGACCGCGATGGTGATGGTATCGCGCGGATGCCTATTCTCCTGCACCTACTGCGGCAACTCGCAGTTTCGCAACGTGTATCCCAACAAAAAGGGGTACGCGCGTTTCCGTTCGCCGGAAAACGCGCTGGAGGTGGTGCGGCGGATTCTCAAAAAAGACCCGGACATCCGGTTCTTAGAGTTCCGGGACGCGATTTTCAATATGTATGAAGATTGGTTTTACGCGTTCATGGAGCTGTATCAGGAGCATATTCACCTGCCGTTCAACTGCAACCTGCGTTTCGATCTGATGGACGAAAAGATGACCAAGAAGCTGGCCGACGCCGGGTGCTACATGATCGACATCGGGCTGGAGAGCGGCGACGCGGAGATGCGCACCAAGTACCTGCACCGCAATATGAAGGACGAGCATATGGTGCAAGTGGCGAAATGGCTGCGCGAGAACAAGATCACCACCTGCACCTACAACATCGTGGGGCTGCCGCACGAGACGCTGGCGCTGGCGTTGAAGACGGTTAAGTTAAACGCGCGGATCAAGTCCGATAAGGTGATCGCGAACATCTTCTATCCCTACCCGATGACGCGGCTCCATGAAATCGCGCAAGAGGCGGGTTTTATCGACCCGGCGGTCGATCCGAACGACAAGGTGCAGCTGCGGCAGCCGCAGTTCTCGCGCGACGACGTGCTGTATATCAGCTACCGCTTCCATAAGCTGATGCGGAAGTACCGGGCGATCTTCGCGAACGGCGACGCGAAAGCCGAGGCGCGTCTCGACCGCAAGGTGTTGAAAAAAAGCCATCCCCGCGCCCTGATTTGGCGCTGGGACGCGTTCAAAGACGGCTTGCTCCGTAAAACCAAACGCGCGGTGGCGAAATACGCGCCGAAATTATACCTGTTCCTGCGCAACAAACGATTCCATTCGGTGAAGGAATCGTAAGGGCGAGTTGTCATCGCCCCGCAAACAGCCGCCGTTGAATCAGCTCTTCGGTGACGGCGAGGGCGAGCGCCATCAGCGCGCCGGAGGCTTGGCACGGCAGGCAATGCAGCAAACCGCTCCTGCGCAGGGCTTCGTCGCTCAGGCGGGCGGTTTCGTCCGGGGTCGCCGCGAGAAGAATCCCGTCGCTCAGCGCGTCAACCGCCTCGAAGATATGCGGGAACAGAAGCGCGTATATATCATTGACATCGTCATATTGCTCGCAAAAGAAACAGACCGCCATCTTGCCGTCACCCCTCATCCCATTGTATGGGCGGGGCGGCGCGCCGTGAACATCCCCCGGCGGCGAGTGCCGCCGGGGGATGTTCACGGTTACGCGCCTGTTTCGGCGATGCTCTCAATCTCCACCAGCACGCCGCGCGGGAGTGCCGCCGCCGCGACGCAGGAACGCGCCGGATTGCCGGAAAACGCCTGCGCGTAGACCTCGTTGAACGCGGCGAAGTCGTTCATATCCGCTAAGTAACACGTCGTTTTTACAACGCGCGAAAAATCGCTCCCGGCGGCTTGGAGCACCGCGCCGAGGTTTTTGATGACCTGCTCGGTCTGCTCCCGGATACCGCCCGGCACGACGCCGCCGGTTTCGGGCGACAGGGGAATCTGCCCCGACGTGAAGACAAACCCTCCGGCAATCACCGCTTGGGAATACGGGCCGATCGCGGCCGGAGCCGCCTCTGTGTTTACATACCGCATGACTTATACCTCCCAATCGTGTCACTTTTTAGAGCTTCTCAATCTTCTTTGCCGCTGACGGGATACCCGTTTGCCTTCAGCGCCGCTTCGACTTCGCGGACATGGGCGCGGTCGCGCGTCTCCATCTCGATCTCCACGGCGGTCTGCCCGATTTCCAGCCCGCGAGCCAGCCGGTCGTGCGAAACGGACAGGATGTTGACGCCTTGCTGCGCCAAAAGCTCCAGCAGTTTTGACAGACGGCCGGGGCGGTCGGCGACGGCGGTGCTGAGGCGGGCGCGCCGCCCCGAATTCATCAAGCCGCGGTCGATGATGCGCTCCAGTACATTGACGTCGATGTTTCCGCCCGACACCACGGCGACGGCGGGGTCTTCCAAACCGCTCCGCGACATCAGCGCGGCCAGCGCGATCGCGCCGGCGCCCTCGGCGACCATCTTCATCCGCTCCAGCATTGTGAGAATCGCCGTTGCGATCTCGTCCTCGGAAACGGTAAGTATGCCGTCGAGATAACGGCGGCAGAGCGAATAGGTCGTCGCGCCGGGTTCGGCGACCGCTACGCCGTCGGCGATTGTGCGGCACCGGTTCAGCTTAACGGGCGTGCTGTTTTCAAACGACGCCAGCATCGACGCGGCGCTGTCCGGTTCCACACCGATTACACGGACGCCCGGGTTTGTCTCTTTGACCGCCAGCGCGACGCCGGCGGCAAGACCCCCGCCGCCGATTGGCACAACAATTGTCTTCACGCCGGGGCAGTCCCGGAGGATCTCCAAGCCGATTGTGCCCTGCCCGGCAATCACATAGGGGTCTTCAAAGGCGTGGATAAACGCGAGGCCGCGCTCTTTTTGCAGAGCCAGCGCGGTGTCCAGCGCTTCGTTGAACGACTCGCCGGACAGGATCACCTCCGCGCCATAGGCGCGCGTCGCCTCGATTTTAGACAGCGGCGCGCCGCGCGGCATCACAACGCTCGCGCCGATGCCGAGCTGACGCGCCGCCAGCGCGACCCCTTGCGCGTGGTTTCCGGCGGAGGCGCAAATCACAGACCGTTCGGTCAGGCGGCACATCCGGTTGTAAGCGCCGCGCACCTTAAACGAACCGGTACGCTGCTGGTTCTCGGCTTTGACCAGCACCTTGCGCGTTCCGAATACCGACGCGGAAGCGGGCAGAAGGTCTGTCCACCGCGCGAAACCCTTGATAGACTCCTGCGCCTCGCGCACCATTTCCAGCGTAACAGGCTGTTTGCCCAACAAAACCACCGTCCCAATTTGGAATATGAAACTGAACAACGCCGCTGTTATTCTTCGTTTTCGAGCCGGAGCGGGAGGTTTTTAGAGTGACACAAAACTCGCGTTTATGGCGCTTCGGGTCGAAAAAGAGTTGTCCAGCAGCTCATAAACAGTATACCACAATCCCGTGGTTCATAAATGTTAATATTCTATGAACCCCCCGCTCCTTCTTGACATTAGGGACAAACAACGTTACAATATAAACCAACTGTGAAGAAATATGAAACTCCCTGCCCGCCGCGGGCGGCCGCCTCCGGCGCGGCGTCAACGCGGGGGTATTGGTTATGATGGAGGAACACTCATTGACAATCCAACTGCTGGGTACCGGGCGGTGTATGCCCGCTGCCGTGGTGCCCAACGCGGAATTTGAAAAAACGCTGGATACCAGCGACGAATGGATCGTTCAGCGCACCGGCATACACGAACGCCGGTTATGCAAAGGCGAATCCTTGCTGGAACTGGCGCTCGGCGCGGCGAAAGCCGCCATCGGCTCGGTGCGGGGTTTACCGGAAAACGCACCGCCGGTAGACGCGGTCATCGCGACCTCGGCGTCGTTTGAATACCATTTTCCGCCGCTTGCCTGCCAAATCGGCACGGCGCTCGGCTTAAACGGTCCGTTTTGCATGGACTTGAGCGCCACATGCTCCGGGTTTGTTTACGGGCTGGACGTAGCGGCGCATTATCTCAACGCCGGGAGCGCGGAGCGGGTACTGGTGGTTTCGGCGGAGAAGCTGTCTTCGGTGATGGACTTTACCGACCGCTCCACCTGCATCCTGTTCGGCGACGGCGCGGCGGCGGCGGTCGTGTCGAAGGGGAGCAAACCGTATGTCTCGTACCTCGCCTGCGCCGCCGACCCGGAGGACTGCCTGTATGCGCGCACGGGCGAGACGATGGTGATGAAGGGCAGCGGTGTGTATAAGTTCGCCGTAACCGCCGCGCCGGAAGCCGTGAAAACCGTGCTGGAGAAGGCCTCGCTCGGGTTCGGCGACATCGATTGGTTTGTTTTGCACCAAGCCAATATCCGTATCATCGACAGCATCATCAGCCGGCTCGGAATCGACCCCGCCAAAGTGCCGATCACGCTGGACAAATACGCGAACCCGTCCAGCGTAACCATTCCGCTGACGCTGGACCTGATGCGGGAAGACGGGCGGCTGAAACCGGGGCAGAGAATCCTGACGGCCGGCTTCGGCGCGGGTCTTACATACGGCGCAAGCATTTGGGAGGTATAGCGTGAACACGGCAGTAACAAAACTACTCAAAACCGATTATCCGATTATACAGGGCAGCATGGCGTGGATTGCCGACGCGTCGCTCGCGGGCGCCGTGTCCAACGCGGGCGGACTGGGCTTGATCGCCGGGGGCAGCGCCCCGGTAGACGTGGTCCGCGCGGAGATTCAAAAGACGCGGGAATTGACAGATAAGCCGTTCGGGTTGAATATCATGCTCCTAAGCCCGAACAAGGACGACTTGGCGCAGCTGGTTCTGGATGAGAAGGTTCCGATCGTCACGACCGGAGCGGGCAGTCCGGGCGTATATATGGAGCGCTGGAAAGCCGGCGGCGTTACGGTGATTCCGGTCGTCGCCTCGGTCGCGCTGGCGGTGCGGATGGAGCGCCTCGGCGCTGACGCCGTGATCTGCGAGGGCTGCGAAGCGGGCGGGCATATCGGCGACCTGACGACGATGAGCTTTGTGCCGCAGACAGCCGACGCCGTAAAGATCCCGGTGATCGCGGCGGGAGGCATCGCCGACGGGCGCGGGGTTGCGGCGGCGTTTATGCTGGGTGCCTCCGGCGTACAGTGCGGCACGGTATTCCTGACCGCCGATGAATGTAACATCCACGAGAATTATAAACAGCGGGTGCTGGACGCAAAGGACACCGGAACCGTCGTAACCGGGCGGATCGGCGGGCATCCGGCGCGCTGTCTGAAAACGCCCGCGACCAGAAAGATGCTCGCCATCGAGAAAGACAATCCGGACGCTCTGGAGGAATTTTTGGTCGGTTCGCTGCGGAAGGCGGTTCAGGACGGCGATCTTGAGGAAGGCTCGTTCATGTGCGGTCAGATCGCGGGCATGCTGAACAGCCGCAAGACCTGCCGGGAGATCATCACCGATATGTTCGCGCAGGCGGAGGCGCTGCTGCATGGATAGGCGGGTGGCGCTCGTCACGGGCGCGAGCCGCGGCATCGGCGCGGCGTGCGCGGCAGAGCTGTCAAGGCTTGGGCTTGACATCGTTCTCTGCTGCCGGGGCAACGTGGAAAAGGCGCGGGCGGTGGCGGCGGCGTGCGAAACCGATACGCTGGTTCTCTCCGGCGACTGCTCCGACAGCGCGGTCTGCAAAGACTGGGTCGCGAAGACGGTCGAGCGGTTCGGGCGGCTGGACGTGCTGGTCAACAACGCGGGGCTGACGCGGGACACCCTCTTAATGCGGATGACCGACGGGCAGTTTGACGAGGTGTTAAAGGTCAACCTTTACGGGGCGTTTTATCTCTGCCGCGCCGCGCTGAAATATCTGCTCAAATCCCCAGCCGGGCGGATCGTGAACATCGCCTCGGTATCGGGCGTCGCGGGCAACGCGGGGCAGGGCAACTACGCCGCCTCCAAAGCGGGGCTGATCGGGCTGACGAAGTCGCTCGCCAAAGAAGTCGGCAAGCGCGGCGTCACCGTCAACGCGGTCGCGCCGGGGTGGATCGAAACGGATATGACCGAAGCCGTGCCGGAGGAAGCCGCGAAGCGTATCATCGAACGCGTCACGCTGGAGCGCTCAGGGAAGCCCGCGGAGGTCGCGGCGGCGGTCGGTTTCCTGGCGTCGGAAGCGGCGTCGTATATCACCGGGCACGTTTTGTCTGTAGACGGAGGCTTGGCGTTATAATATAAGCAGGAGCCGCCGAACAACTCTTTTTCGACCCGAAGCGCCGCAGGCGCCTAAAACTCCCGCAATTCAAACGTTGCGCAGGCGGATTCATTCCGCCGCCGCGGCTTCCTCATTCTCACCGAGAAAAACATCAGTTTTTCGAGGAACTCAAAGGAGGTTTTTATTTGAGGGTATTTGTCACAGGGATCGGTTTGATTACGCCGGTGGGTATCGGCACGGAAAACGCGTGGAAGGCGATTGTCGCCGGGTCGCTCGGCGTCGCGCCGATTACACACTTCGATACGTCTGACTTCAAGGTCAAACTCGCGGCCGAAGTGAAAGACTTTGACCCCAATGAGTTTGTGGACAAAAAACTGACCCGGCGCAACGACCGTTACTGCCACTTCGCCCTGGCCGCCGCGCATATGGCGATGCGGGACGCGGGGCTGACCGCCTTCCCCGACCCTTACCGCGCCGGCTCGATTGTCGGCAGCGGCATCGGCGGCATCGGCACGCACGAGGATCAGCATACGGTGCTGATCGAAAAGGGCGCGGGGCGCGTTTCCCCGTTTTATGTCCCGATGATGATTCCGAACATGGCCGCCGGCTTGATCTCGATTCAATACGGTGTAAAGGGAGTTTCTTACGCCCCGGTTTCCGCCTGCGCCACCAGCATCCACGCGATCGGAGACGCGTTCCGCAATATTAAGCACGGAGCGCTGGACTTCTGTATCGCGGGCGGCGCGGAAGCGGCGATTACGCCGATGGCGGTGGCGGGGTTTTCCAATATGACGGCGCTGTCCGAAACCAAAGAGGCGGAAAACGCCTCGATTCCGTTCGATAAGCGCCGCAACGGGTTCGTCATCGGCGAAGGCGCGGGGATCCTGCTGCTGGAAAGCGAGGAATCCGCCGTGCGGCGCGGCGCGAAGGTATACGGCGAGGTGCTGGGCTACGGCGCGACGTCCGACGCGTTCCACATCACCGGACCCGACCCGGAGGGCAACGGCGCGGCGGCCGCGATGAAGATGGCGCTCGGCGAGGCGGGGCTTCATTCCGTGGACTATATCAATACGCACGGCACGAGCACCCCGCCCGGCGACAAGGCGGAGATCCTCGCGATCAAAAAAGTTTTTGCCGCCCCGCCCCCCGTGAGTTCCACCAAATCCATGACAGGACACCTTTTGGGCGCGGCGGGCGGCATCGAAACGGCATTTTCCCTGCTCGCGATCAAAGACGGCATACTCCCGCCCACCATCGGCTACCGCGAACCCGACCCGGAGTGCGACGTTGACGTCGTACCGAATACAGCCCGCCCCGCGAAGCTCCGCACCGCTTTGAGCAACTCGTTCGGCTTCGGCGGGCATAACGCATCGATACTGCTTGGAAAGGCGGGTTGACCGTGAATATTCAAGAATTGTTTGATTACGCGCTGAAGGCCGTTCCCGACGCGAATCACATCCGGGTTCGGCAGGACGAAGAGGAAATCGAAGTCTCGCGGGGCTTCGCCGGGGCACCCGCTCAGGTTTCGTATACGGTTCCCGATGCCGCGCCTAAGCCCGAAACGGTTAAGACCGGATGTGATGTTGTCGCCTCGCCGCTGGTCGGCGTGTTTTACGCGTCGCCCGAACCGGGAGCCGAACCGTTCGTGCGGGTAGGGGAGAAGGTTAAAAAAGGCGATACGCTCTGTATTGTCGAAGCGATGAAGCTCTTCAACGAGATCGAATCCACATATGACGGCACCGTTGATGAGGTTTTGGCTGAAAACGGCGCGATGGTGGAGTTCGGTCAGGCGCTTTTCTCCATTAAAACGAAATAAAAGGTGACAGTATGGTTTTGAACCGCGAACAGATTATGAAGATTCTGCCGCACAGGGAACCGTTTTTGCTCCTCGACGAAGTAACCGAGCTGACACCCGGGGTCAGCGCCAAAGCCGTTTGGCGAATCACCGGCGGCGAGTATTTCTTCGCCGGGCATTTCCCCAATATGCCCGTGCTGCCGGGTGTGATGATCATCGAAGCGTTGGCGCAGGCCGGCGCGGTATCGCTGCTCTCGATGCCGGGCAACGAAAACAAGATCGGGTTTATGACCGGCGTGGAGAAATCCCGGATGCGGCGCAAGGTGTATCCGGGCGACGAACTCCGGCTGGAAGCCAACCTTTCGAGAATCAAAATGGGGTTCGGTTTTGCGGACTGCGCCGCTTATGTCGGAGACGCTGTCGCCGCGACCGCTACCGTCTCGTTTGCCGTAGGATAAAATATGTTTGGAAAAATCTTAATCGCGAACCGCGGCGAGATCGCCGTGCGCGTGATTCGCGCGTGCCGGGATATGGGCATCGTCAGCGTGGCGGTGTATTCGGAAGCCGACCGCAACGCGCTGCATACGCAACTCGCCGACGAGAGCATTTGCATCGGTCCGGCGCTGTCCCGCGACAGCTATCTCAACGCCAACCAGATCATCGGCGCGGCGCTGGCGTCCCGCGCCGACGCGATTCATCCGGGATACGGCTACCTGTCGGAGAACGCCGCGTTCGCGCAGGCTTGCGAAGATTACGGAGTCACGTTTATCGGTCCTTCGCCCAAAGCGCTGCTTCTGCTGGGCGACAAAGCCCGCGCAATCGAGACGGCGCGGAACGCGGACGTTCCCACCGTTCCCGGTTCAGACGGCGCGCTGCCCGATGTGAAATCGGCGAAAGAGTGCGCGAAAAGGGTCGGGTTCCCGCTGATGCTGAAAGCGGCGGCGGGCGGCGGCGGGCGCGGTATCCGCCTGCTGCGGGACGTCAGTGAGGTGGAAGCGGCCTATAGCGCGGCTTCGGCGGAGGCGCAGTCTTTTTTCGGAGACGGGCGGCTGTATATCGAAAAGTATATCGAGCACCCGCGCCACATCGAATTTCAAATTTTAGGCGACCGCCACGGCACGGTCATCCACCTCTTTGAGCGGGAGTGTTCGCTCCAGCGGAGACACCAAAAAATGCTGGAGGAAGCGCCAAGCCCGTTTCTGACAAACCAAAAACGCGCCGAGATGGGCGAGGCGGCGGTCAGGCTTGCCAAAGCCGCCGGTTATTACGGCGCGGGGACGGTGGAGTTCCTCATCGACGCGAACGGGCGCTACTACTTTATGGAGATGAACCCGCGCATTCAAGTGGAACATCCGGTTACCGAGCTTGTCACCGGCATAGATTTGGTATCGGAACAGATACGCATCGCGCTGGGCGCTCCGCTGGGTTACGCGCAGCAGGACATAGACATCAAAGGTCACGCGATGGAGTGCCGCGTGAACGCCGAAGACCCGGAACACGCTTTCGCGCCCCGTCCGGGTACGATTGCCGGGTTGCATGTGCCGGGAGGACCGGGCGTACGGGTTGACTCGGCGATCTATCAGGGGTATGCCGTGCCGCCGTATTACGATTCCCTGCTGGCAAAACTGATCGTTCACGGGCATGACCGCACCGAGGCGCTCGCGCGGATGAAACGCGCGATGGCGGAGTTTTTGGTGGAAGGCGTTACGACCAACTGCGATTTCCATTTGCGGCTGTTGGGTTTGGACGCGTTTTGCAACGGAGACTATTCTGTGGATACCATTGGGGAGATGTTGTAACCATGCTGGTGGACTTATTCAAAAAAGCGCGTTACATCTCGGTCAATAAACCGCAAGGCGCTCCCGAAGCGGCGGCAGGCAAACCTCCCGAACCGGTGAAACCCGAGCCGCCGAAAACGGAGCCGCGGAACAAAAAAACGCCTGCGCAGCAAACAAGCAATCGCATGTCCGCCCCGGAGCGGCTGCGTTTGATCTGCGACGGGGGCAGTTTTTCCGAGCTTGACGCGGGGGTCCGCTCGGAGAACCCGCTGGGGTTTGAGGGCTATTCCGAAAAGACGGCCGCTCTGCGTGTGAGGCACGGGCTGAACGATGCGGTGATCACCGGCGAATGCAGAATCGGCGGTCACCCCTGCATGATCGGCGTGATGGACACGCGTTTTATGATGGGCTCGATGGGCAGCGCGCTGGGCGAGCGATTGACCCGTCTGTTTGAAAACGCGTCGGAGCGGCGGCTTCCGGTCATCCTGTTCACCGCCTCCGGCGGGGCGCGGATGCAGGAGGGTATCCTTTCGCTGATGCAGATGGCGAAGGTCAGCGCCGCCGTGGGGCGGCACAGCGCGAAAGGCTTGCTCTACATCACCGTGCTGACCGACCCGACGACCGGCGGCGTCACGGCGTCGTTCGCCATGCTGGGAGATGTGATTCTGGCCGAGCCGGGCGCGCTGGTTGGGTTTGCCGGTCCGCGTGTCATTGAAAGCACCATCCGCTCAAAGCTGCCCGAAGGGTTCCAGCGAGCGGAGTTTGTTTTAGAACACGGCTTTATCGACGCGATCGTCCCCCGGGATGATATGCGGGAAACGCTTGTAAAGTTGCTCGCTTGGCACATCCCGGCTTCCGACGGCGAATGCGCCGCCGCGCCTATACCGGAATTGCCGCCCGCTTCCGCGCAGGTGAATAAAGAGGCGCTGTATCATAAGAACCGCCCTTCGGCGGTCGATTGGATCGGGTTGGTATTCGATTCGTTTTTTGAGCTGCACGGCGACCGTCTGTTCGGTGACGACGCGGCGATTACGGGCGGTTTGGCAATGCTCGGCGGCTGCCCCGTGACGGTAATCGGGCAAACGAAAGGCAAGAACACCAAGGAAAATATCCTGAGAAACTTCGGTATGCCGCACCCCGAAGGGTACCGCAAGGCACTGCGTTTGATGAAACAGGCGGAGAAGTTCCGCCGTCCGGTCGTCTGCATCGTGGACACGGCGGGCGCGTTCTGCGGAATCGGCGCGGAAGAGCGGGGGCAGGGGGAAGCGATCGCACGGAACCTGATGGAGATGTCCTCGCTGGATACCCCGATCTTAACGCTGTTTACCGGGGAAGGCGGTTCGGGCGGCGCGCTTGCGATGGCGGTCGCCGACAAGTGTTTTATGCTCGAAAACGCGATTTACTCGGTGATCTCCCCCCGGGGCTGCGCGTCGATTTTATGGAAAGACCCGTCCCGGGAGGATGAAGCCGCCCAGAAGCTCAAGATCACCGCGCGGGAATTGTTTTCGATGAATATTGTGGACGCCGTGATTCCCGAATTTTCCGGAGCGCATCTGGAGGGAGCGCGGATCGCGAAACTCATTCGGCAGACACTGCTTGGCGCGTTGTCCGATCCATATACGCTCAATCCTGAAACCCGGTATGCGCGTTTTCGTAAATTCGGGGTTTATGCCGAAGACTGACGCTTGCTTGGGAAACTGCCTGATTTGCGGGAAATGCGGGCGTTTTTCAATACTCGAAACGTATGAAGGCGGCGCGGCGGGGTTAGAAGCGCGGCCGGGTTTCGGCGCGGCGATAGACATCGGCACCACAAGCGCCGTGCTGGCGCTGCTTGACCTGGAAACAGGAAAGACGCTGGCGCGCCACAGTTTTATGAACCCGCAGAGAGCATACGGACCCGATGTCATCTCCCGCATTCATGCCGCGAACGGCGGCGCGCTGCCCGCACTGCGCGGCGCGATCACGGAAGCGCTCGGGGAGGGCTTGCGCGCCCTGATGGATTCCCGGGGCATCCGGCGGCTTGAGGATACCGTGATCGCCTGTAACACGGTGATGGCGCATCTGCTGCTTGGGTTTTCCTGTGAGAGCCTGGGTGTTTCTCCGTTTCAGCCGGCGCACCGGTTAAAAGAAGTCTACGATTTAAGTGAATTATTTACTGGTTTACACGGTCCCGCGCGGATTGTCCCGTGGCTGTCGGCGTTTGTCGGCGGGGACATTGCGGCGGGGATTTTGTATGTGATGCCGCGCGGGGCGCGGCGCTTTTTGCTGGCCGACCTCGGCACAAACGGGGAACTCGCGTTGTTTGACGGCGGGAAGGTTACCGTTACCTCCACGGCGGCAGGTCCGGCGTTTGAAGGGTCGGGACGCCCCGGCGGCGCGTCTAAGGTTTTGGACGACTTGGCGGCGCTTGTACGGCGCGGGCTTGTTGATGAAACGGGACGCTTATCCGATGAATCTGTCTTCACCCAAAAAGAAATTCGCGGCTTGCAGCTTGCCAAGTCCGCCGTGCGTACCGGTATCGAGGTATTGGGGCTTTCCGGCGGAGAGTTGGACGCTGTGTACCTCGCGGGCGGGATCGGGCAGGCGATGAAGGCGGAAAGCGCCGCCGATGTCGGGCTGCTTCCGTCCGGGATGGTTCCGCTCGTCCGTGCGGTGGGGAACGCCTCGCTCGGCGGCGCGGCGCGCTTGCTGCTGTCCCCCGGAGAAGCGGCGGCGGATTTACGGGGCTTGACGGAAAACGTCACGGAGATCAATTTAGCGGCGCATCCGCGCTTTCAGGAACTGTTTATGGAACATATGGCTTTTGGAAACGCGTAGAATATTTGTATGGGCAATCGTCTTAAGCGGCGGCTGACCGGCGGTTTTTTCCACATGATTTTCCACACGATAAACGCCCATTACAACATATAATCGGACATTATATGCAAAATCAAAAAGCCCTGCAACTCTAAGCAATCTTAGAGCCGCAGGGCTTTCGCGTTGGAGCGGGTGGCGGGAATCGAACCCGCGCGGCCAGCTTGGGAAGCTGGAATTCTGCCATTGAACTACACCCGCGAAGAGGGGAGGGGGAACGGTGCTTTTTGCGTCTTCGGCGGTTCTGGGGGTTACGCCGTATCGCTTAGCACCGCAACGAATACCGGCTGAGTTAAGTCATTATACCATATGACTGTTTCGATTGCAAGAGTGTTTTCATAGTGATATATAGAGGCTTCATAGTTCCGCCTGCTCGCCATTCTTGACAAACCCACTGCCGCGCGGTACAATAGGCGAAGGAAGGGTGCGTTTTTATTGTACAAAGTAGAGACACGCGGCAACGCGTTTAAAATTTATATCGGTGACCGGCTGGTGATCAGCCACACGCCCGACGCGCCGTTTATCGAGGTGGGGCGGGGTCACTGGGATATGCTGGGCGACGTCGTGCGCGATAACCGCGAAGGGCTGACCCATCTGACCCACGCGCAATTCGAGCAAGGGCGCAGTCTGCTCCGTCTGCACGGAGGGCAGTACTCGATCACCTTTTCGATTGCCGAGCACAACGGGATGCTGAGGCTCGCGCCGCAGCGCGTATCGACCGGGCTGAACCGTTTCCGGCTCCGTTTCCCCGCCATTCCCGGCACGGCGGTATATGGCGGCGGCGCGCAAATGAGCCGCTGCAATCTGCGCGGTCACAAGCTTTCCCTGTGGGTCGGGGAACGCTCGGTTTTCCAGACGCACACGCCAAAGCCCTCCCTCCGTATGAAAGGGGTTCCGTCCCTCCTGCCCGGCTGTCCGCTGCCCGTCTTCATCACCGAGGGGATGATCGCCTATGTGTTTGAAAGCTACGGACGCGCCGCGTTCGACTTCACTTCTTCCCGCGCGCACCATGTGTCCCTGTGGGAACTGCCGTCCGCCATCCTGATCGGCGCGGCACCCAACCCGCTGGAACTGATGGGAACGGTCACGAAGATCACGGGGCGGCAGCCCGTCCCGCCGCAATGGTTTATGGAGGGTTCCATCGTCGAGGCGCGGGGCGGCAGCCGCCGCGCGGCCGAATTGCTGGAGAAGGCGCTGACCTCCGGCGCAAGCATCTCCTGCATTTATATCCCCGATTGGACGGGAGGGGTTGACACGCCGTCCGGGCGCCGCCCGTTCTACGATTGGGTTTGGAACCAAGAGAGCTACCCCAAGCTTGACGGTCTGATCCGGGAACTGTCAGCCCGGAATATCCGCACAATGGCCTATCTCAACCCGCACCTGTCGATCGAAGGGCGGCTTTATGCCGAAGCGTCGGCGGCGGGCTATCTGCTGAAAAAGCCGCAGGGCGGCGTGTATATCAGCGACATGGGCGGCTTTATGGCGGGGCATCTCGACCTGACCAACGCGCGCGCCTGTTCGTGGTTCAAAGATATTGTCAAGCAGAACGTCTTGGAATTGGGTTTTTGCGGCTACTTCGCCGACCGGGGCGAATATTTGCCGCCCGACGCCATCTTCGCCTCCGGCGAGAGCGCCGTGCGTCTGCGCAACCGCTGGCCGGTCCTGTGGGCGGCGCTCAACCGTGAACTGATCCGCGAAGCGGGGCGCACCGCCGACTCTGTCTTCTTCTCCCGGTTCGGGTGGATTGGCACCGGCGCGCAAAGTATGCTCACGACGACCGGACAGCACCATACCTCTTGGAACCGCTCGCAGGGGCTGCCGTCCGCGCTCTGCTCCGCGCTCTCCCTCTCCTGTTCCGGTATCGGGCTGAGCGTCACCGAATGCGGCGGGACGGTCAGTTACCACATCAAACGCGACGCGGAGCTGTATATGCGCTGGATGGAGTACGCCGCCTTCTCTCCGTCCTTCCTGCTGGCCAACGGCGACGCGCAGGGTGTGTTCATCGACACAGACCCAAAGCTGCTCGCCTTCTTCGCGAGACTAAGCCGCATACACGCCGCGCTCGGTACATATCTCCGCAACTGCGCCCGCGATAACGCGAACAGCGGCGCGCCGGTCATGCGCCCGCTTTTTATGCATTTCCCCACCGAGCCGCGCTTCCGCTCGGTCAACGACGCCTATATGCTGGGCGGTGAACTGCTTGTTTACCCCGTTTTGAAAAAGGGGGTAAAGTCGATGAACCTATACCTGCCGGAAGGCAACTGGCACCATCTCTGGAGCGCGAAGCTCTACAACGGCGGCGAGCACACCGTCACCGTCCCGCTCGGCAAACCCGCCGTCTTTTTCAAGCCGGACGGCAAACACGCGGGTTTATTCGAAGAATTACCGGGGAAGGTACGGTAACGTATCTGCATAGCGTTCCGCGGACATAAGGGAGTGACGTCACATGCTTTGCGATCAATGCGGTTACCGAAACAGCGACGGCTTAAACACCTGCCGCTCCTGCGGCGCGGCGCTGGGCGAAAAACCCGGCGAGGAGGAAATGGCAAAGAAGCTCGATAAACTCAACCAACGGTACAACGCGGATCCCTTGGTTCCCGCTACGCTGGAGAAAATCTTCGCATGGGGCTTTTTCACCTTTGCGGCTGCATGCATAATATCGGGGTTTTTGCTTTTCGATACGGTCGGTTACGCGGTATACGCAGCGCTCTTTTCGGCCGCCTCCGGAATCACCGCCAGGTTTCCCCGTTTCTCATGGTATTTTGTAAGAAGAAAAATAGAACGTGTCTCCAGTGTGTCTGACCCGGAACCGAGTCATTTTTGGTTGTTTGGGCATAAGGTTGGATATTGGCTCCTTTTCGTTTTTGCGGTCGCCGCCTTCCTGATTGGGCTTTATGAAACTTTCCCGCAGACAAACGACAACGCGAGGATTGTTTTCCCAAGGCCAAGGACAGAATTCCTCACCCCTAAGCCGGACAATGATTATCCCGCGCCCTCCCCGGAGCCGTTTTTTGAATAGAGCAGCTCTAAAATAGCCGCGCGGTTAGCGCTCCGATCGGCACGCCGAGGGCGCGGAACTTGGTTTCGTATTCGGTCATAACCGCTTCCGGCGGGCTGTCTTCGTCGCACCCGGTGACAATCCAGCCCTCGGCGGCGAGTTCTTTTTGCGCGAACGCGAACAGCGGGGCGTTGTCGGTTTTGAACCGCAGCGTCCCGTTCTCTGATAACAGCGGGCGGTAGACGCGAAGAAAGTTCCGCGCGACAAGGCGGCGCGGCGCGGTTTTCCAATGCGGCCACGGGTCGCAGAAGTGGATGAACAGCCTGTCGATCTCCCCCGGCGCGAAGAGCTTTTCCAAATTTCCCGCGTCTGCCAAGACAAAGCGGATGTTTTGCAGCCCTTCCCGCCGGGCGCGCTCCATCCCGATCACAATCGCGTCGGGGACGCGCTCCAGCGCGACGATCATGCTCTCCGGTTCGGCAGCCGCCGTGTCGCAGGCGAATCGCCCCATACCGCAGCCCAGCTCTACCAGCAGGCGTGTACATCCCGGCAAAATTTCCCGCCAGTGTCCGGCGGTTTGCTCCGCGTCACGAACGAGCCATGCCGCTGCACTCTCCATCCGGGCGGCTAAATTTTTACGTTTGCGCATTCGCATAGGGTACCTCCGGCGGGTTAAGAATCTTTTGGTAAAAGAAGCTCTAAAAACCTCATGGTCACCGTTAACTGAAGTTCCCCCGCCGGGGCGGGGGAACTGGCAAGGCGTAACCGATAAGCCGGGTTCTGTCGTGAGCAGCCATCTATCTGGGCCGTTTGTTGCCAAACGGCTCGGCGCCACCCGTCCGGGGACCGCCGGGCAGGCTTATGCCCCGTGTCGGTGTTGCTCCGAATAGAGTTTACAGGCCCCTCCGCTCTCACGGAGGCGCGGTGAGCTCTTACCTCGCCTTTCCATCCTTACCGACTCTTAAAATCGGCGGTTTATTTCTGTTGCACTCGTCCTCATGTCGCCATGGGCGGGCGTTACCCGCTATTCTTGCCCTGTGGAGCCCGGACTTTCCTCCCGTACATTTCCGTACCGGCGGCTGCTTGGTTTCCTTGCCGGAACAGTATAACAGACGCGGCGGGAGGTTGTCAAACAGAAAAACCTTACGGTCAGTGTCAAGTAAACGTGGGCAAGGCTGCGAGGGGGAGAAAAACACACGGAGCAAGACTGAAACGAGTTAGAAAACGAGGGATGAGTTTATCGCATTGTTTTTCCGGGGCGGTAAAAGGGAACGGTAAAGCTCAAATAAGCCTTACCGCCCCGCCAAAACCTCACACGGCGCTCGGGTCGGTCTCCGCCGTTGCCCTATCTTCCGTGAAAGTAAAAAGCGAGGTTATTATGCCCACAATCGAGATCAGATAATCGATTTGACGGCGGCGATGTCTTTCAAAAAGTGCAGATTGGCGGGAATTGTGGTCTGATGGAATCCATTGCAGCCTTTACCGACACGCCGGGCAATTTTCGCGGCGGACAGAGTATTGTCAGCAATCGGCTGACTGTACGCTTCAGGCAGACAGACAGGTGAAAAAACGGACAAAGCGCGCCGCAGGCGACCTGTAGCTTTCAGCGTGAGTAGTCTTGCCATATTGTTGCCGCCGTTTACACTCCAGTTGGCGCGACGACGTTTCATCCGGCGGCCGATCAGTGAGAATACATTGCTTTCCATCGCGCCGCAGCCCCGGTATACCAAACCGTCTGGCGGCGCGGGAAGTTCGAGTCCCCGGCGGTTATACGAAATCAGACCGTCCCGGTTGTT
>JAISVY010000185.1 GCA_031271325.1 Oscillospiraceae bacterium
GCAACCTCAATCTTGTTATGATTTATTCTCGATAAAATTGCTTACCGCCTGATAAAACTTCTCGCCGTCGCTGTCGGTGCCGTGAACCTCTACGGTGATCGGTTTGGAGAGATCGAGCGAAAAGATCCCCATGATCGACTTCGCGTCGATGACGTAACGCCCCGAAACAATGTCGATGTCGCATGGCTGCTCACAGGCGGTGTTGACAAAAGCCTTCACCTCGGAAATGGATTTAAGCTGTACGGTAAATGTTTTCAAGCCTTGCTTCCCCTTTCGTTTTGCGCTATACTATACATGGGTATGTTGAAAATTGCCCGCTCCGGCTTTTCCGCTTCGCGGCTGTCAAGCGAGCAAGCTCGCTCTTCGCCGCAGGCGCTTTTGCGATGCCGCGCCATAGGCGCTCACGTCTACGACGGCTGTTCGCAAGCGCTGCGCTCGTTCGCCTTTCAGGCGAACACGCAATTTTCAACACTTCGATACATAGTTTTGTTGTTTTTTCCGATGCGCCCTCCGACCGCTGAGGGCAGCGCTTCCTTATTATATACAATATCCAAAAAATATGCAAGACGCGTTCCCGCCAAAAAATCCGAGAGCAACGACGCCAAAAAAGGCGAATTTAACCAAAGGATGCATGTATGCGAATTGTCATTGCCACCTTAGGCTGCCGCACCAATCAAGCGGAGAGCGCGGGTATGGCCGAGCTGCTGCGCCGCCGCGGGCACGAAGTGCTCCCGCCTTCCGAGGCGGAGCGCTGCGATGCCGTGATCGTCAACACCTGCACGGTCACCGCGACGGCCGACAAGAAATCCCGCAACGCCGTCCGCCGTTTGCGCCGGCAATACCCGGACGCGCTGATCGCCGTCTGCGGATGTCTGCCGCAAACCGGGGAGGTTATACCGGATGCCGATATTGTAGGCGGGACGGCGAACCGCGCGGGGTTTGCCGAGGCGTTGGAAAAACGCTTGCCCGCCCGCGTCCTGACGCCCCTGCCGTCCGGCTTCGAGGACTCCCTGCCCGACGCGCGCCCGCTCCGGCGGAGCCGCGCTTACATCCGTATCCAGGACGGCTGTGACAACCGGTGCGCGTACTGCAAGGTACCGCAAGCCCGCGGCGCAGCGCGCTCGC
Source organism: Oscillospiraceae bacterium (assembly GCA_031271325.1). GTDB lineage: Bacteria > Bacillota > Clostridia > Oscillospirales > UBA929 > UBA929. Next base: position 1,126 of record JAISVY010000185.1, read on the forward strand.
GGGCGGCGGAAAGCGTGGTGCGGGCGGCGAAAGAGGCGGCGGAGAACGGCGCGGCGGAAATTGTGCTGACCGGCATCGAAATCGCGTCCTACCTCCCCTCGCTGCCCGAACTGACCGCCGCCGTCTGCCGCGCCGCCGCGCCCGTTCCGGTGCGCCTAAGCTCGCTCGATCCGCGCCGCGCCGACGCGGAACTCGCACAAGCCCTGACCTCGGAGAAAAACTTCCGCCCGGCGTTCCACCTCTCTCTGCAAAGCTGCTGCGACGCCGTATTGGCCGCGATGGGGCGGCGCTACGCCGCCGCGGACATTTTTGCCGCGTTCGCGTGTCTGCGCGAGGCGTGGCGCGGCGTTACGATTGCCGCCGACATCATCGTCGGGTTTCCCGGGGAAACGGACGGGGATTTTTTGCAGACGCTGCAAACACTGCAAACGCTAAAACCGGACGGTCTGCACATCTTCCCCTATTCCCGCCGCCCCGGCACACCCGCCGCGTCAATGCCCGGGCAGCACACCCGCGCCGTGAAGGCAGACCGCGCGCGGCGGTTGAGAGAGATATTCCCAAAATAAAATATGCAGGAGCGGTTGGCGCAAGCGTCACCCCCTGCAGGGAGGTTCGATGATGGATCATCTGAAAATCTTGGACAGCGCGATCGCGGACGGACCGTACGCCGACGACTGGGCATCGCTCGCGGCGTTCACGCCGCCGGCTTGGCTGCGCGCCGCGAAGCTCGGCATCTTCATCCACTGGGGCGTGTACAGCGTACCGGCCTACGCCCACGAATGGTACCCGCGCAACATGTACATACAGGGTTCGCACGAGTTCGAGCACCACGTGAAAACATACGGCGCGCACAAGCAATTCGGGTACCGGGATTTCATTCCGATGTTTACGGCGGAGAAATTCGACCCCGGCGCGTGGGCGGAACTGTTCCGCGAGGCCGGAGCGCGGTATGTCGTACCGGTCGCGGAGCACCACGACGGTTTTCAGATGTACCGCAGCGCATTGTCCCGCTGGAACGCCTTTGAGATGGGTCCGGGGCGCGACACGCTCGGCGAACTGCTCGCCGAATGCGACAAACGCGGGCTTACGCGCTGTCTGTCCTCCCACCGCGCCGAACACTGGTGGTTCCTCGGACACGGGCGGCAATTCGACAGCGGCATCGGCGAACCGGAGCGCGGCGACCTCTATTGGCCTTCGATGCCGGAGGCGAAGCTCCAAGATATTTACGGCGAACCCGCGCCGTCGGAAGAGTTTATCACGGACTGGCTGCGCCGCTGTGTCGAGCTGGTTGAGAATTACCGGCCGCGCCTGGTCTATTTTGACTGGTGGGTCAAGCACAGCGCGTTCAAACCCTCTCTGCGCCGCTTCATCGCTTACTACTACAACCGGGCGGCGCAATGGGGCTTTGCCCCGGCGGTCGCGTTCAAAGACGACGCGCTGCCGCTTACCTGCGGCGTGCCCGATATGGAGCGGGGCGGCTGGCGTGACGCAAAACCCTTCCTGTGGCAGGCTTGCACCTCGACCGCGCGGAACAGCTGGTGCTATACCGAGCAGAACGTATACAAAACCCCGGCGGAGGTCGTGCAAAACCTGATCGACGTGGTCAGCAAAAACGGCGTTTTGCTGCTGAACGTCGGTCCCAAAGCCGACGGCACCGTGCCGGAACAGGACGAGACGATCCTGCGCACACTCGGGCGCTGGCTGAAAACCAACGGCGAAGCGGTCTACGGCGCGTCTCCGTGGCGCACGTCTTCGGAGGGTGTGACCAGCAACGACGGAGGCGGCTTTTCGGAAAAAGAGCTGGACTACACCCACGAAGACATCCGTTTCACGATCAAAAACGGGAAGATATACGCCGCCGTCATGCGCTGCCCCCCAGACGGGCGGGTGACGGTGCGTTCGCTCGGAGGGCTGCGTGAAGACGGCAATCACAACTTCGGCGGCGTCATCACGGGCGTGCGGCTGCTGGGTTTTGAAGACAGCCCGCTGACATGGCGCGTAGACGGCGAGGGACTCCGCGCCGAATTTCGCGGCGTGAAGTCCGATCTGCCTGTTGTTTTGGAGGTTACGACTGGGTAAACAAAGCCGTCTGCGTCGCGGGTCCCGCGATGCCGTCCGGCGCGAGCCCGGCGGAGCGCTGGAACGCGGTGACCGCCGTCTCGGTTTTCGGACCGAAGATGCCGTCCGGCGTAACGGAATAACCTTTTAAGTACAGCGCCGCCTGAATCAGATAGGTCAGGTTGCCGCGCGCGCCCGGGCGGACGTTGACGGCCGCCGCTCCCGTCGCGGGACCGAAGACGCCGTCAACGGCGAGAGTGCGCCCGAACTGGCGGTTCAGCTCGATCTGCAGCCCCTTGACCAGACCGGCGCGGGTCAGGGGACCCGCCAGGCCGTCGGCCGCCAGCCCAAGACCGTAACGTTCGTTGAGCGTGTTCTGAATGTCCCGGATGCCCGTGCCGCCGCTTGGCGGAGACGAACCGCCGCCGGGAGCGGGAGGGGGCGTACCGCCGCCGGGCGGAGACGGAGGCGGGGGCGGCGGCGGCGGGAGCGGCGCCGAGCCGAGCGGAAAAACCTGCTGAACGGCGTCGGCGTAAGCCTCCGCGACTTGGTAGACGTTTAACTTTTGCAGGTCTAAAGGGTTGTTGATAAACGCCGTTTCAGCCAATACGGCGGGCATATTGGTCAGGCGCAAAATGCCAAACTCATCCTGCCCGTTCGCGTCGGTCTGCGTGCGGATGCCTCTGTCGGCGAATCCCAGCGCCACGAGGTTGTCCAGACTCGCTTGCGCCAGCTGCTTGCCTTTACCGGTATCCTTGATACTGTAGAGCATTTCCGTCCCGGAGCCCGGCTTCCCCGCGTTGCTGTTCAGGTGTATCTCCAGCAGACCGTCGGCTTTCCAATCGTTTGCCATGTTGGCGTCGCGGGTGATGTTGCGGTCTACGTCGGCCGTGCGGTTGTTGAGCACGTCGTAACCCTTTTGCCGAAGAATGTCCGAAACGGCGTTGCTGATAGCCAGATTGATATTTTTCTCATATACTCCGTTGGCTACCGCGCCAAAGTCCGAGCCTCCGTGACCTGCGTAAACGGCGATTTTCGGCATACCGTTGTCCTCCTTATTTAAGCAATTCTTTACGATTCATCCTATGCCATTCCGCCCGGTTTGTGCGCGTTTTTTATCCGGCGCGCAAGGTCAAGCCCCCGCCGCCGCAATGACGGCGCGGTCATCGGCCGGAAAAGAAAGGAACCCCAATAAATGGGATGATACCCAAAATATACCATGACAAATCGGGAAAAAACCGGTAAAAATCCGGTAAAAAGGGCTTGCATTTATCTATCAATTCTGTTACAATTAAACAAGCCACAATAATTTTGGAGGAGGACTTACATAATGAAAACTCGCAAAGCCTTATCTCTGCTCGTGACTTTGGCAATGCTGATCGGCCTTGTCACCATTCCCGCGCTTGCCGCGGAAGCTACAGAATATGTATTAGGCGAATTTACATGGAAGAACCCGGACAATCCCAATGCCCAGCAAGGTTGGGTCACCAACGGTTACGTGGAAGAAGACGGAAGCGTTGTGGAGACCGAGTACGATGCCGCTTATTTCCTTGCGGCGGAATACCTTGTTCTTGAGATGCCGTACGCTCCGGCCGGCGGTTTGTTCGTTGTTTGGCAAGGAGACGCGAACGATGTAACCGACTGGAACCAGTCTCAAATCTGTGACAACGCGGGTGTACCGGACGAAGCCAAAGGTGCTGTTTTGGAAGGCACCAACATCAGAATTGAACTTTCCAAAGCCCTGAGCAAATACGACGACTACAAAAACAACACGCAAGTCAAGCTCATTGTTTGCTATTATTCTTCCGGCGTCGCCGATCTGGGCATCACCAAAGCCTATCTCGAAGGTGACTTCAGCGCCATCGGCGCCGAGGGCGGCGAAGAAGGCGGAGACGAAGGCGAAGAAGGCGGGGATGAAGGCGAAGAGGGCGAAGAAGGCGGAGACGAAGGTGAAGAGCCTGCCGCGAAGATCGTTGACCTCGGCGAAATGACGTACACAAATGAGGGCGATTATGCCGCTAACCAAAGAGGCTGGTCTACCGATGCCGAAGGCGCGACCTTCACGGTAGACGACCTTAAAGCGGCGAAGGCAGCTGTCCTTGAAGTAACCACTCCTCCCGACTGGTTTGTTGAATTTGACATCCATCCCGACGGTGCGTTTAACAATACCCGCATCACGACCGAAACGGGCGAAGCCGGAGAAATGACCACGATTGAAGGCAACGTCATCACCGTTGACCTCACAAAACTCGCGGGTTACGAAGGCTTGGCCACTGCCACAAACGCGACTGTTTTTGTTGGTTACTACGGCGGAGACGCTGACGAGTGGATTACGAAAGCCTATCTCGTGCTCGAAGGCGAAGCCGATCCCGTTGAGCCGGAAGTTCCGGCCGACCCCGTAGCGGGCGAGTTCGATGTCGCGAACTTCGTCAAAGTCAACACCTACGAGGACAACTTCAGTGACCTCAACTGGGCTGGTGCCTCGATCATTGAAGCGTATGAATACGGCATCGTCTCCGGCAGCGACGGAAAATTCAACCCCGCCGGCGATTTGACCGTACAGGCGGCTCTCGCGATTGCGGCGAACATCCACAGCATCTACGCGACCGGCGAGCCTTCCGGCATCACCGGCGGCACATGGGCGGAAGACGCCATTGCCTATGCCATTGACCTCGGCTTGGTTGCCGAAGACGACCCGCTGCTTGAAGACCCGACCGCAACCGTAACCCGCGCCGAAGCCGTTCACCTTTGGAGCAATATCCTTCAGGAAAAAGACTTGGCGGTTGTCGCGGAAGACATTACCTTTGAAGACGTCACCGAAGAAACCGCTTACTACGATGACATCATGACCCTTGCCAAAGCGGGCATTATCACCGGCAGCGACGGAAAATTCGACCCCGAAGGCTCGTTTACACGCGGAGCCAGCGCTGTGCTGTTCATGAACCTCATCACCGTTCCCGCCGGAGTTGACGGCGGCGGCGAAGAGCCTGCCGAACCCGAAGAAGGCGAAGAACCCGAAGAGGGCGAGGGCGAAGAAGGCGAAGAGGGCGGCGACGTTGAAGCCCAAATCGTTACAGAGTACGAGCTTCCCGTTCCCGCTCCTGTTGAGCTGAACGCCGGAACGCAATACAGCTGGAACACTGACGGCGACACGGAATACGAACCGTTCGGACTTACCGAAGCCATTCTGCTGCAAGCAACCGGTATTGTCATTGAAATGAGCGAAGCGCCTGTAGGGGGAAACTCTTTCCACTTCCAGCAAGCCACCCCAGACGATGATATGACCTGGCAGCAAAAAGACTTTTCCAACGACCTGTATGTTGACGGCAAATTAACCATTGTCTTTGCTGATCTGGGCGTTGAGTTTTCCCAAGACCTTACCGCCGCGCGTTTTGGCTTAGGTCTTTGGAGTTCCCAGTGGGCTGCCGTAACAAAGGTATACCTGATCGGCGAGTTCACCGTTGAAGCTCCCGTAGAGGAACCCGCGGCTGAATAAGCGCAATTGAACATCTAAGCGGGAGCGGATTTTTCCGCTCCCGCTTTTTTGCTTGCCAACCGCCGCCAATTGCGGTAAAATGAAGTCATGATTGAAGTATTATCGCCACAGGTCGCCAATATGATCGCCGCCGGGGAGGTTGTGGAACGTCCCGCCTCGGCGTTGAAAGAGCTGCTGGAAAATGCCGTGGACGCTGGCGCGACGGCGGTGACGGCGGAGATCAAGCGCGGCGGCATTTCGATGATCCGCGTGACCGACAACGGCGCGGGGATGGACGCGGCGGACGCCGCCCGCGCGTTTATGCGCCATGCCACCTCCAAACTGCGAACTGCCGAGGACTTGCAGTCGGTTCTGACGATGGGGTTCCGCGGCGAAGCGCTGGCGGCGATCGCCGGCGTGAGCCGGGTGGAACTTCTGACGCGGAAGCGCGGCGCGGCGGCCGGCACCTCGCTCACGCTGGAAGCGGGCGCGGTTACGGCGCACAGCGAAGCCGGATGCCCGGAAGGCACGACGATCATTGTGCGCGATTTATTTTTCAATACCCCCGCACGGCAGAAATTCCTCAAGAAAGACAATACCGAGGCGGCGGCGGCGCAGGAAGCCGCCGTACGAACGGCACTGAGCCGCCCGGAACTGTCCGTCCGCTTTATCCGCGACGGATCGCAGACGCTGCATACGCCGGGCGACGGCGACTTGAAGAATTGCCTGTACAGCGTGTTCGGGCGCGATTTCACCGGCGCGCTGCTCCCGCTCGGCGAGACACATGAACAGATACGGGTCAGCGGGTTTATCGGTTCGCCGCAGATCTCGCGCGGTTCCCGCACGATGCAATATTTTCTGGTCGCGAAGCGCCCTGTGCGCAGCCGGATTTTAACGGCGGCGCTGGAGGAGGCGTTCGGCGGCGCACTGATGACCGGGCGCTTCCCCGTCTGCTGCCTGCATATCGGTATCGCGCCGGAGGTTATTGACGTGAACGTCCACCCGGCGAAGTCCGAGATTAAGTTCTCCGACGAACGCGCGGTGTTCGACGCCGTTTACCGCGCCTGCAAAGACGCTCTGCGGCGCGGCGGTGTCGCGCCCGCCGTTCAGATTCGTCCGTACACCCCCGCCGGAGGCCGCGTCCCGGTCTACGGAGCGTTGTCGCCGTCTGTGTATACCCAAACCGCCGTGGCAAACCAACAGTCTCCCGCCCCAACCGCCTCTGCTCCCGCAGCGGACAGCCCCCACGCTGCTCCGCAGCCCCCCGCAACCCCTGTCAGCCCTCTTCCGCCGGCAGCGGACAGCGCCCAAAGGGCGGCGGAGACTATTCCCCCGCAAATCCGCGAACCCGCCGCAAGCTCACAGGAAGAAACGGCGAACCCGACGGCGCAAGACAACCCCGCCGGTTGGCGCCTGATCGGCGAGGCGATGTCGGGCTACCTGCTGGTGGAAACCCCCGACGCGCTCTGGATTATCGACAAACACGCGGCGCACGAACGCCTGCTGTATAACCGCCTGAAAGCGGGCGAGCGCCCCTTCTTCTCCCAACAGCTGATCGCTCCCAAAATCATCGCGCTGACGCAGCCGGAGCTGGACGCACTGACCGGGGAAAGCGCCTTCATAGAGGAAACGGGATTTGAGCTGGATACGATGGGACCGGGTACGCTCGCCGTACGCGCCGCACCCGGCGAAATAGACGAGAGCGAACTGCCCGCCCTGCTGAGCGAACTGGCGTCGCTGCTGCGCGACAAGCGCCGCCCCGAACTGCGCGAAGAGGCGCTGTGTCTGGTCGCGTGTAAGGCGGCGGTCAAGCTGGGACGTTCCTCAAACCGGGAGGATATGGAACATCTGGCAGGTCTTGTGATGGAAACGCCCGATCTGCGCCATTGCCCGCACGGCCGCCCCGTGGCGCTCCGCCTGACGCGCGGGGAACTGTACAAACAATTCGGACGGTAAGAACCTGTTCCGCCGCCGCGCAGGGAGCGTGATATGATGAAAATTCTGTGTATTGTGGGACCCACCGCGTCCGGGAAAACGGCGGCTGCCGTGGAGATGGCTTTGCGGATGAACGGGGAGGTCGTCTCCTGTGATTCGGTGCAGCTCTTCCGGGGGTTTGACATCGGCACAGCCAAACCCACCGACGGGGAACGGCGCGGCGTGACGCACCACATGCTGGATGTTGCGGAGCCGGAAGAGGAATGGTCGGCGGGACGTTACGCCCGCGAAGCCCGCGTTTGCATCGATGCGGTTTTACGGCGCGGGAAGCTGCCGGTTGTGTCGGGCGGCACGGGGTTCTACCTGCGCGCGTTGACCGACGGACTGACCGGTCTCCCGCCCGCGCCCGCGGATTGGGAATTCGTCACCGTTGGCCTGCACCCGCCCCGCGACGTGCTGGAGCGGCGCATCATCGACCGCGCGGGCGCGATGCTGCGCGGCGGTTTGATCGAGGAGACGCGCTCCCTTTTGCAAAGCGGCGTACCGGAGGACTGTGCCCCGATGTGCGCGATCGGGTATGTCCAGGCGCGGGCGCTGCTTGCCGGAACGCTGACGGAAGAGGCGGCGCTGGCGGAGATCATCCTGCGCACCCGGCAGTACGCGAAGCGCCAGCGCACATGGTTCTACCACCAGACAAAAGCGCTTTGGCTAGAAAAATTTTCACAAAACGAGATAAAAACAGTAGAAAAAATTCTTGTCCTGTGATACTATATCTATAATAATTATAAAGAGAGTAGGTACTTGTTTATGAGCAGCAATACCAGTCTGCAGGATCTATTCCTCAACACGGCGCGGAGCAAGCATATGCCGCTGACGATCTTTCTGGTGAACGGATTCCAAATCAAAGGGCTTGTACGCGGGTTTGACAATTTTACCGTCGTCGTGGATTCCGACGGCAAGCAGCAGATGATTTACAAAAGCGCCATCTCCACCATCATCCCCGCGCACGCGATTCCGTTGCAGGAAGAGACGTGAAAAATCAAGGCTTCTGGATTATACGGATCCTCGCTTTCGCCCTCTGCCTGTTTGTCGTCGGATATATGGGCTACCACGTCTTTGACTCGTTTTCCGATCCCATCCGAACCGTCACGGCGGTGCTGACGGCGACATCCGAAGCGCTGCCGGTCGAAGGCGTGGTGGTGCGGGACGAGCAGCCCTTGCAGCTGCCGCCGGGGGTTATCGAGCTGATCGCGGCGGAGTCGGAACGCGTTTCCGCAGGACAAGCTATCGCGGTTACATACCAAAACGAAACCGCCCGCGCAAATAGCCGCGAACTCGCGGCAAAGATAGCGCGCCGCGACCTGCTGGCGTATATCGCAACTTACAGCGGCATCGTCACCGACACGGCGGCGCTGGACAGCGAACTGCGCACCCGTACGGCGGCGCTGCTTTCCGATGTCGCGGGCGGCACCCTTTCGGGGCTGTCCGAGCAGAGCGTCGAGATCAAAGCCCTGCTCTTCCGGCAGGAGCATTTTTACGAGGGTTCGGCGATCCTCACGCCGCTGATCAACCAATTGAACGCGGAAATCGACGCGCTGTCCGCGTCAGTCGCGTCCGCGTCGACGTCTTTGCGGGCCGAACGCCCCGGGCTTTTCTCCCCTCTGACCGACGGTTTGGAGAGCGTCTGGACACCGGAGTCGCTGGACGCGCTTACCGTCTCCGGGTTTACCGGGTTGAGCGAACGCCGTCCCTCTCCGCCCGACGAAACCAAAGGGCGTCTCGTCAACGGCTGGACATGGCGTTTTGTTTGCCTGCTGCCGGAATACGAAGCCAAGACGCTGGCGAGCGTCGTAACCATCCGCTTTACCGGCGGTCTGACCTGCCAGATGATACCCGAAGCGGTCTCGGAGGCGGAGGACGGGCAATGCGTCGTCACGTTTACGGCCGACAGATACATCGACCGGGTGATTTCCGAGCGCCGTTTGCAGGGAGAGCTGATTTTCACCGATTACGAGGGGGTGCGCATCCCGCAGAACGGGCTGCGTTACGACAACGAAACGGGAGGGTACTATGTCTACTGTCTGCTGCTTGGACGCGCCGTGCGCAAAGACGTAACGCTGTACGGCGATATTGAGCGCGACAACTACTACTTGGCCGAGTACGCTCCGGGCGTACGCAACGCGTTGCTGCCCGGCGACGAGATCATCACCGACGGAAAAGATTTATACGACGGTAAAGTCATCGAGTAGGGGAAGGGGGAGCCGCGCCCTGCACAGGGGCGGTACGTGTTTATCGGCGAACATGGGTTTCTCAGAACATCTCAATTAAATTTCAAGTAAATAATAAAAAACTGTTGACATAACACTGTAAATGATGGATAATAATACCGTGACCTTTACCGAAGACAGGGTGTTTGGCGCGCCGTAACTGTTTCGCGCCGGAACGCCGAAAGAAATAGGAGGGTACCGATGGGTATTTTAGATGAATTCAAGCGTCTGACCAAGCCTTATCCTGACGAGCAGTCGGACGCTTTTGAGGATTTTTCCAATTTTTCCAGCAAAGAAACCAAAGTACGTCCGGCGGTAGACAGCGCAAAGGGCGATAAGGTGCTCTCAATCCACACCACGACGCAGCTTCAGGTCGTGGTGGTGCAGCCGGAGCATTTTGAAAGCGCGTCCGACATCGCCAATCACCTGCTCGACCGCCACACGGTGGTCTTAAACCTCGAGAAGGCAAACAAAGAAGCGACGCGGCGCTTGGTGGACTTCCTGTCCGGCGTGGTGTACGCACAGCACGGCAAGATCAAGCCGGTAGCGCGGAGCACGTACATCATCACCCCGTCCAACATCGACATCATGGGCGGCGACCTGATCGGCGAGCTGGAATCCAACGGGTTGTACATATAAGGAGGTGTTGTTTTGCTGACACCTCAGGAAGTAGCGGATAAAAAGTTCGGGAAAGCTTTCATGGGCGGCTACGATATGTCGGTCGTGGATGATTTTTTAGAAACGCTGACCGAAGACTATACCTCCCTGTACAAAGAAAACGCCCTGCTGAAAAACAAGATTCGCGTGCTCGTCGATAAGCTGGAGGAATACCGCAGCGTAGACGAGTCGATGCGCAAAACTTGGCGCGAAGCGCAGAAGAACGCCGAGGAGATGATCGTCTCGGCGAGGGGTACCGCCGATAAGATGATCGCCGACGCGAAAAAAGAAACCGAAGAACGGCTCGCGGAAACCAACCGGCAGATCGAAACGGAAGAATACCGCCTGTCCACGGCGCGTCAGCAGACCATCACCTTCGTCAACAGTCTGCGCGAAATCTATCAAAGGCAGATCGAACAGCTTTCGGTTATCCCCACAATCGACACGCCGCCGCAAACCCCGCGTCAGACGCGGGAGGAAGCCGCCAGTAAAGCGGCGTTTGAGATCGAACAGTCCGTAATGGCGCAGATTGAGGACACCTACGACGCCGCGCCGGAAGACGATGAAGCGGATACGCGGGACTTCCCGCTTCCCGATACGTCCGCCGCCGCTCCGGCGGAGGGCGCGCCCAAGGCGGAGACGTACAATGTCATCCACACCCGCGAAGGCGGTTTTTACGGGCCCGACGGCAACCAGCTCGACGACGATGAGATTCGCTCGTTCTGGGAACCGGAACAGGACACCGAAATCCCGCGCCCGCGCTTCGACGATTTCCCTGATTTGGAAAGCCAGTTTGGTCTGGGCGCCGTATCAAACGGGAAAAAGGTAAAATAATAAGCATGAAGTGTTGAAAAC
>JAISVY010000043.1 GCA_031271325.1 Oscillospiraceae bacterium
CGCTCTTCCCCTCCGCCGCGCCGGTTGCGAAAAAACCTTCATAATCGCTGAGGATGTCGGCGGTTTCTTCTTTGCCGAACGTCCAGCGCAGGGCTTTCCGCAGGTCTTTGAAATAAGTCTGTTTTTCCATGGTCATTTCCTCCTTGAAGTGTTTTATAGTCAGTAGTATAACATAGTACTGACTATAAGTCAATAGTACCGCGCAAAAATATTTTTGCATTCGGCAATGGGGTATGGTAGAATGAAGAGCAAGATTCGCAAGGGAGGACATACATGAATCCCGCGTTTGAAGCTTATCGTAAATCCCTTCTGGGTAAAGAGGTCACCGTGATCGGGCTGGGTGTGAGCAACCGCCCGCTCGTGCGGCTGCTGCTGGATTCCGGCGCGCGCGTCACCGTCTGCGACCAAAACGCGGGCATCGACCCGTCGGAGTGGCAAGGCGCGGAACTGCGGTTGGGTGCGGGGTATCTGGACGGCCTGCCGGGTGAAGTCATCTTCCGCACGCCGGGGCTGCGCCCCGACCATCCCTCGCTGGTTCGGGCACGGAACGAAGGGCGGCGCGTTACCGGCGAGATGGAAGAATTTTTCGCGCTCTGCCCCTGCCCGATCCTCGGCGTGACGGGCAGTGACGGTAAGACCACCACCACCACCCTGATTGCCGAGATGCTTCGCGCGGCGGGTCTTACCGTGTACCTGGGCGGCAACATCGGTACTCCCCTGCTGGCGCAGACCGGAGAGATCACGCCGGACGGATTTGCCGTTGTGGAACTGTCCAGCTTTCAGTTGATGGACATGACGCGAAGCCCCAAAACCGCCGTCATCACCAACATCACCCCGAACCATCTGGACTGGCACCGGGATATGGACGAATACATCGCCGCGAAGCGCGTTACGTTAGACCATCAAGGCAAAGACGATCTGGCTGTGCTCAACGCCGATAACCCGCTGACCGAACACCTGCGCGGAAACGGGCGCACCGAGTATTTCGGCGGTTCGCGTATCCGCGACGGGCTGATAGACGGATTTCTGCCGCTCGACTCCATCCGGCTGCGCGGGCATTATCAGGTTGAAAACTTTATGGCCGCCATGACCGCCGTGCGCGGGCTTGTGCCGGAAGACTGCGTACGCGACGTCGCGGAAACATTCCGCGGCGTGCCGCACCGCAACGAGCTGGTCGCCGTGAAAGACGGAGTGGCATACTATAACAACTCGATCGGTTCCAGCCCGGCGCGTACGGCGGCGACCCTCCGCGCCCATGAGGGCAAGGTGCTGCTGATCGCCGGAGGGCGCGACAAAAAAGTGCCGTTCGGCGAGCTGTGCGCTCTCTTTCCGCGGCATGTAAAACGGCTCTACCTAATTGGCGAAGCGGCGGACGCGATTGAGGCGGCGACCCGCGCCGTGCCGGGCGCGCCGGTTCCGGAGCGCTGCGGCGGTCTTCAGGACGCCGTGCTCCGCGCCAGCCGTGCCGCGCGGCCGGGCGACACGGTTCTGCTCTCCCCCGCCTGCACCGCGTTTGACGCGTACCAAAACTTTGAGGAACGCGGCAAACATTTTGTTGAAATCGTAAATACCCTATAAGGATCATACAGACCGAAGAGACAGGAGGCGGTCATTTGGACATCAAGGAAACCCTCTTCGCGCTCTCCCGCGCTTCCGGACCGGCGGGATACGAGAGCGGAGCGGCGGCGCTGGCGGCGGAACTGCTTACGCCGCTCTGCGACGAAGTGAAGACCGACCGCTTGGGCAGCGTGACGGGAACCGTCCGTCCCCGCGCCCAAAAGGCGGACAAGCGGGTGCTGCTCGACGCGCACCTAGACGAAATCGGGATTATGGTCACCGGCGAAAAAGATGGGTTCTACACCTTCCGCACAATCGGCGGTATCGACCCGCGTATCTTGCCCGCGCTGGAATTTGATCTGCTGACCGAACCTGTGACGCGGGCGGTCGTCGCCTGTCTGCCGCCGCACCTGATTCAAAAAGAGGACTCCGACAAAGCAAAGAAAACGGAGGATTTGTATCTCGATACCGGCGGCGTTCCCGTGCCGCCCGGCACAGTCGGCGTATTTGCCGGGAATCCGAAAACCGCCGGCTCGCTGCTCTGCGGGAAATCCTTTGACGACCGCGCCTGTTTTGTCACCTTGCTGCGCGCGCTGGAGCATATTGACCGGGACAAACTGCGTGCGGAGGTCGTGGTCTGCGGCAGCGTACAGGAAGAAGTCGGCGGCAGAGGCGCGCTAACGGCGGGTTACGGGATTCACCCCGACTACGTGATTGCCGTTGACGTAACCCACGCGGCGACGCCGGACGCGCCCTCTGTCGGCGCTTACAAACTGGGCGGCGGCGTGTGTATCAATCTCGGTCCCGACTGCAACCGTCCGCTGACCCGCCGCCTGATCGAGCTGGCCAAAGCCAAAGACATCCCCCACCAACTGGAAGTGACCAGCGGGATGTCGGGCACCAATGCCACCGAATACCAGACAACGCGCGACGGCGCCGCGACGGCGGTGCTGTCGGTGCCGCTGCGGTATATGCACACGCCGTCGGAGGCGCTGAACACCGGGGATATAGAATCCTGCGCCAAATTGATCGGAACGTGGGTAAACGAATTATGATAAGTTTGCTGAAACAGCTCTGCGCGCTGGACGGCGTATCCGGCTGGGAGGACGAGGTGCGGGATTATATCCGCGCCGCAGCCGCGCCCTACGCCGACGAGGTGCGCGAAGACGTGATGGGCAACCTGCTGGTGTTCCGCCGGGGGCGCAGCGCGGGCAAAACGGTGATGGCGGCGGCGCATATGGACGAGGTGGGTTTGATTGTGCGCGGCGCGACCGACGACGGTTATCTGCGCTTCGGTACGGCGGGCGGCATCGACCGGCGGGTGCTTCTCGCGAAAGGTGTGCGCTGCGGAACGGACAAACTGCCGGGCGTAATCGGTCTCAAGGCGGTTCACCTCTCCAGACCCTCCGAACGTGAGAACATCCCCGCGATAAACGAGCTGTATATCGACATCGGCGCGTCCTCCAAAGACGAGGCTCTGAAAAAAGTGCCGCTCGGCGAGCCGTGCGCGTTCGATACCGAACCGGAGGCGTTCGGGAAGGGGCTGTTCAAAGCCAAGGCAATCGACGACCGCGCCGGATGCGCCGTGATGCTCCGTCTGTTGGAGGAACGCCCGGCATATGACACATGGTTTGTCTTCACCGTGCAGGAAGAGGTGGGGCTGCGCGGGGCGCGCACCGCCGCCTACGCGCTAAAACCCGATATGGCGCTGATTCTGGAGGGGACGACCGCCGCCGACCTGCCCGACTGCGAAGGGACGCAACGCGTCTGCGCCCCCGGCGGAGGCGTCGTGCTCTCATACATGGATAACTCGGCGGTCTATGACCGCGGGCTGTTCGAGCGCCTCCGCGAGCTGGCCGATTCCGAAAAAATCCCGTGGCAACTCAAACGCGCCGTCGCGGGGGGTACCGACGCGGGCGCAATCCAGCGCAGCCGGAGCGGCGTTCCGGTGGCGGGGCTTTCCGCCGCCGTGCGGTATATTCATTCACCGGTTTCGGTTGTTTCGCCGGAAGACATCGAGAACCAGTATAAACTCGCAAAAATGTTTTTGATGTAGGAGCTGCCGAACAGCTCTTTTCGGTCCGAAGCGCCGCAGGCGCGAGTTGTGAAGCGTGACAGCCGCGAAGCGGTAAAGCCGAAGCGGGCGATTTTCAACATGCCTATGTATTAGGCGCAGCCCTCATCGGATGAAATTCATCCAGGCATCCCGTTTCATTTCCGGGAATGGGACGCTGTTTTTTGCCGCGTGAATGATGTTCAGCAGCCACGCCATACTCTCGCACACACAGCGCAGGATGCGCACACCCTCCGTATCCCGCATGATCTCCTCTCCGCTGTTGCCGTGGATGACATTCCAATAGGTTGACGGGGCGATAACGGCACCCGACAGGGTCAGATAACTGTTTAACTGGTGAAAGGTATCCTCACCGCCGGAACGCCTCGCCACGGTGATGGCCGCGGCGGGCTTCCCCTTCAAATCCGCGCCCATATAAAACAGCCTGTCAAACGCGGACTTGGCGCCGCCCGCGATGCCGCCGTAATAGGTAGGCGCGCCCAAAATCAAACCGTCGGCGGCGTTGAGCTTGTCGAATGCCGCGTTGATATTGTCGTTATAGATGCATTTCCCGTCTCTCGTCTCATCGCAGCCGTTGCAGCCCGTACAGCCTTGCACCGGTCCTTTCCCGATATGCGCGATTTCCGTTTCGATGCCCGCGCCCGCAAGGGTTTCCGCCATAAACCTGAGCGCCGAAGCCGTGCTGCCGTTTTCCTTCGGGCTTCCGTTGATTGCCAGTACCTTCATTTCGCCAACTCCTTACTGTAATAATGGGCATGTTGAAAATTGCCCGCTCCGGCTTGCGATTCCGCGCTAAAGCGCCTGTTCGCAAGCGCTTCGCTCGTTTGCCCTTCAGGCGAACACGCAATTTTCAACACTTCGTTAATCTGTTCCGCTATCGGTCAGTATAGCATATCCCCTAAGCAAACGCCATAGGGATTTCGTACGACAAACGCATGAATGTCTATGTTGCACAGATGAAGCGTAGGGGCGGTCGTCCCCGACCGCCCGTAACCCCGGAAAATCCCGCAGCCACGGGCGACCGAGGACGGTCGCCCCTACATGAGGATGCCGCTTTTTGTGCATTTTGTCCGTTCATGCGTTTGTCGTGAGGGATTTCGGCAAGCAGGTTGACAAAATGCCCGGTATGTCTCATAATTAAGCCTGCGGGTTCCAAGCTTCCCTGCGAGGCGGGTTCACGCTTCGTCTTCAAGCCGGAGCGGGAGGTTTTTAGAGTGACAAAAGTGACCGTGTTAGGGTAAGCGCCATCCAAAACAGAACAAAAATGATGGGAGAATTTGAATATGCTCAACATCGTACAGACTCAGCAAACGCTGGCGGCGGCGTTCGCGCCGTCCGGGCAGGAAGGCGGCGCGGCGGGTGTGATCGCCGAAATGGCGAAACCGCATTGCGACGAGGTGTACACCGACCGTATGGGCAACCTGATCGCCTATAAAAAGGGCGCGGGGCGCGCAAAGGTGATGTTTTCCGCGCATATGGACTCGATCGGACTGATCGTCACGCATATCGACGAGAAGGGTTTTTTATGGTTCTCCGGCATCGGCGGGATTTCTGTCTGGCGGATCTACGGCTCGGCAGTGCGTTTCCAAAACGGTACGCGCGGTATTGTGTTTATGAGCGGTAAGACCGATGCCAAAGACCCGAAACTGTCGGATTTTTATATCGACATCGGCGCGAAAAATGAAGAAAGCGCCAGGAAGACGGTTTCGGTCGGCGACATCGCCGTGTTTGACCAGCCGGCTTTCCCCATGGGTGACGGTTTGCTCGCCTCCCCGGTCCTCGACAACCGGATTGCGTGTGTGACCCTGCTTGCCGCGATGGAAGGGCTTCCTTCGTGCGAGAACGACCTATATTTTGTTTTTTCCTCGCAGGAAGAGCTGGGTTTACGCGGCGCGAAGACGGCGGCTTACGGTATTGACCCGGACTACGGCTTCGCCGTCGATGTGACCGTTTCCGGCGATACCCCCGACCATAAGCCCAAGACCGAGTGCAAACTGCGCGGCGGCGCGGCAATCAAGATCATGGATTCCTCTGTCATCTGCCACCCGAAGGTGGTGGCTTGGCTGGAAGAAGCCGCCGAACGGGAGGGTATACCGCACCAGCGGGAGATCCTGACCGCAGGCGGCACCGACGCGGGCGCCATTCACGTTTCCCGCGCGGGCGTATACACCGGCGCGATCTCGATCCCGACGCGGTATATCCACAACCCGCTGGAGGTTTGCGCCGTTGAAGACGTGGAAGCGTGCTGTAAACTCGTCCGCGCCGCGTGTAA
>JAISVY010000186.1 GCA_031271325.1 Oscillospiraceae bacterium
TTATGCATATCTTTTTCATAGAGAATCTGCCCGGTGTCGGCATCCACCAAAATGGCGGTTTCCGAGACCAGATTTATATCCGCCGGGGTGCCGGCTTGCGCCGCCGGCGCCGCGAAACCCGCCAGCAAGACGGGGAGAATAAACAGGGATTTCGTCACGCTGAAAATCCCCCCGCTCCGGCTTGAAAACGAAGCGCGAACCCGCCTCGCAGGGAGGCTTGGAACCCAAAGGCATAGCGAGCCTGCGATCCGCAAACCGGCGAGCGTAGCCGGAGGGTGAAAGACGACCGCCCGCGAGGCGAGGTGAACGTGACACCTCGCCATGGGCGGCTGTCCGCAAGCGCTTCGCCCGTTCGCCGGCAGGCGAACACAGGGGGGTTAGAGCTTCTTGATTTTTGATGCCTCATCAAGCCGTCCTCACAATTGGGTCACTCTAAAAACCCTCCGCAGGCGGCTGCTCGCAAGCAATCCGCCCGTTGACCTGCCGGCGGCTCACAGGGTTTTCAGAGGTTTTTAATTTACCGGGCGTTCCAAGCCTCCCATACGCCGTTTTGATGGCTTTGCTCAAAGGAGGTGTTCCCGTTGTGTGTTTTACTGCCCAGAAAGTGCAGGCAAATCTGCCCGTCCATGCCGTTTCCCGCGATCACGCCGCCGCCGTGCGGCATCCCGTTGATTGACGCCGCGACCGTACGCCCGGCAATCGTCACCCAAACGGGGCGCGGGCTCCAGCTCCAGCTGCCGCCGTAAAGCCCTTTCAAAATTTCCGTATCCGCCGTCGTCAGCGTTTCCACATCGGCATGGGAACCCTTGGAGAAACACTGAATGGTGTAGGTCACGCCCGTTCTCACGTCCACCACCGGAATCGGCACATTGAGGACAATGATACCCTTCACGGCAGACCATTCCAGCAGCTCGACGCCTTCTCCGTCCTTCACGTTTGCGAGGAACTCGGATTTGATATACCCGGTTTCCTCACCGACGCCGGCCATCGACCAGCCAGCCGGATCATACTCCAAAATGTTTACCGCCGTACCGGCGTTCAGCGTCTTGATGACCGCCGCTTCGGTGGACGGTTCGGAGCGGAAGTTCACCGTGTCGGTTGTAATGAAGCGCTCCGAAGACGGCTCGGGGGTTTCCGCCGGCTCCGAACCCGCCGGGACAAGGTACTCTGATTTTATGTAGCCGGCGGTGCCGTTTATGCATACTTGCGACCATCCGCCGGGAATATAGTTCATAACATCCACCGCCGTGCCGGCTTCCAGACGGGCGATCACGCTCCCGCCGAGCGACGGCTCGGTACGGAAATTCACCCGGTCTGTCGCCGTGTACGGTTCGGACGCAGCGACGCCTTGCGGCACAAGGTATTCGGATTTTATGTAACCGTTGACGCCGTCAACGGCGACTTTTGACCAACCGGCGGGGTCATACTCCAAAACGTCCACCGCGACGCCGCCTTCCAGCGTTTGAAGAACGGGGGCATCCAGCGAACCTTCGGAACGCAGGTTTACCTTTCCGCTTGTGACATAACTCTCGGCGGCCATCGCCGAGGGCAGTAATCCCGCGAGTAAGACGCAGACAGTAAGCAGAGACAGAATTTTTCTTCGGAGCATTCCCGAATTCTCCTTTTACGACTGTTTTTGACATCCTCGACAATCGTAACAGAAAAAAATCTCTTTGTCAACTGTTTTGTCATTATTTTGTTACCGCTTGTTACCGGGAATAACGCGAAAACCGCCGTCTTTGCAGGAACTCCCTAACGAGAAGCTCTACAAAACGGCGGTGCGGCGGGGGACGGCGGGGGTTACGGCAGATCGTTGCCCGCCGCGAGATAGATTTCGTACCATTCCTCGCGGGTGAGGCTGATCTGCGCCGCCTGTACGCAGTCTTTCAGGCGCGAGAGGTTGGTCGTGCCGGTCACCGGCTGCAGTTTCGCCGGGTGACGCAGCAGCCACGCCATCGCAATCGTAGTGTTGCTGACGCCGTATTTGCCCGCCAGCGCGTCAATCTTCGCGTTCAGTTCGGGGAATTTGCCGCTGCCGAGGAACACGCCCTCAAAGAAACCGTACTGGAACGGCGACCACGGCTGCACGGTGATGCCGTTTAGGCGGCAGAAATCCAACACGCTGCCGTCGCGCCCCACGGCGGGGTCGTCCAGCATATTCACGTGCAGACCCTGCGAGATCATCGTCGCGTTCGTAATACTGAGCTGTAATTGGTTCGCGGCAATCGGGAACTTTACAAACTGTTGCAGCAGCTGAATCTGCATCGGGTTTTGATTGGATACGCCGAAATGCCGCACCTTCCCGGCGTTATGCAGCGTCCCGAACGCTTCCGCCACTTCCTCCGGCTCGACAAGCGCGTCGGGGCGGTGCAGCAGAAGCACGTCGAGATACTCCGTCTTCAGCCGCTTCAGAATGCCGTCCGTTGCGGCGAGGATATGTTCTTTTGAGAAATCAAAGGCGATACCGGGGCGTATGCCGCATTTGGATTGCAGCAGCAGCCCTTCCCGTACCGAAGGGGACATGTGCACGGCTTCCGCAAAGACCTCTTCGCATGTCCCGCCGCCGTAAATATCCGCGTGGTCGAAAAAATTCGCGCCCTGCTCTATCGCGCCGCGCACGAAACGCTCCGCGCCCTGCTTGCCAAGACCGCCGATGCGCATACAGCCGACCGCGATCACCGGCACCTCTAAGCCGGTTTTGCCTAACTGGATGGTTTTCATCGGGTCCTCCTTTACAGCGAAACGCCGTTTTCGTCGATCTCCATGTGGATCATCTGACCGTACCAGGTGAGGGCGCTGTTGTAGGCGTTGAAGATGTCGGCAATCGAGAAACCCTTCATCAGGGCGGTCCGCGAGACCTCCACCCAATCCGCTTTTTCGTAGAGCCGGATGAATTCATAGACCTCCCCGAAGGAGGGTTCCTTCATCAGCAAGGCGTCGCGCACGCGGTCGGGGACGCGCACGGTGTTGAGCGCGTCTTCCATCGTCGTCTCCAGAATGATGTCCAGTACCGAGAACAGCCCCATCAGGAAGAGGTTCTCTTTCTGCACGGCCAGCTCAAAAAGCCCCGCGAGGTTCTCGCAGAATTTCGCGCGGAGCATCGAAACACGGGTGATCTCGCCCGGGCTTTCCTGCGCGAGCGAGGACGTGACGGCGGTTGTCGCCCACTTCTTGATCTCGCGCTGCCCCAGCAGCACCGCCGCGTGACGGAGGTTCGTGATCTTGTTCGCGCGGACGGAGGAGGAGTTGACCATCTTGAGGAACTGGATCGCGAGCGCCGTGTCGCGCTGGACGATCCCGGCGAATTTGTCGAGGTCGAAATCCTCTTGGTTGACTTGATTGAGCAGGTGAATATAGTTGATCTTGAGCGGCGATACCCGGCGGTCTTTGCTGATCTGCGGGTGCATATAAAACGAACCGGCGAAATACTCCAGCCCGAACGCCATCATCTTTTCAAAGATTTGCTCGGAGGTGATTTTCCGCGCAATGACCTTCGTGGGGAAATGCTTTTGCCGGATGTGCCCCAGCAGCGGCATCACGCTGGACGTTTCGCTGCCGCTGAAGATAAAGTCGGTATACGGCAGGAAGGGGTCGAGCGCCCGGTAATCGTCCTTGTGGATGAACGCGACCATAAATCCCTGCTCTTTGAAGTACTTCACCCGCTCTATGTTGGCGGCCGACAGATCAACCCGCCGCCCCAGCAGGAGCGCGACACGCGTGCGGTCAACGGTGCATACCTCTTCCAGATTGGTCGCGAGCTGCACATTGGAGACGGGGATGAAGATGGGCAGGTTGTTTGTCAGCACCTCCAGCCCGATCTGGTTGACAAACTCGATAAAGGGCGAACTGATGCTGTTTTCGTAGGCGAAGGTCTTCCCCTCCTCCAACAGCGCGTTGCCCGTTTGGAACGAGAGGTAGTACCCCTTGACCGTCTTCGAGCGGCTGAAAATGGGTTTCGGGACAACCAGCATATCCATGTGTCATACCCCTTTTTTATGTTCCGGGAAAAACGGATGCTTTCCCGGGCGGAATGAGGACGTTGCTGCGGAGGAGTGAACCCGCCGGCGCAGCGATTGGACTGCGGGAGATACCCCCACTTTGCGTTTATCGTACATTTTTATCTGAATCGTTAATGGCATCCAGCCGTTCTTGAACATTTTGATAAAAAACTCCGTTTCCCCGCATCGCGGAGGCAAGGGCTTCGGTCACCAGCGCCGCGCCGGTCGCGTTGACGTGGGAGGGGTCTTTGAAGTGCTCGCTGCCCATCGGCAGCAGTTCGGGTTTCGCCAAATTGAGATCAATGAACGACGCGCCGCAGTCCTCCGCGATGCCGCTGAAAAACGCGTTGGCCCGCTCGAAGTAATCGGGGCACACCTCCACCCGCGCCTGTACGTGCGGGGTGGCCAGCAGAACGACGTCAATCCCCCGCTCGCGGCAGAGAGCGATCAGTTTGCGCAGGTATTCCTCTTTTTCCGGGTCGGGTGTCGGCGGCTCGTGATACAGTACAGGCTCCGAATCGTCCCAGACAGAAGTATATGCGGTAAACCCCTTTCCCATATACGTGGCGCTTTCGTGGATCACCGGGTTGCGCGGCTCGTTCGCCTTGGCGTAGATATACGAAGGGCTTAACTTGCCGGGCGAGAACGAAGAACGGTAATGGTAGCTCTTGAGGAAGACGGTCGGGTAGTCGGCGGGCTGAAACGCGTCGAGGAAAAACCGCAGTTTTACGGGCGAACCCTTCATATAGTCGAATACGATCAGGTTGGATTGCAGTTCGTCGAGCGTCTCTGTGCCGAACGCGCTGTAATTGGCCGAGACAATCACGGTTTTCGGGGTGTGCAGGCGCAGGATGTCCTGTGTCAGGTAGTAAGACGCGATCGGCTGCTGTAAGCTGGAGCAGGCGTTGAAGCTGTTTTCCCCCAGCAGTTCCTCCAGCAGGAAGGGATCGACCGCCGTCATCGCGGCGGAGGAACCGACCACCGCCACATCGATATTCTCCCGGTCAAGCTCGTTCCGCATCGCCATCTCCGCCATATCCTCCATCATCATGCGGGAGGGGAGGTTATCCGGCATCAGCACGATGCAAAGCACCGCCTCGGCAAAGGTAAAGACAAGCAGGAACCCCACGATGCGCAAGATGATTCTTCTTACCCGCGCCACCCTAAAACCCCCTCGCTCCGGCTTGCCGCCGTTTAGAACTGCGCATACTGAAACCCGCCCACAATGTCGGCGTCAAACCGCCCGCAGAAGATAAAGACGTAAATCAACAGCACCAGCAGAACGGCGCGAAGGAAAAACGGGACCCGCCCGGTCTTCGCGAACAGCGCCGTAAGTATCTGCGGTTTCAGCTCCAGCGCGTGGGAGAACGCGACGAACGGCGCCGCCGCCAGCAGATAGATCAGCAGTTCGTTCGCCCCGGCGAGCGCCGCCCAAGCCCCGGAGAGGTTTTGATAAGCCGCCGGGTTCAGCGCGCGGCTCAGGATATGCACCGACTGGGAAAACCCGCCGGCGCAGACAAATGTGATGACAAACACCGAGATGATAAACGTAATGACCGTCGTGACAACGGCGAACAGACGCTTCGGCACGGCTTTCGCGATCTTCTTGCGCCGCTTCGCGAACACCGCGTCGAACGCGATGAAGAACGCGGTCGCCAAGCCCCAAGCGAGGTAGTTTAACGTAAACCGGTGCCACATCCCGCTGACGGCGAGCGTCACGAACGCGGCGGTGACCGACGCGAAAATCCCGAGGGTGCGCAGCTTGATCTGCAGCGGGGTGAACAGGTAATCGGAAAACCAGTGCGACAATCCCATATGCCAGCGCCGCCAGAAATCCGAAATCGACTGCGAGAGGAAGGGGGCGCGGAAGTTCGGGTTCACGCGGAACCCCAGCAGACGGGAAACGCTGAGCGCGATGTCGGTATACGCCGAAAAGTCCAGATAGAGCTGAATGAGGTAGCAGAGCAGCAGAAAGAACCATATGCCGCCGTTGTTCACCGTCTCCGCCTGCCCGGCGGCAAACCGCGGGGCGATCAGCCGCCAGATGTTGTCGGCGAAGACAAACTTCTTAAACAGCGACAGCCCGATCACGAAGAGGCTGTCGCGCCAAACTTGCGCGTCCGGGCGCTCCGGGTTTTGGATCTGCGGGAGGAAATCCCCGGCGCGGTTGATCGGCCCCATCGTCAGGATCGGGTAGAAGCAGAGGAAAAGTGCCAAATTGACCGGGTTGCGCTCCGGTTCCAGTTTCTTTCGCGCGACGTCGGCTTGGTAGCCGATACAGCGGAACATATAATACGAAAAGCCCAGCGGGAAAATCAGGTTTTCCAGCGCGGGCAGGCGCTCAAACGTAAACAGCTCCGCCCGCCCCAGCAGGATAAAAAGCACGGTATGCAGAAACAGCGCGAACGGGAACGCCGCCTTCGGGTGTTTGCGGATCAGGAAGGTCAGCGCGTAGTTGAGCAGGGTGTACCCGGCGATAAACAGCGGCGCCCAAAGCCGCCAAAACCCATAGGAAACAAAGCTCGCCGCCAGCAGAAGGGCGGCGCGGAACCGCACGGGCATAAAGCGGTCGGCCAGAATGACCGCCGCCGAAAACAGCAGAAACAGCGGGGAGGTAACAAGCATTCCTAGCCGACCCTTTCAACATGCCCTTTCAACGAGTTCAATCAGCCCGACGCCGCCGTGCATGAAAAACGCCACTCTGCGCCCCCCCAGCGCGGGCGCGGCCTCCGGCGGCCTCACCGGCACATAGCCGCGGGAAAACAGCTCCGCCTGCGCCTCTTCTAAGCCGTCCGTCTCAAAGCAGAGGTGGTAGGGCGCGTTTTTGAATTTCTTCAACAGCGGCGCGTAGGGGGAGGCGGGGGAAGCGGGGCAGATCAGCTCAATCCGTGTCCCGCCGGTCTGTAAAAAGCAGATACGCGCGTCCCGCGCTTCATCATAAATCGGTTCCCATTCCTGCGAAAAGCCAAGCAGAATAAACTCTTCCGCCGCCGCGCCGATGTCGGCGACCAGATAACCCACATGATGCAGCGTCATGTTTTTTCGCACACCAAATCCGCCATATCCCCGACGCTTTGCAGAGAGAGGATCTCGTCCATGGTAAAGCGTACCCGAAAACGTTTCTCCACCGTCACGATCAGGTTGACATGCTCCAAAGAGTCCCACCCGTCGATGTCGGCGGCGGTCGTGGCGTCGGTAAGCGTGATCGAGCCGTCGTCAAACAGTTCGCGGAAAAGTTCCTGCAGCGCCGCCATCACTTCAGATCTGCTCATCCGCCCACCCCCATGAATGTCTCCGGAATCATAATGTCGTTGATCGCCGCCGTCCAAACCCCGCCGTCCCCGCCGGAAAAACCCAGATCGCGGTACAGTGTCTCTACCGGCTGGTTCTTCCCTGTTGGAAGATACACGCCGCGTACCGTCTTCACGCCCCGCTCTCTCAGAAGCTCCAGCAGGCGGCGCAGCGCGGCATATTCCAAGCCGCGCTTGAAGACACGGCAGCTCATCACCCAGACATCAATTTCGGCGGTTTCGCCTTGCAGAGACGCGATCAGCACGGTTACCAAGCCGTGGTCGCCGAAACGGTCGGCTAACCGCCCGCAGAGGGCTACGGTGCCGGGGTCGTCCGGCAGCGCCGCGATCTCTGATTCCGGGCAACGGCGAGCCGTCAGGTTAAACTGGTTTGTTTTGTTGATCAGCTGTGTTACCCGCGCGGCGTTCCCCGCGCTTACCGGCTCGAACGACGCCGTCATGCGGAGCGAACGCAGGTACTCGCTGTAATCGGAGAAAGAACGCTCTTCCTTTTTGCGCTCTTGCTCTGCCTGATACGCCGCAACACGCGCCCGGTCGTCTTCGGTCAGGGCGGTAATTTCAAAATACCCCGCCGCGTCGAGGGTGCGTATCATCGTTTCGGGTGAAGTGATTTCCGGTACGGCGGTATCGGGAAGGGATTGACGGACAAGCTCCCGTTCGGCGGGATTGTCGTCCACAAACACGATGCTGTCCGCGCCGATGTTCAAATCACGCGCGACGGCGCGGAGACTTTTGTCTTTGCCGTCCCAGTTCGCGTAAAAACAGACAATGTCTTCTCTTTTCAGGTAGGCTCTTGAAAGACCCGCCAACGCGGCGTCTTCGCTGTTTTTGGAAACAATGTTCAACGGAATGCCAAGGGCGGAAACCTGCTTGAGATATTTCTGAAAATCGAGAAATGCCATGCCGTTCGGGGTGTCCGCCGTCTGTTCCAGCGCATCCGCGCCGTCGTCGCCCACAATGCCGCCCCAAAGGGTGTTGTCCAGATCCAGCGCCAGCGCCTTTTTGTTTTTGCCGAGCAGCGACTTGACGATGTTCGCGAGATTGCGGCAGAGCAGTACCAGCGCCTCAAGGCTCATCGCGTATTTCGCCGTATACCACAGGGCGTCGTCAAACCACCGCTCCAAACCGAACCACGCCGAGAGCCAGTGGATGTCGTTGACATAAAACCGGCTGTGCGACGCGGCATGGAGCACGATGCTGCGGTTTAACTCCTCCACCCGGGACAGAAGACCGTGCGACGCGTCCCGGTTTCCCATTACGCGGAACGGCGGCATTTCAAAGTTGTTCTGGACAATCGCGCATCCGAGCGCCGCCCACGCCGTTTCGAGCTTTGAAAACATCTCATCCGGGTCGCCGAGATTGCGGAAGCTCGTGTGGATGTATACGATGTCCGGCTGAAACCCGGTCAGGGCGGCGTCGCCGAACGCGGCTTCCTCGTACCAGCGGTCATACTGCCCTGCGAAGAAGACAGGCTCGACCCCGTGCGCCAGCAGGTACAGCCGCAGGATATTTTCAAGCTCACCAACCGTAGAGCTGCTCAGCAGCGCGATCCGTACCGGGGTAAAAACGCCGCCCGCCGAGAGTTCACGCAGCAGCGCCCGCTTCTTTCGCAGCACCTCGCCCGGCGGCATCGTAAGGATGTCGGGCATATTTTTAGATTTGCGGAAGTGTGGCGAATGATTTTTCCAAGTCTTCGTCGGAAGGGCGGTAGTCGCTCATCGAGTTGTCGAGGTAGGAGCTATACGCCGTCATATCGAAGTAACCCGTACCCGAAAGACCGAACAGGATGGTCTTCGCCTCGCCGCTCTCGCGGCAGAGCAGCGCCTCGTCGATCGCCGCGCGGATGGCGTGTGAGGATTCGGGGGCAGGCAGGATTGACTCATATTTGCAGAAGAGCTGCGCCGCTTCAAACACCGGGCGCTGACCGACCGAACGCGCCTCCATATGACCTTGGTTGTAGAGCTTGCTGAGGATAGGGCTCATCCCGTGGAAACGCAGACCGCCCGCGTGGTTCGGGTGCGGGATGTAGCCGCTGCCGAGCGTATACATTGGAATCAGAGGCGTGGTCATACCGGTATCGGCGAAGTCATAGGCGTAGCGCCCCCGCGTCAGGCTGGGGCAGGACATCGGCTCGACCGCGACGATCCGCGGATTCGCCTTGCCGGTCAGTTTGTCCCGCATATAGGGGCCGATCAGACCTCCGAGGTTGGAACCGCCTCCGGCGCACCCGATCACGATATCGGGGTATTCGCCGAGGATTTCCATCGCGGCGCGGGCTTCCAGACCGATCATCGACTGGTGCAGCAGCACGTAGTTCAAGACCGAACCCAACACGTAGCGGCAATTTTCGGTTTTCGCGGCGCGTTCCAGCGCCTCCGAAATGGCGCAGCCGAGCGAACCGCCGGTTTCGGGGTTCTCGTCAAGGATTTTTTTGCCGATCTCGGTGGTGCCGGACGGGGAGGGAATGACCTCCGCGCCGTAGGTGCGCATGACCGACATACGGTAGGGCTTCTGCTGGCTGGACACCTTGACCATGTAGACATAGAGGTCAAGCCCGAAATAGGCGCACGCCATCGAGAGGGCGGTGCCCCACTGCCCCGCGCCGGTCTCGGTGGTCAGCGCGGACAGACCCTGCTCCTTCGCGTAATACACCTGCGCGACGGCGGAGTTCAGCTTGTGGCTGCCGGAGGTGTTGTTGCCTTCAAATTTGTAGTAGATCTTCGCGGGGGTATCGAGCGCCTTCTCCAGATGATAGGCGCGGCAGAGCGGTGAGGGACGGAAGGTTTTGTAATAGTCCATCACGCCGCCCGGGATGCTGATATAACGGTTTGTTTCATCCAGCTCCTGTTCGGCCAGCGTTCCGACAAACATGCCTTTCAGAGCCTCGGCGGGCAGTGCCTCGCCTGTGCCGGGGTGAAGCATAGGTCCGGGCTGTTCGGGCATATCGGCGCGCAGGTTATACCATGCGTCGGGCAGCTTGTCCTCAGGCAAATAGAGTTTATACGGCACGTTTTTCATATGTGTTTACCTCTCTCTTGGCTATTTTCAGCACGCCCATTATATCCCGAATGACTCCCGGTGTCAAATATAATTCTGCCGTTTACCCACACAAAGTTTACAAAAACTTACTTCCCTTTTTTATGGACTTATGATAAACTACAGGGAAGAACATGAATTTGGAGGACGTTCCGTGGAATTCGCAAACCGCATTGCGGCGCTGAAACCTTCGGCGATCCGTGAAATCCTTAAAGCTCCGAGCGACCCGGAAACGGTGACGCTCGCGGCGGGCAACCCCTCGCCGGAGGCGTTCCCGGCCGCCGAAATGGCGGCGCTGGCCGCTGAAATTTTTCAAAACGACGCGCCGGATGCGTTGCAATACGGCATTTCCGAGGGCTATGCCCCGCTACGCGAACGTACGCGGGAGCGCGCGCTGCGCATGCACGGAATCGGGCGGGAGAGCGACGACCTGATCATCACCAGCGGCGGGCAGCAGGTGGTGGAGCTGACCGCCAAAACCCTGCTCAACGAGGGCGACACGGTGATCTGCGAGAACCCCAGCTTCATCGGCGCGCTGAACGCCCTGCGCTCCTACGGTGTGAAACTGGTCGGCGTGCCGTGCCGCGGCGCGGGCATGGACATAGCCGCGTTGGAACAGGCGCTGCGGGAGCATCCCGAAGCCAAGATGATCTACACCATCCCGACCTTCCAAAACCCCGCCGGGGAGGTCATGCCCCTCCCCGCCCGGAAGCGCCTGCTGGAACTGGCGGCGGCGCACGGCGCCGCGGTGCTGGAGGACGACCCCTACCGCGAACTGCGGTACGGCGGCGAACACGTGCCGCCGATCAAATCAATGGACGAAGAAGGGCGGGTCGTTTACGCGGGCAGCTTCTCCAAAATCGTCGCGCCCGGCATCCGTCTGGGGTTCGCGCTGGCGCCCGCGCCGCTGATCGCCAAGATGACGGCGGCGAAACAGGTCAGCGACGTGCACTCCAACTTATTTTTCCAGATTCTTGTGGAACGCTATATGGCGCGGTATGATCTTGACGCGCACATCGCTCGCTGCCGCGCGCTGTATAAGACGCGCCGGGACGCGATGGACGGCGCGCTTCGGCGGCATATGCCGGGCGCAAAATGGGTCGTGCCGGAGGGCGGGCTTTTTCTCTGGGTTAAATTGCCGGGCGGCAGGGACGGCACGGAGTTTTGCCGCCGCGCGAAAGAGAAGAAGGTGATGGCGGTGCCCGGAAGCGCGTTCCTGACCGAAGAGGGCGGCTTCTCCGACGCGATACGCCTGAACTTCTCGCTCCCCACCCCCGAACAGATTGAGATTGGTGTAGAAAGGTTAGGACAAACGTTATGAAGACAGCGTTCTCCGGCATTCAACCGACGGCGATTCCCACAATTGGGAACTACCTAGGCGCGCTAAGCAATTGGGTGGCGCTGAGCAAAACGCAGCGGTGCGTATACAGCGTTGTGGATATGCACGCGATCACGGTGCGGCAGGACCCGGAAGCGCTGCGCCGCCGCGTCCGCGAAGTCTACGCGCTGATCCTTGCCTGCGAGCCGGACCCGGAAAACACCGTGCTGTATGTGCAGAGCCATGTTCCGGCGCACGCCGAGCTGTGCTGGATTTTGTCCAACTACTCGATGTTCGGCGAGCTGAGCCGGATGACGCAGTTCAAAGACAAGAGCGCGAAACACGCCGATAACATCAACGCCGGTCTGTTCACCTACCCCGTGCTTCAGGCAGCCGACATCCTGCTCTATGACGCGCACGTCGTGCCGATCGGCGAAGATCAAAAGCAGCATTTGGAGCTGGCGCGCGACATCGCTCTGCGCTTCAACGGCATCTACGGCGACGTGCTGGTGGTGCCGGAGCCGATGATCCCCAAAACCGGGGCGCGGATTATGAGCCTGCTCGACCCCTCGCACAAAATGGACAAATCCGACCCCAATCCGGGCGGGTACATCTCCATGCTGGACGAACGGGACGCGATCATCCAGAAGTGCAAACGCGCCGTCACCGATTCCGGCTCCGAGGTGCGCTACGACCCGGCGGAAAAACCCGGCGTGAGCAACCTGATGACAATCTACGGCATCTGCGCCGGCAAATCGGCGGACGAGGTCGAGAGGGAGTTCGCGGGGCAGGGCTACGGCGCGTTCAAGACAGCCGTCGGCGAGGCCGCCGACGCGTTGCTGGGTCCGATTCGCCGCCGGGCGCAGACGCTGATTCAAACCCCCGCGCATCTGGACAGGCTGATGGCGAGAGAGGCCGAACGCGCGGCCGCGATCGCCGAGCCGGTCCTCCGCCGCGTACGCGACGCGGTGGGTCTGCTCCCCCGCAAATAAAACCCCGCAATCCAGCCGTTGCGAAGGAAAATTCGCTCCGCCGCCGCGGCTTCCACATTCTAACCGAGAAAAACAGCAGGATCACTCTAAAACCTCCCGCATGAACAGATAACAGTTCAGAGCAAGAGAAACAGCCTAACCGGCTGACTGTTATCCGTACACGCAACCTGTTCATTGCCCGGCGGCGAACACAGGTTTTTAGAGCTTCACAACCGTTTTTCAAGGAACTCAAAAGAGGCGTTCATATGCCCGGAAACGCGCTGTTTATCACAGACCCCGGCGCTTTTTACAACGCGCTGTTCACGCTGGCGGCGGCTTTGATCGTGTCGTTTGCCGTCACGCCGCTGGTGCGGCTGCTGGCGCACAAGGTGGGCGCGCTGGACGACCCGAACCGCGACGACCGCCGGATACACACCTCGCCGGTGCCGCGGCTGGGAGGTCTCGCGATCTTCACCGGGTTCCTGATCGCGTTTTTTGTCTTCGGGCAGGGGCAGCTCAACTGGCAGATGGGCGGTATCCTGATTGGCGCGGTTATCATGGTGGTGGTGGGCGCTGTAGACGACGTGCTGACCCTGCCGTGGTGGGCGAAGCTCGCCGGGCAGCTCACCGCCGCGCTGATTCCCGTGCTGTGCGGGCTGAGGGTCGGCGTGCTGACCGCGCCCTTTATTACGGCGGACGGTACGATCAGCCTCGGGATCTTCAACGTTCCGATCACGATTCTCTGGATCATCGGCATCACCAACGCCGTCAACCTGATCGACGGGCTGGACGGGCTGGCCGTCGGCGTATCCGGCATCGCCTCGCTTTCGATGCTGCTGATCGCCGTCGCCACCGGCAACCCCGCGGCGGCGCTGCTGACCGCCGCCGTAACCGGCGGCTGTCTCGGGTTCCTGCCGTATAACTTCAACCCGGCGCGGCTGTTCATGGGCGACAGCGGCGCGCTGTTCCTTGGGTACATCCTCTCCTGCGCCTCGATTCTGGGGCTGTTCAAGTTTTACGCCGTCGTCTCGTTTGCCGTGCCGTTTTTGATTCTGGGACTGCCCATCTTCGACACGGCGGCGGCGTTCGTGCGGCGCTTGTCAAAGGGGCAGAACCCATTGTCCCACGGCGACCGGAAACATGTTCACCACCGCCTGATCGATATGGGCTTTTCTCAGAAACAGGCCGTCGCCATCCTCTACAGCGTTTCGGCGATTCTGGGGCTGTCCGCCGTGGTGCTGACCACCTCCGGCGAACTGCGGGTGCTGATCCTGCTGCTGACGGTGCTGGCGGCGGGCGCGATCTATATCGCGACGGTGCGCAAAAACGGAAAGAAGCGTCCCGCCGAAACTCCCGATGAGGGGCAACGGACGGGGAATGGGAGCAGCGAAGAAAAAATCCTTACGGAGGCGCATAACATGGATATAGTAAAGGTCAGCAAACAGCGCCTGCCGGCTCTCCGGTTCATCGGAAAGAAGTACGGAGCAAACGAGAATTTCGGCGCTAAATGGGGAGACTGGCACCAAAACGGATGGTTTGACCTGCTGGAGCAAAACGGCGCATCCTCCGAAAACAACGATTCGTATATCGGCGCGAAACGCATTCAAAACGGCGTTTTGGAATACTGGATCGGAATGTTTTTCCCCGAAGGCGCGCCCGTCCCGGAATCGTTTGAATCGGTAGACATCCCCGCATCCGCCGCCGCCGTGTGCTGGGTCTATGGCGGCAGCGCGGCGGAGGTTTCGGGGCTAGAGGCGCACAGTCTGTGCCTTGCGGAAATCGCAAAGCGCGGTTATGCGCGCAAAGAGGACGACTGGTGCTTTGAAATGTACAACTGCCCCCGCTTTACCGACCCCGACGAAAAGGGGAACATTATTTTAGATTACGCGATAACGCTGGAACGCTAAAGGGGCTGTAGCCGGATGAAACCCAAAACCATCGTGATGAGCGTCTTCGGAGCCCGCCCGGACGCGGTGAAGATGGCGCCGCTGATACTGCGTCTCGCGGCGGAGCCGGAGATTCACAGCGTGTGCTGCGTCACCGGGCAGCACCGGCAGATGCTGGACGGGATATTGGGGCATTTCGGCATCAAGCCCGACTACGACCTCGACATCATGACCCCGCGCCAGTCGCTGGCCGCGATCGCGGCCAAGACGCTGACCGGTATGGATGAGGTGTTCGGCGAACTGCGCCCCGACCGTGGGCTGACCCACGGCGACACCTCCACCGGGTTCGCCGCGACACTGGCCGCGTTTTACCACAAGATTCCGGTGGGGCACGTGGAGGCGGGGCTTCGCACCGGCTCGCGCTATTCTCCCTTCCCCGAAGAGATGAACCGCCAGATGATCGCGCGTCTCGCCTCGCTGCACTTCTGCCCAACCGAGGGGAACCGCCGCAACTTGGAAGCCGAGCGCACAAGCGGCGCTGTGTATGTCACGGGGAACACCGTTATCGACGCGCTCGCGATGACGGTGCGGGACGAATACATCTTCGAGAACTCCGCGCTGTGCGGAGTCGATTACGCCGGGCGGCGCTTGCTGACCGTCACCGCCCACAGGAGGGAAAACTACGGCGCTCCGCTGGAAAATATCTGCCGCGCCCTGCTGGAGCTTCGCGACAGATACTCCGATATTGTCATCGTCTACCCGGTGCATCTCAGCCCGGCTGTGCGCGAAACCGTCATGCCGCTGCTCTCGGATCAGGAGCGGATTGTGCTGACCGACCCGGTCGGCCTGCTCGATATGCACAACCTGATGGCGCGTTCGTACTTGGTGCTGACCGATTCGGGAGGACTGCAGGAGGAAGCGCCCGCGCTCGGCAAACCGGTGCTGGTGCTGCGGCGCGAAACCGAGCGCCCGGAGGCGGTGGAAGCCGGAACGGTGAAGCTCGCCGGCATAGAAAAGCGCGATATTGTGCGTCTGGCACAGGAGCTTCTGGACGATCCCGGCGCGTACGCGGCTATGGCCAAAGCGGTTAACCCTTACGGCGACGGACACGCGTCCGAACGTATCGTGCAAGCCGTCAAGCAGTTTACCGGGCTGTCCGCCAAGCCGCCCGAAACCGCGCGATGAGCAGAAAACGTCTGACGCTGCTGTCGGTCGGCACCGCCATTGTTTTGGCGGCGGCACTGGCGGTCGGTGTTTGGCTGACCTATTTCACCGGTCGGGGATCCGGCATTCATCTGCCGCCTCCGCCGCCGCCCGGCTTTTCGCCGGACAACCCCGCGCCCTCCGCCGGCGGTTTGGAGTTTACCCCGGTCGCCGTGGACGCGGGAAACGTACAGCGGATACTGACCGCCGTCAAACGCCCGGAAGCGTACAGTCAAACCATCCGCAGCGTCACCTACTGGGAAGGCGGTGAGATGAGCGCCACCCACCGTTGGGCGCAGCGGGGAGCGATGAAGCGCATCGAGAGCTTCGAGGAGGGCAGAACCCAAAACCGCATCATCGCCGCGTCCGGCAATGTATACGAATGGTGGGGCAGCGTGATGCCGTATTTTACGCTGTCGCCGGAGGAAACCGACGCGGAGAGCCTGTCCCGCCTCCCCACTTGGGAGGATGCCGCTTCGCTGCCTCCCCAAGACGTGCTGGACGCCGAGTCGTATTACGAAGACGGCGAACAGCGCCTTCGCGTCCTGACTCGCAGACCGGTATATAAGGTAGAATACATTT
This sequence comes from Oscillospiraceae bacterium, assembly GCA_031271325.1. GTDB lineage: Bacteria > Bacillota > Clostridia > Oscillospirales > UBA929 > UBA929. Next base: position 16,306 of record JAISVY010000186.1, read on the forward strand.
TATCGCTGGACACGGGCTTGCTGATTGCCGCCGAATATACCGGCGCGGACGGAGAGACGGCGTTCTCGTTTACCGCCGAAGCGCCGGTGATCGGCGACCCGGGCGACGCCCGTTTTACCCTGCCGGACGGTACGCTGGCGGAGGGTTAGAACCTGTTCCCGCCTATGGGAACAGGTTCTTAATATCCCAGTGCGAAGACCATCACCATCATGTCGTCGCCGCGCCCGTTTTGCAGGACGGCCTGCTCCAGAATGCGTCCGGCCATTTCTTTGGGGCGTTCGCCGCCGAAGCCTTCCAAAAACTTGATCAGCCACCCGTCGTCGCCGGAGCCGCATACCCCGTCGCTCATCAGGATCACGCAGTCCCCGCCTTCCAGCCGCACGGTCGTCGCGCCTGTGCCCGGCGCGGGCGACAGCCCGATGCCGATCGGCCAGCCCTGCCCCATCAGGCGCGATACCCGGCCGCCCCGCTTGATGAAGGACGGCGCGGAGCCGTTTTTGAAGAATCGTGTTCGCCCTGTCTTAAGATCACACACGCACAGGTCAACCGTCACAAGCGTTTCGCCCGTTTCCGCGCCGCGCAGCACCAGCGCCGAATTGACGGTGCTTAACGCCGAAGCGGGATCGATCCCCGCCCGCAGAAACCGTTCCAGCAGCCGCACCGTCTGCGCGGAATGTTCCCACGCCTCCGACCCGGAACCCATGCCGTCCGAGAGGATGATGTGGGCGCATCCGTCGGAGGTTTTAAACCATGTGCCGGTATCCCCGTTGACCGGCTCCCCCTGCTTTTTGTGCGACGCGATGCCGATCGAGGCGCGGAACTGCTCCGCTTCGGTGAAGATCAGCTTCTCGCCCAGCGGCGTGATTACCTGTTCCGGCATCGAGACGGCATACCCGGCGCACTGAGACAGCTCGCGCAGAACTTTCTCCCGGTCGCGCGCGAGCAGAAGCGCCGCGCCGCGTCCTTCGATCTCCACGCGGTTCTGCCCCTCCGGCGTTTTCAAAACCGTTACGCTCAACGGCAGGCGGTAAGGTTCCAGCAGTTTGTGGATTTGCGCCTCGGCTTCCTCGTCGAAACAGATCTCCGCGCCGACCTCTTCGGCGACCCGCCCCAGCGCCTTCGCGATCTCGGCATATTGCAGGCAGACCTGTGCGCGGCTCTCCGAAAGCCCCGCGCGGGTTTTTTTGCGCGCGAGCATCGCCGCCATCTCCTCGTTCGCCGTGATGACAAATTTGGAAAAATGGATACAGCGGGAAGAGAAATACGGAGGGAAGTCGCTGTCCTCAACCCGCCCCTCCCGGTTCAGCACGCCCGACACGCCGCTCAGCACGCCGTACGTGCTCTCCATCTCCCGGTCCCAACACATTCCGCGCATGGCGCAGCGGCGGCACACCCGCTCTGCGGTGCGGTCGAAGACCGCCGCCACGTCCTCGTCGTTTTGCGGGCGGTTGAACACCTTTTGCAGCTGCGTATGTACTTCCTGAAACGCCAATGAGAGCTGTTCGAGCCTCCTGCGCGTAAACTCCCGGGTGCGCCGCCCGCTGTCGGCGTCCCGGTCGTCCCGTTCTTCGAGGATGTCCGCGCTCTCCCGCACACGCCGCCCGGCGACTGCCGGAATCGCCATAAAGAGCATCGAAGCGGCGAAGGTTTCGAGCAGCGCGGCCAGCCGCAATTCCGCGGTGCCCGCCCACAGAACGGTGACCGCGCCGGCCAGCACATAGGCGATTGCCGTGACCAGCTTGCCGGCTTTGCGGAACACCCCCGCGAAAAATCCCGACAGCCCGTAGGACATCGAGAAGAACGGATACCCCAACGCCAGATCCATCGCGCAGCCCGCCGTAAGCCCCGAAGCGCTGCCCATCCCCGCGCCGCTGAGGTACGCCGCGCGCAGCGCCACCACACCCGCGGCCACCCGCGCCGGGCGCACGATGCCGAATAGATTGATCTCGGTAAGCGACAGCAGCAGGGTAGACCACATGACAAGCCTGCTGACCGAGCGGCGAAGACCGCGTTTCTCGCTCCCCTCCGCTACGGCGTAAAACGTCCCCGACCCGGCGACGATGAATATTTCCGTGATATACAATATGACGTTTCTTGCGGTAAACCCCGCGCCCGCCACGAACACAATGCCGACAAACGCCGTCACCGCGCCGCCTACCGCCGGGAGGAAGACGATCCGCCGCGCCGGAGCCGTCCCTCGGAACAGCACCCCGGCGGTGTATACCAGCGCCAGAATCGCGATGTATTTCAACGCTTCGGTCTGCGCGCCCGCCGTCAGATACCCGGCCATCGACCCCAGCATCGCGGCGATACCGTTGATACCGCCGCCGCTGGCCGCCGTCCAGCCAATGCCGAAAGGAGCCATCCCATCCAGCACCACGGCGCGTGACAGCAGAAAGCCGCCGCCAAACCGCGTGATAAGTTTCATTGCCGCGGCCGCGCGGGGACGCGCGGCCAGCCCGGAAGCTCTCTGCGCCATATCCGCGCCCAGCCGTCCGAGCCATCTCTCTTTGGTGTTCATAGGTTCGCCGCTCCGTTCCAAACCGCCGACAGCGGTTGTCATAATATAAGGGCGCTCTAAAACACCGTGTTCGCCGAATGTGAACGGGCGGGGAGTTTTAGAGGTTACCTGCCGTTATTATACGACGCACAATTACCAATAAATGTCGGGAAATAGAACGGGTATTTAGAACTGGAAAAATTTCTTTGCGGGTGGTATAATAAGCGTAGCAAATGAGGAAGCGATGCCGATTGAGAAGCCCTAAAAACCTCTTTACATTATACACAATTAATGTGTATAATGTCAGTACAAACAAACGGTTTGGGGTGACGGAATTGAAGACAAAAGACCTGATACTTCTTTTAGAGAAAAACGGATTTCGCTTCAAACGGCACGGCTCAAACCACGACATCTACATCAGGGGCAAGGAACGCGAATCCGTTGTCAGGCACAAAGAAACCGACGAAGAACTTGCAAGGGCAATCATCCGGCGCAGGGGGTTGAAATAGTCCCCTCCGCGCCGGTACAGAACAGGAGGTCAGTCCATGAAAAGCGCGTACCCGGTTTTGATGCGCGAAGGAGAAAAATTCATCGTTGTCCATATTCCTGATTTCCAGATTAACACTCAGGGAACCGACTATGCGGACGCGATGCAGATGGCGCGTGACGCCATCTCTCTGATGGGGATTGATATGGAAGATGACCGTGAATCCATCCCCAACCCTTCCCCGATCGAAAGCGTGAAGCGTGAATTTCCCGGAGATGTCGTTACATTGGTCGATGTAGATTTCGCGGCATTCCGGCGTCGGCATGAAAAGCGGACGGTACGCCGAAATATCACGCTTCCGGCATGGCTGGACAAAGCCGCAAATGACGCGAAAATCAATGTTTCCCGTGTTACCCAAACAGCGCTCAAACAACAGCTGCATATTCCGGATTGATTTAACCGGTTAACAGTCACGGCGCGCCGGTGTCGTCGCGCCCTACGTCCTCAATTGCCCATTGCCATCGCTTAGGGCGCGGCATCCTTGACGCGCCGTTGTCATTCCCGTCCTGCTTAGGGGCAGGGTTCCCGACCGCAGGTATCGCGGGAGGCAAGACGCCTCCCCTACGGGGCGTTTCTCCCGTTCTAAGCTGTTATCCGTTCGTTGTTCACTGTTTTTGCGGGAGGTTTTTTAGCGTGACCCGGTTTATATCCCGCCGTTAACCGAGGGTGATCTATTGCCAGATTGCGTAAAGGAGGCTGTCTATGCCGACCGAAATTGAAGTCAAGCTCCGTCTGCCCGGGGAATGGGTGATACAACCTGTTCTGGAAGACGCGCGGGTCACCGCCTGCATGATGCGGGAGTTTTCCGAAACGGAAATGGAAGCCGAATACTATGACACAGATCAGGGGGAACTGTCTGACCGGCAATGGTCGCTGCGGCTGCGCCGCGAGGGCGGCGTTTCGGTCGCCGCCTGCAAGACGGCGGGTACGCGCGACGGCGCGATGTTTTCCCGCTCGGAATGGCAGGTAAACGCGCCGGACATTGAGTCGGCGGTGCCGCTGCTGGTGGACGAAGGAGCGCCCGGCGCGCTTCTGCTGCTCGCCGGGCGCCTGCTTCCCCGCTGCTCCTCCCGCTTCACCCGCACGGCGGCGCCCCTGAGCTTGCCGGACGGTTCGACCGCCGAGCTGGCGCTTGACCGGGGGGAACTGCTGGCCGGCGAGAAACGGGAAGAACTGCTGGAATTGGAGCTGGAACTGCTGACCGGCGAAAGCGCCGGGATGCTGGAACTGGCGGCGTATTTAGAGATTAAGTACGCGTTGTCTAAAGAGTATAACAGCAAATACGCGCGGGCGCTGCGTTTAATTCGCTCCCGGTAGCGCCTCCGCACCGGGCAGCGCCTCCGTGCTCGGCAGGGGTTCCGTATCGGGCGGCGGTTCCGATTCCGGCGATGCTTCCGGCAGCGGCGCGGCTTGCCCGAACCCTTGCAGGAACCCGTCTAACGTCGGATTCTGCAAATCGCCGCCTACAACGTTATTTTTATAAATCAATACGCTGGCATAGACGGGGTTTTTCCCGCTCGGGTGGTTCGTGACGAGGTATACATATCGCAGGACGCGCTTGCCTTTGATCTTTGAGAGGTCAAACCCCTGCCCCTTTTGCAGCGAATTGTATTCCTCAAAGGTGCTGTCAAACTCTTTGGGAATCACAACCTCCTGGCATTCCTCCGTCGAGGCGTCGGCAGTCCAGCCGTAGGCTCCGAGATACGCCACGCGGTCTTCCAGCGTCTTCACGCCCTTCGGCGACGGCGTTGACGAAGCCGCAGCTTCTGCCCCGCCCCGCCCTGTCAAAAGGATAATGATGCCGATGAGCAATATACCGGCGGCCGCGATTCCGACGGCTAGTTTCTTGCGTGTCAGCTTGGCTGTGAAAATAAACATGGGATACCCTCCTTTATTCGGTACAAGATATTCGGAGGGGACAGGGGTTAGAACAATTGACAATTGACAGTTGACAATTGACAATTAAAACGCGTAGGGCGCGGCATCCTTGACGCGCCGCCGGTTCCCTTGCCCTGTGTAGGGCGCGACGACCCCGGCGCGCCGTGGACATCTTCCGGCGGAAGGGGGCAACGGGGAAACGGGCAACGTTGCCTTCGTCTTTAATTGTTAATTGTCAACTGTCAATTGTCAATTGTTAACATCCACCGGCGGCATTCGCCGCCACCCCCTTCGAATCGAAGGGGGTTTTTAGAAGGACCCGACTGGGGACGGTGAACCGTAACCACCCTGGTTTATACGACAAACGCATGAATGTCTATGTTGCACAGATAAAGTGTAGGGGCGGTCGTCCCCGACCGCCCGTAACCCCGGAAAATCCCGCAGCCGCGGGCGACCGAGGACGGTCGCCCCTACATGAGGATGCCGCTTTTTGTGCATTTTGTCCGTTCATGCGTTTGTCGTGCCCTGGTTTACATA
>JAISVY010000189.1 GCA_031271325.1 Oscillospiraceae bacterium
GATTCCGCGACGGAGCGGATTTCCCACTGCGCCCGGTTGCAGCAGCGGAGCCTAAAAAAGTGCCGCAGCTCCCGCGCGTTCATTGTAATGACGATATGCGTACAGCACGCGTTCGGCAGGACAAACCGCGCGTCCTCCGGGGGAATGCCGCGTTCCAGCAGGGCGCGGTATGTCTCCCCCGCCGCTTCCATCGCCCTGTCAAACAAGCCCGCCGCCTCGCCGTCCGCCTGAACCGAGGGCGGCAGGATATGGTCAAAGCGGCTTTCCTTTACATACCGCTGGCTCTTGACCGAAAAGGAAGCGATCCTGTGACGCGTGATCTCGGCCAGCAGCGCGCGGGAAACGTTTTCCAGCGTAAAGGTGAACGCCGCGTGTTCCAGTACGCTTTCGTGCCCGAGCGAGGCGACCCTTTCCAAGAGCTCCGCGGTCTTCTCGCTGTCCAACCCGTCCAGCAGCGCGGACGGTCCCATGTTGGAGTAACAGTTCCGCGCCGCCGCCGCGACGACGCGTTCCGCGTCCGGGGTCACGGCGATCAGGCGTACTTCGGCTTGCTTAACCATGCTTTTTCTCCCGCTTGGCCGTCTTGCCGACGAGCCGTAAAAACTTTGGAATCACCAACAGGCGCGGTATCCGCGAAGGCTGACGCAGGGCGCGGTACAGCCATTCCAGCCCCAACTTTGAAAAAATCTTCGGCGCGCGCTTCACGCCTCCCGCCAGGATGTCCAGCGAACCGCCAAGACCCGCCATCAGCACGCCGGGCAGCTTCGGGGCGTTCCGCGCCATCCAAAGCTCCTGCTTCGGAGCGCCGAGCGACACCGCCAAAAAATCCGGTCCCGCTTGCCGGATCCGCTCCGCGACGGCGTCTTCGTCGGTAAAAAATCCGTCGTGCGCCCCGCAGACCTTCAGCGCCGGGTGCGTCTGCGCCGCGTTCTTCGCGGCTTGCCCGGCAACACCGGGTTTACCGCCCAAAAAGAAAACGCTCTTCTCTTTTTCGGCGCAAAGCGCGAGCATGGCATAGAACCACTCGATGCCGAGCACGCGGTCTCGCAGCGGCCGCCCCAGCTTCTTCGCGGCTTTGAGAATCCCAACGCCGTCCGCCAGAATCAGGTCGGCGCTCACGACTGCCTCGCGGGCTGCCGGGTCGGTATGACATTTCCAGACGATTTCGGGGTTCGGCGTCACGACGCGCCCACCGCCGCCCTCCATCAGTTCCATGCCCCTCCGCACGGCCTCTTCCGGCGTAACGGCATCGAAGGGAACGCCCAGTATATCCGCCCGCAATCCGCTTCCCCCTTCGGTCTTTCGCGACATTATACCACGGAAGAAACGCCGCCGTCAAGAAAAACGCGGGACGGCGTTAAATGCCTCCGCACCATATCGAGCGCCGTCAGCGACGCCATTGTGCGGATGCGCCCGCGTTCGTCGCCGAAGTTGCGCGTCAGCGTGTGGGACGAGCCGTCCCGCGCGTCGAAAAGCGCGAGGCACACCGTGCCGACCGGCGTATCGCTGCCGTCGCCGCCCGGTCCGGCAAGCCCCGTGATGCCCAGCCCCAGTTCCGCGCCCGTCACGCGGCAGACCCCGCTCGCCATCCCCAGCGCGACCTGCTCCGATACCATGCCGTATTCGTCGATCACCGCGCGTTCTACGCCGAGGATGTTTTCCTTCACCTCCCGGGCGTAGGCGACAACGCCGCCGACAAACCGTTTCGACGCGCCGGGCACGCCGGTGAGCCGGGACGAAACCATCCCGCCGGTACAGCTCTCCGCCGCGGCAAGCCGCACATTATTCCGGTTTAGCAAGTCCAGAACGACGCCTTCGAGCGAAGCGGCGTCCACGCCGTATATCACGCTGCCCAGCAGGGTTTTGACTGTTTTTACCATCGGGTCGATCAGCGCGTACGCTTCTTCGCGCGTCTCCGCCGACGCCGTGACGCGCAGGGTGACCTCCCCCTCTTTGGCATACGGCGCGAGCGTCGGGTTTTGGGAACGCTCCATCAGGGGGCGCAGTTTGTCTTCCACCGCCGACTCGCCCATGCCGAAGATTTGTATGTTCCGGGAAGCGATGGTCTTGCCGGAAAAAGAGCGCAGCACCGGCATCAGGCAATTTTCAAACATCGGGCGGCATTCTTTGGGCGGTCCCGGCAGCAGGAAGACCGACAGGCCGCCGCGCTCAAACCCGCAGCCGGGGGCTGTGCCCCACTCGTTTTCAAAAACCATGCCGCCCACGGGAACCATCGCCTGCTGTTTGTTGTTCTCCGTGACCGGTTTGCCGATCCGCCTGAAAAACGTTAAAATGCGCTCCCATGTCCCCGGATGCAGCTCCAGCGGCACGCCGAACGCCTCGCAGACCGTCTGCTTGGTCAGGTCGTCGCAGGTGGGGCCCAGTCCGCCGGTCGTGATGATGATGTCGGCCCGTTCCCGCGCGATCCGCAGCGCTTCGCGCAGACGCGCGGGGTTGTCGCCCACCGTCGTGTGGTAATAGCAGTGGATCCCCGCTTCGGCCAGCCCCCGGGAGATGTCCTGCGCGTCGGTATTCGCGATGCTGCCGAGCAGCAGCTCGGTGCCGACCGCGACGATTTCACAGATCAATGGCATCATTTACACCTCTATCTTCTCTACGCGTTTCAGCGTCTCGTCTTCCAGCGTTTGATAATCATACAGGGTCTCGGCGGCCAAAACCTCTTCCAGGCGCGGTTTGATGCGCGGATGGCGCGGGGTGAAGACGCCGCAGCAGTCTTCATAGGGCAAAATGGAGGTCTCAAACGTCCCGACGCGGCGAGCCTCGCGCGACACCTCCTCTTTATCGGCTCCGACCAGCGGACGCAGTACGGGCAGAACCGACGCCTCTTCTGTCACGGCCAGCGCCTCCAGCGTTTGGCTCGCGACCTGCCCCAGGCTGTCGCCGGTAATCAGCGCGCCCGCTCCGTTGCGCCGCGCGACGGCGTTCGCCACGCGGCACATGCTCCGGCGCGTCAAAACAGTCGCGAGATCGCCGGGGCAGTGTTTGCGGATCGCTTCCTGTATGCCTGTAAAGGAAATCACCCGCACAGTCATATGCCCGCACCACTCCGCCAGAATCCGCGCGAGTGTCAGCACCTTTTCTTTCGCTTCGGGCGACGTGTATGGATAACTTTCAAAATGCACCGGCAGCAGCGACAGACCGCGGCGCGCCATCCGCCATCCCGCGACCGGGCTGTCGATCCCGCCGGAGAGAAGCAGCACGGCTTTCCCCGCTGTTCCGGGCGGCAGACCGCCCGCTCCCTCCGCGGGGCGGGTGTGGAGATATGCCGCCGTCTCGCGGATCTCGACCCATACGACTTCGCCCGGCGTGTGCACATCCACGAGAATCCCCAGTTTCTCGTGGATACAGCCGCCCAGTTCCGCGCAAATCTGCGGGCTTGTCATCGGGAAGCGCTTGTCGGCGCGGCGGGCTTCCACCTTAAACGAGCGGGCTGTTTTGAGCTGCGGCAGCAGCAGCGCCTGTTCTTGCAGCTCGCGTATGTCTTTCCCGCACCGTACCGCTCTCGCGAGCGCGGAGAACCCGAACACCTTTCCGGCGGCGGCGAAAGCTCCGCCGACGTCGCACCCCGGGTCTTTCGGCACGGCATAGACCGCCGACTGGCGGGACGACACCTCAAAGTTCCCGAACGGCGAGAGAACCTCGCGCAGGCGGGAGAGCAGGCTCGCCTCGAACCGGGAACGGTTCAGCCCTTTCAGCACCATCTCGCCCATTTTTAAGAGGATAATTTCCACCCGTCACGCTCCTCCTGTCTCCCTTGCGGGAACACCGCCCCGCAAGGGTTTCCGCCGTCCGGCGGCAGTGTGATCCGAAGACATTATACCGTACCGAAGAAAAAAAAACAAACTTTTTTCAAAAACCTCTTGATATGGTCACGCGGGCAAGGTATACTCTATACCATAAACCAAATGTCATAAGGAGGATGCCATTCATGAGCGCAACCGCGGAAAAAGTGCGGGCTATTCTGGCAACGCAACTCGACATCGACCCTGAGAAGATCGCCGAAACCACAGACATAACCGAGGATTTAGGCGCAGATTCTCTTGATGTCGTTGAACTGATGATGTCCGTTGAAGAGGAATTCGCACTGAGCATAGACGAAGAGGCGGTCAAATCGTTCCGAACAGTCCGCGATGTGGCCGGATACATTGACGAACACCAGTAAACAAAGGGGCAGGCGTTCGCGCCTGCCTCTGTTATGTCTTGCGCTGCTGTTTTTCCTCGGCGGCTGTATATCGCCCGAGGAACTGATGATGGCTCCCGGCGCCGCGCCGCAGTATGAAAAGCTGCAAAACTTAATCGACCTGCTTCTCTCGGAAGGGCTTGCGTACAGCGCGCCGGCCACAGGCGACTACCGTTCCCCGGTGGAGTTCAAAGATTTGGACAGCGACGGCGAAGAAGAAGCGGTCGTGTTTTTGCGCGGTACGTCCGACGGCGCGACCGACGCCCAAATGGCGGTCTTTGTGCCGTCGGAGGGCGGTTTTGAACCGCCGGTACGGATTATCGAGAATGCCGATTCTGTCCGCAGTATCGCGTTTCATGATTTCAACGGCGACGGAAAGCTGGAAATCACGGTGGGCTGGTCGCTTGCCAACCATCACTCAATTTCCGTCTACAGCCTGACGGACGATCCGGCAAACGAGGGAATCAACGAGATCCTGAGCGAACCGTATTCGGAATTTGTCGTGTACGACGAGGAAGACGGCGAGGCTCCGTCGCTTTTTCTCATCGAGATGACAGCCCTGCCGAGCGCCGCCGACGCGAGCACGACAGAGTTTATCGGCGTCGCGGAACTGTTCGCTTCGCGCGACGGCGAGATGCGCTCGCTCGCCTCAGCCGAGCTGTCCCGCGGCGCGGAAGCGGTTAAGCGCGTACGCACGACGCCGCTGAGCGACGGCAAGCCGGGCTTCTTGGTAGCGTCTCAGTATAAGGTTTTCAACGATTTAACCGGCGAAGTCAACGGTGAGATTACCGACGTGTTCACCTATCGCGACGGCATACTGGTCAATATCTCGCGGGACATGGAAACGGGCATCAGCACCGCGCTGATACGGGAGATAGAGATTCCCGCCGATGACATCGACGAAGACGGTGTGCTCGACCTCCCGCAGCCGATATTGCTGAACCCTTATCCCGGCGCGGAAGAGGTATTCCCTGTCTATGAGATTCTTTGGAGGTCATACGACTCCAACGGCGCTTCGGCTCAGACAGCGCGCACCTATTACAACAGGACGCGCGGATGGTTTCTCCTCCTTCCCGAACAGTGGCCGGACGCCGGCAGATACACGGTGCGCCGCATAACGGTCTCGGAGAACCCCGTCCACACGATGACCACCTTTTCGCTGCTGGATGAAGACGGCGGCGCCACGGAATTTTTAACCGTGTACTACTTCATCCGCCAGACGGGTGAAAACCCGCGTATATCCGGGCGCACCGTTTTGGTTGACGAGAGCCTTCTGCTGGTAACGGCTGACCTGACCCCCTTGAAAGGGTTCAGCATCAGCGAGGAGCGGCTGAAAAATATGTTTCGCAGGATACCGATCGAATGGGGGGCGGGATTTGATGGCGCGTAAACTGTTGGTTCTGGAAGACGAGGAAAATATACGGAGTTTTGTCGTGATCAATCTGCGCCGCGCGGGTTATGACGTGATCGAAGCGTCCGACGGGGAAGAGGCGCTGCGCCTGACGGAACAACACCCCGATATCCGGCTCGCCCTGCTGGACATTATGCTGCCCGGCGCTTTGGACGGGCTGGAGGTGTGCCGCCGGATCCGGGCGGGAAACGCCGAGCTGGGCATCATCATGCTGACCGCGAAGACACAGGAGCTGGACAAGGTCACCGGGCTTATGTCGGGAGCCGACGACTACATCACAAAGCCGTTTTCCCCTACCGAACTGATCGCCCGCGTAGACGCGCTGATCCGCCGGATCGGAGACCCGGCTGTGAAAAGCGGCGGCGAAGCCGAAATACAAAGCGGCCCGTTTACGCTGAATACGCAGAGCCGCACGCTCTCCAAAAACGGCACGCGTCTGAAGCTCACGCAGGTGGAGTTTAATATTGTCAAACTGTTTATGGAAAACATGAGCCGGGCGCTCTCCCGCGAAGAGATTCTTACAAACGTATGGGGCAAAGAGTATAACGGCGACGTGAAAATCGTCGATGTAAATGTGCGGCGTTTACGCATTAAACTGGAAGACGATACCGCGAACCCCTCGTATATCACGACCGTTTGGGGTTACGGCTACAAATGGGGATTATAAACATTGGTCGGGATCGTAAAAAACATACGGCATATGAGCGGAATCCAGCGCCGCTGGATCCTCAACAGCCTCGGCGTGTCGGTTTTGGTCGCCGTGATCGGGCTGACGGCATTCGCCGCCGTCGTCAGCAACTCGTTTACCTCGTCCATGCAGACGTCACTGCAAACGCAAGCCTCTTCCTACGCCGCGTTTATCAGTAAAAACTATACCGACAGCTATAACACGTTCTATCAAAATATCCGCAGCCTGATGTATGAGTTTAACAGTCAGGGCAAGTTTGAGATGCAGGTCATCAACCGATACGGCACTCTTCTCGACTCGAGCAACCGCAACAACGCCACCCACCTTTCCGGCATCCCGATCGAAACCCCCGACGTTAAAGCGGCGCAAGCGGGGTACATAACGCCGTGGGTCGGCGACGACCCGGTCACCGGCGAACGCATACTGGCCGTTTCCGTACCGATGACCCTGCAGGGAATCCAGTCAATCGGCGCGATCCGGTGCGTCACGAGCATGGAACGCGTGGGGGTGCGCGTTTTTCAGTATGTCGGAATCGGGATCGGGGTCTGTCTTCTCTTTATTTTGTTTATCGTTTCGATCAATCTGCTCTTTCTGCGCGGGATCCTCGTTCCGGTACGTGAAATCAACAGAGTGTCCAAACGCATCGCCGAAGGCGGGTACGGCGTAAGGATCGAGAAGACATACCGGGACGAAATGGGCGAGCTGGTCGATAACATCAACCACATGTCCGGCGAGATCGGCGCTGCGGAGCGCCTGAAAAACGACTTCATCTCGTCCGTCTCGCACGAACTGCGCACCCCTCTGACCGCGATCAACGGATGGGGCGAAACCCTGCTCAACGCCAATATGAACGATTCGGGTGAGATTCGCAAGGGGCTGCGCATTATCCTCAAAGAAACGTCCCGCCTCTCCAACATGGTGGAGGAACTGCTGGACTTCACCCGTATCGAAAGCGGGCGGATGCGGCTGGACATCAGCCCGATCGACATCGCTTCGGAACTGGAGGAGATCATCTATCTCCACATGGACGCGCTGAAGCGCGACGGCATCGCGCTCACCTACACCCAACCGGACGAAGTGCCCGGTATCAGCGGCGACCGCGCTCGCTTGAAGCAGGTGTTTGTCAATATCCTCGACAACGCCGCGAAGCACGGCGGAAGCGGAAAGCGCATCGACGCCGCGCTGACCGTGGAGCCGGATTGGGTCGTCATCACGGTGCGCGACTACGGACCCGGTATTCCCGAAAGTGAGCTGCCGCATGTGAAGTATAAATTTTATAAGGGCAGTTCGTCCGTACGCGGCAGCGGCATCGGTCTGTCGGTCAGCGATGAGATCATGCGCCTGCACGGCGGCGAGCTGCTGATTGAAAGCGCCGAAGGCGAAGGTACGACGGTCAGGCTCCGTCTGCCCCGCGCGGTTGATAACAGAAAGGACGAATCATTTTGAAACGACTTATCGCTCTGCTTGCGGCCTGTTTCCTGCTGCTTGCCGCCTGCTCTTCCCCGTCCGCCGAACCGTCATTGCCGGCGGAGGGCGGCAGAGAGTGGATACCCCCGTCGCCCAAACCGTCCCCGTCGCCCGAAGTGCCGATTGTACGGGAGCCTTACGTAATGGACGAAAACCTGCCGAAACTGCGGAACCCCAACGCCACCGAAGAGGCGCAGGCGGTATACAACTATCTGAACAGCGTTTATAAACTGAAGACCTTGACCGGGCAGCAGGAATCCACATGGATGGGTACGCCCGACTACGAGATGAACTATCTCAAAGAACTGACCGGCGAGCTTCCGGCAATCCGAGGGCTGGATTACATCAGCAGCGATTACGCGGGCGTGAACGAACGCTCCATTGAATGGTGGAACAAGGGCGGTCTTGTCTCCATCTGCTGGCACTGGGGCAGGCCGCCCGACGGTTCGGGGTATGATTCCAGCAAGGTAAAGATTGACGTGACCGAGGCGCTGACCGAGGGCACCGAGCTGAACATCGGTATGATGGAGTATATGGATAAGACCGCCGCCGCGCTGAAAGAGCTGCAAGACGCGGGTGTGCCGGTGCTGTGGCGGCCGTTCCACGAGTTTGACGGCGGCTGGTTCTGGTGGGGCGCGGACGGCGCGGATAATTTCATCAAGCTCTGGCAGCTGATGTACGACCGGTATACAAACCATCACGGTCTGAACAACCTGATCTGGGTACTCGGCTATGCCGACAACGTCAAGAACGGCTGGTACCCCGGCGACGAGTATGTAGACATCGCGGGCGCGGACACCTACAGCAACGGCACCCGCCTGAGCACCTATAAAAAACTGGTCAATGTGTTCGGTGAGGAACGCCCGATCGCGTTTCACGAGTGCGGGCGGATGCCCGACATCAATAAGGCGCACGGCGAAGGCGCTCTGTGGTCATGGTTTTTAACGTGGCACACCGAATACCTCATAGATTACAATCCTGAGGAGCACATACAGACGATTTACGGCAGCGAGTACGCCGTGACATTTGATATGCTGCCGAGCTTCGGGCAG
>JAISVY010000072.1 GCA_031271325.1 Oscillospiraceae bacterium
CGGCCTGAAAGGTGATCCCAAGCCGCCGAGCCAGTTCCTCCTGCGTCAGTCCCAAGTCTTTCCGGTACCGTGCGATGTTGCCCGCCAAGATTTCGCGCATGGTCACCCTCTCCTTTCCCATTCATTATGCGCTCCCTGAGGCGTAAACGCAATAACCGCCTGTTTGAGTTTTTGTAAAACTCAAGCGGCGGTTGATGAATTGGTTCCGGTTGTTGCCGGGTTTATGCGCCGGCTGGCTCATGCGGTGCTTCCTAACCTATGAAAACAGGTTTTTAATTCACGACAAACGCATGAACGGGCAAAATGCACAAAAATCGGCATCCACTTGTAGGGGCGACCGTCCTCGGTCGCCCGCGACTACGGGGTTTTCCGGGGTTACGGGCGGTCGGGGACGACCGCCCCTACATTTCGTCTGTGCAATATGGACATTCATGCGTTTGGCGCAATATTTTACGGCAAAACACTTGACATCTATCCTGTGACAGCGTATACTATAGAAAAATTGAATATCCGATAAACCGTTGAGGCAGAGATAAAGGCAATATATGCGCGTTACAGAGAGTCCGGGGTGCTGAGAGCCGGGCGGAGATGCAGGTTGTTAAATGGACTGCTGAGGGCATGGTCAAAGGCGTGTTTCGCGCCGAGTATTCCATGACGTGACGCATACGTCAGTTGCGGGGGATATGTCTGTATCCTGCAGAGAGCGCGGGTTTTAACCTGCGAACCAAGGTGGCACCGCGAGTTGAAAAATTCGTCCTTGGTAAGGCGTTACGCTTTACCAAGGACTTTTTGTGTTGAAAGGAGAAAAAAATGGTATTTATACTCAATCCGAACGTGCCGAAAGACAAGGTTGATCAGTTTATCGCGGGCTGGGAGCAAAAAGGATTTTCCGCCATCCTGAGCGTGGGGACGGAGCATACCGCTGTCTGCCTAATCGGGAATACGGCGGAAATCGACATGGATCACGTGGTGCAGACGGATGATATTGTATCCTACGGCAAACGTGTTACGGAGCAATACAAGGCGGTCAACCGTACGGTACATGAGGACAATACGGTCGTTCGGGCGGGGGGCGTGCCGATTGGCGAGGGATTCTTTACAGTCATAGCCGGTCCGTGTTCCGCCGAAAGCGCGGAGCAGGTCTTGGAAATTGCCCGGAGCGTGAAAGACAGCGGCGCGAAAATCCTGCGCGGCGGGGCGTTCAAACCCCGGTCATCACCCTACGCGTTTCAAGGCAGACAGGCCGAAGGACTTGAAATGCTGCGAGCCGCGAAACGGGAAACCGGGCTGCCGATTGTCTCCGAGATTATGAACCAAACACAGACAGACCTGTTTGAGGATGTGGATATCGTGCAAATCGGAGCACGCAACATGCAGAACTTCGATTTGCTGAAAGCGGTTGGGGCGCTGAAAAAACCGGTGCTGCTCAAGCGCGGTCTCGCCAGCACGATTGAGGAGTTCCTGATGAGCGCGGAATATATCGCGGCGGCGGGTAACGGTCAGGTGATTCTATGTGAACGCGGGATCCGCACCTTTGAGACAATGACCCGCAACACACTGGACCTGTCTGCGGTAGCGCTGCTGAAACAAAAAACGCATCTGCCGGTCATTGCGGATCCAAGCCACGCCTGCGGGATTCGCAGCCTGGTTCCGCCCCTCGCGAAAGCGGCATTGGCGGTCGGGGCGGACGGCATCATGATAGAAACACACAACAATCCCGCGAAAGCGCTTTGCGACGGCGCACAGTCGCTTGATCTGAGCCAGTTCCAATCCCTGATGGGCGACCTGAAAAAACGCGCCGTAATGGAAGGAAAGGAGATATAAACATGATCAGACCCACATTGGAGGAAGCCAAAGCCGTGGCGTCCGGCTGCACAGTCATCCCCATCGCGCTTGAGATTTACTCTGATATCCGCACTCCCATCGAGGTCTTGAAAACCCTGAAGGCCAAGGGAAAAAACGCGTATATTCTGGAGAGCGTGGAAAGCGGCGAAAACTGGGGGCGGTATACGGTTTTGGGTTACAATCCGTCCATGACCCTCATAGGCGGTCACGGGACAGTGACCCAAAAAACCGCCGGCGGCGAACAGAAATTCGAGGGCAATCCGCACACCCTTCTGAAGCAGATCGTCCAAAACTACCGCAGTCCCCGGATCCCGTATTTCCCCGCGTTTACGGGAGGGTTCGTAGGGTATTTTGACTACGACTACACACGCAGCGGGGGTTTTTGCCTCATGATGTACCGGCAGGTCATCGCCTTTGACCACCAAAAGCAAAAAATCTTCCTGATCACCAACATTGAGACGGATCGGCTGGAAGAAAACTACATCGCGGGTGTGGCGGCACTGAAAGATATGGAATCGCTGGTCGCCGGCGAAGGGCACCGCGACTGTCCGAGCGGTCAGGTTCGGTCTGAGTTTGCGCAAAGTTTTTCCAAAGAGGCGTTTATGGAGGCGGTGGACGCCTGTAAGCGCCATATCGCGGCGGGGGATGTTTCCCAAGTCGTCCCCTCCCTTCGGTTCACCGCCGACTTTGAAGGTGATTTGCTGCAGGTCTACCGGACACTCCGCACGATCAATCCGTCGTCCTATATGTTTTGCATAGAGTTTGACACGATGCAGATGGCGGGCGCTTCACCGGAGACATTGGTGTCGCTGAAAAACGGCGTCGTTCGCACCTATCCGCTGGCGGGCACCTGCAAGAGGACGGAGGACGAGGAGGAGAACAAGAGACTCCTTGAAAAACTTTTGTCCGACCCGAAAGAGCTTTCCGAGCATGAAATGCTCGTGGAGCTTGGAAAGGAGGACCTGGGGAAGATATGTTATCCAGACAGCGTGAAAGTAGAGGAATACAGGAGTATTAAGACCTGCTCCCACGTGTATCATATCGAATCCAAGGTGCGCGGCACCATCCGGGACGACTGCGACGCCTTTGACGCGATGTCGGCGGCTCTTCCGGCGGGCACGCTTTCGGGAGCGCCGAGAGAACAGGCTATGGAAATCATTGCGGATTTAGAGGGAGAAAAACGCGGCGCTTACGGCGGCGCAGTGGGGTATATCGACTTTACCGGGGACATGGACTTGTGCATCGGGATTCGGATGGCGGTGCTCAAGGACGGCAAGATCAGCGTACAGGCGGGCGCGGGGATTGTGGCGGAAAGCATTCCTGAGAACGAGTACAACGAATGCCGGAACAAAGCAAAGGCCATGCTTATGGCCATAAAGGGGGCGTTAAAATGATTCGGGAGGCCATAGCTGCCCTGTCCCGGAAGCAGGATCTTTCCTATGAGACCGCTGAGGCGGTTATGAACGAGATCATGACCGGGGAAGCCACCCCGGTGCAGATGAGCGCGTATCTTACGGCTCTGAGTATCAAGGGCGAAACGATCCCTGAGATCACGGCTTCCGCCGCCGGGATGCGCTCCCACTGTATCCGTCTTCTCCATGATGTGGACGCGCTGGAGATTGTCGGAACCGGCGGGGATCATGCCAGCAGTTTTAATATTTCCACAACCGCGGCTCTCATCACGGCCGCGGCGGGCGTCCCGGTCGCGAAACACGGGAACCGCGCGGCGTCCAGCCAATGCGGCGCTGCTGATGTTCTGGAAGCCCTCGGCGTAAATATCAGCATTTCTCCTGAAAAGAGCGCCGCCCTGCTGAAGGAAATCGGGATTTGCTTCTTGTTTGCCCAGAATTACCACATCGCGATGAAGTACGTCGCGCCGGTTCGCCGGGAACTTGCCATTCGGACGATCTTCAACATTCTCGGCCCCCTCACCAATCCCGCCGGCGCGCGAATGGAGTTGATGGGCGTTTATCACCGGGACTTGGTGGAACCACTGGCTCGGGTTATGTGCAACCTCGGGGTCAAGAGCGCAATGGTTGTCTGCGGAGAGGACGGGCTGGACGAGATCTCCCTCTCTGCCCCGACGTATATCTGCGAGGTCAAGGACGGCTGGGTGCGTTCGTATACCATCACACCGGAACAATTCGGCTATACGCGGTGTGATAAAGAAGAAATGCGCGGCGGAGATCCGCCGGAAAACGCAAGGATTCTGAGATCGGTCTTGGCGGGCGAAAAAGGGGCGAAACGCAACGCCGCCGTACTCAACGCCGCCGCCGCGCTGTTTATCGCGGAAAAATTTGAATCCGTCGAGGCGGCGGTCAGGAGGGCGGAAGAGGTCATCGACAGCGGCGAAGCCGCGCGAAAGCTGGACGATTTTGTCCGACGCTCAAACGAAGGGTAGAAACGTATGAATCTTTTGCGTGAAATCGCGGACCGCACAAAGGCGCGGATCGAAGCGCGGAAAAAGGCGGTTCCGTTGGAGCGGCTCATGGAAACGGTTCAGGGCGGCACAAGGGGTTTTCCGTTTGAAACGGCGCTGCGTGCCCAAGACATGGCGTTCATCTGCGAGATTAAGAAAGCGTCTCCGTCAAAGGGCGTCATCGCGCATGAGTTCCCCTATGTCGGTATCGCCCGTGATTACGAGGCGGCCGGCGCGGCGGCGATCTCTGTTTTGACCGAGCCGCATTACTTTCAAGGCGACGACCGTTATCTGCGCGAAATCGCGGACGCGGTCTCGATTCCCATACTGCGAAAAGACTTTACCGTGGACGGCTATATGATCTATGAAGCGAAGGCTCTTGGAGCCAGCGCCGTGTTGCTGATCTGCGCCATTCTGGAGCCGGAGAGCTTGGCGGAGTACATCGGCTTGGCTCACCGTATCGGTCTTTCCGCGCTGGTGGAAGCCCATGACGCCGACGAAGTGCAAACGGCTCTCAGCGCCGGGGCCAGAATCATCGGGGTAAATAACCGGGACTTGAAAACATTTGCGGTGGATACGGGCAACAGCATACGATTCAGAAAACTTGTGCCGGACGGCGTACTTTTTGTTTCCGAAAGCGGGATCCAAACCCGCGAGGATATTAAGGTTCTGCGGCAAAACAAGGTAGACGCGGTATTGGTGGGCGAAACGCTGATGCGCGCGCCGGACAAAAAAGCCGCGCTTGCCGGATTGAGGGGCGCGACGTGAGCAAAATCAAGATATGCGGGTTGAGCCGGGCGGAGGATATTATGGCTGTCAACCGGGCGCTGCCCGACTATATCGGCTTTGTGTTTGCCGAGAGCCGGCGGAAAGTGGATGCCGATACGGCAGCCATGCTCAAAGAGAAACTCGATAAACGGATCAAGGCAGTGGGCGTTTTTGTAAATGAAGCAATAGAAAGCGCCGGGGATCTTTTCCGCCGGGGGATTATTGACCTCATTCAGCTTCACGGGGATGAGGACAACGAATATATCCGGCGGCTGAAGGAAAAATACGGCTGTCCGGTCATCAAGGCTGTCGGGATTCGGGATAAACTCCCCGTTCTGCCAGCCGAAGCGGACTATGCGCTCTTTGACAAACTGTCGGCGGAGCGGGGCGGAACAGGGGAAACCTTTGACTGGGCGATCTTGAAAGGCATCGGTACTCCGTATTTTTTGGCGGGCGGGCTTTCGGCGGACAATATCGCCGCCGCGGTACGCCTGCTCCGCCCGTTCTGTATAGACGTGAGCAGCGGCGCGGAAACGCGCGGCGTGAAGGACGCCGGTAAGATCTCGGAAATAGTGAGATTGGTCAGGGGGCTGCGTTCGCCGCCTCGCTAGGC
>JAISVY010000024.1 GCA_031271325.1 Oscillospiraceae bacterium
CCCTGCGCGATCTCGGTCTGCACGGGATGATGATCGCGCGGAACGGAGAAACCGCCGCGGAGGTCACCGTGACCCCGTACCGGCTCGATACGCCGCACACACTGAATTCTCTGACCAAAAGCTTTGCTTCGACTGCCATCGGCTTTTGCGTGCAGGAGGAACTGCTGTCTCTGGATAGCAAAGTAACCTCGTTCTTCCCGGAGCGCTTCCCCTGCCGCCCATGTGAAAACATGGACAAGATAACGGTGCGCCACCTGCTGACCATGACGACCGGGCATACCGTTGAGCCGTATTTTTGGCCGTCCGAGCAAAAGCCGGTTGACTCATTCCTGCGTTCGTATGTGGCGGCTGAACCGGGCAGCGGTTTCCTGTACAACACCGCCGGGAGCCATATGCTAAGCTATATCGTTGAAAAGGTTTCCGGGCAGTCTATGGAAGATTTTTTGCGCCCGCGCCTGCTGGAACCGCTGGGCATAACAAATTATGTTTGGGAGCGGCACCCTGACGGCGTGTGCAAGAGCGGCGTGGGGCTGCACTTGTGCACAAGGGATATTCTCAAATTCGGGAATTTCCTGTTGGCAGAAGGGGTTTACGGCGGCGAACAGCTGCTGGGCGCCGATTGGATCCGCGAAGCGACGCGTATGCATGTCATCCAGCCGGGCGACCCGGGCACCGACTGGACAAGCGGTTACGGTTATCAGTTCTGGATCAACGCCCGCGAAGACAGCTACCGTGCCGACGGCGCGTTCGGGCAGTTTTGCATCGTCGTGCCGAAGCGCGGACTGGTGATCGCGTGTAACTCCGGCACAACCGACATGGGCGCGATGCTGAATGGTATTTTCGACAACTTGATTCCCGCGCTGGAGGGGAACATTCCCGCTCAAACGGAGCTGACCGCGCCTCTGCCGGAAGGGGTTTCTCAAATACCGGAAAAGACGTACCGTTTGCATCCAAACCCGATCGGTCTTGAACGCGTCGCGTTCGGTGAAACGGTAACAATGACGATTAACGGGCGGGAATATCCCTGCGCCGCCGGACAAGGCGAATGGAAACTGACGGATTTCCCGGACGGCACGCCGGAGGAAACCCGTTCGCTGGCGCTGGCGTACGGAGTCAAAGACGGGTTGACACTGCTGCGGGTCTGTCAAACGCGTACGCCGTATGTGATCGACTGGCACATACGGTTCGGCGCGGACAGTGTATTGATTGACTGCAAGGCAAATGTGGGCTTCAACAACGAGTTCAGCGCGGCGGTATTCGGTTTCGCGGAGGGCTGAACAATGCGGTATGTGCTGGGAATCGACGGCGGCGCGACAAAAACCCATTGCGCCCTATACGATGCAGACACCGGCCGTCTGGACTTCATGCCGTACGGCGCAGCCGGGCATGAACGCCTGCGCGGCGGCTTTGATGAACTGCCGGGGGTTTTGCGCGGGGCGTTCCGTTCGCTTCTTTCGCGCAGCAACATCGGGTTCGACGACATCGAAATGGGCGTGATCGGGCTTAGCGGCGTGGATTCGCCCGGACAGCACCGGATTGTGTCAGAAATACTAAGCAACCTTGGGTTGAAAAGGTTTTCCCTTTACAATGATGCGTTTCTCGGCGCGTTCACCGGTTCCGGCGGAAGCGGGATTTGCGCCGTCAACGGCACGGGGAGCTGTGTCGCCGGGTTGGACGCTTCGGGGAAGTTTGTGAAGATCGGCGGGTTAGGTACGCTGACCGGCGATTTCGGCGGGGGGCTGATGCTCTCGCGCCGAGCCGCCGGGCTGGTATACAGCCAGCTTTACCGCGACGCGCCGTATACCGCCCTGACGACCGCCATGTTTCGCTGGCTGAACGTAACCGACAGGGACGAATTTTGGGGATTGATCACCGAGCGCCTTCAAAACGAACCCGAAGAGACCACCCTTGCGTTGTGCCGCCACCTCTTTGAGACCGCCGCCGAGGGCGATGCCGCCGCGCTCGCGCTGCTGGAAGAGTCGGGCAGAAGTTACGCGGGCGGGATTGCCGGGGCGATCAATGACCTCACCTACGCGCCGGGAGAACCGGTTGAAGTGATCTTCGCCGGGTCTGTCTTTACGAAAGGTGCCTGCGATTGCATACAAAAAACCGCCGAAGCGGTTCTGCGTCAAAAATTCCCGCGCAGCGGTTTTATCTTCCGCACACTGGATGTGCCGTGCGTGGCGGGCGCGGTAGTAAGAGCGTTGCGGGAATTGGGCGTTGAAGAGCGGCGGGACAGCGTTCTGCGGCTGTTCCGCGGCGCAGTATCGTTGCAGGGCGCAGACAAAGCCATTTAGCTCCGAGCGAAGCGAGCTTGCCGGGCAAAACGGCGCATGGATACACGGCTGCGTCTTCCCGGACGCGCCCTGTTTTGTTTCTTCAGATCAGTTCCCTTCTGAGCGAATCGCCGTCTTTCGGCGACAGATACGCAAGGGGGATGTCAAAAACCGTTTTCGCGCCGAAGCTGCCTTCCGCCGAGAGGCGGACGGCGGCTCGCGCGTATGCAAGCAGAATTCCGGCGCTGAATTCGGGGTTGCTTTCCATGCTCAGAGACATTTCCATCAGGTGTTTGTGATTGCCCGATGTACCGCTGCGCAGGGCAAGCCCGGCGTGCGGCATATCGGTGCGGTTCACCGACTCGACGAAATGAACAACGGTATCGTAGCCGTCGAAATAATGGGGCATGGTTTTGATTTCTTGCTCGATCCGGCTTCGGTCCGCGCCCGCTTCCGCTACAACAAAGCATTCCCGGAGATGCTTTTCCCGCGTCGTCAGGCTGGCCGTGCCGTTCCGCGCCGCGTCGACCGCAGTCTGTTTCGGTACGGTGTACTGTACCGCGTCGCGTACGCCCGCGACCCTGCGGAGCGCGTCGGAATGCCCCTGCGACACGCCGCGCCCCCAGAAAGTTTGGCTCACCCCTTCGGGTAAAAAGGCTTCCGAGATCAGCCGGATGGCGGAAAAAAGCCCCGGATCCCATCCGGCGGCGATTACGGCGGCGGTGCGGGCAGCCGCCGCGTTCATCCTGCCAAAATACTCCGTAACGACGGCATGTGTGTCGAAGCTGTCTACGGTATTAAAAAGCGCGGCAAGGCGCGGTCCCTGTTCCGGCAGATCTTTTGCCGAACCGCCGCAGAGTATCATTACGTCAATCCGCCCGGTCAGGCTTTCCGCCTCGTCCAGCGGGTAAACCGGCAAGCCGGGGGTCTGCGTCTGTATGGTCTGCGGTTCTCTGCGCGTGAGTACCGCAGTTAGGGTCATATCGGGGTTTTGCCGTATGACGGTCTCTACTGCCCTGCCGATATTTCCGTATCCGGCGATGCCGACCCGAATGCTCATGCTATTTGTTCCCCTTTTCACAATAGTCCTCCAGCGGGCACCCCGCGCACTTCGGTTTTGCGCGGCAGTGCTCCTTCGCGTTGATTACAATCATCGCGTGGAGGTTGTTGTACAGTTTGGTATCCAGCCCCTCTTCAAAAAAGCGCTTAACCGCGTCGTAACCGGAAACGCCCGTGACGCCCAACCGGCCGAGCAGACGTTTGGTATAGGCGTCTGTGACAAACGACGGCAGTTCCAACGCGTAGAGCAAAATGGAGTCGGCGGTTTCCTTGCCGATTCCGCGAACCGCAAGCAATTCCTTCCGCAGTTCGGGTAAGCCCGCCCGGCGGGCTGCTTCGGTTGAGTAGTTATATTGCTTGAACCAAGCGGTCAACGCTTTTATATAACGGGCTTTTTGATTGAAGAACCCGGCGGGGCGGATGATTTCGGTCAACTCTTCAATAGGCATGGTTTCTATTCGTTGCGGGGTGAGGTTCAAGCCGCAGCCCGAGCTGCCAAACCGCGCGATTGCCGCCTCTACATTGCTCCACGCCGTATTTTGGGTGAGAACCGCGCCGACCATCACCTCGTACGGCGTTCCGGCCGGCCACCAGTTCAGTTCCCCGTACCGCGCGAAAAGCAGGTCGTTGAGCCGCGTTGGGGTCATCGTCATTTTCCTATCACCATAACCAGCGTACCGGCGGTGATCAGCGAGCCGCCCAGCACGGTTTTCCAGTCGAGTTTTTCATGAAGAATCACGATCGCCAGCACAACGGCGATCACCACGCTGAGTTTATCCACCGGGATGACCTTCGACGCGTCTCCCAGCTGAAGGGCTTTATAGTAGCACAGCCAAGAAAGTCCGGTCGCGATGCCGGACAGCCCGAGAAAGACCCAGCTTTTTGTCCCGATGTCGGTAATCCCCTGCTGTTTGCCGGTGAGGAACACAACCCCCCACGCCATTACCAGTACGAATACCGTCCGTATGGCGGTCGCGAGGTTGGAGTTCACGTTTTCGATGCCGATTTTCGCGAGTACCGATGTCAGGGCGGCAAACACCGCCGACAGCACAGCGTAAAAGACCCAGCTCAAACCGCAAACCTTCCTTCGGGAGCAAAAAGCTGACCCGGCTGACAGATGTCTTCACCGGGAATCAACGATAGGTGCAGCTTCCCACACAGGTTCTAAGTGACAGCGCAAATGTTCTTATACCGATTTTTTAAGCTGGCGGGCGATCCTCTCGCGCAGTAAGCCCGGCTCAAACGGCTTTGTAATGATGTCGCAAGCGCCGTACCCGACGGCAGAGGAGACTTTCTCCATTGTCCCCAGCGCCGTGAGCATGATGATCGGTGTTTCCCTGTGCTGTTCAAAACTTCTGATCACGGGAATCAGGTCAAACCCGCTCATCTCGGGCATTTTATAATCCAGCAGAAAGAGTTCCGGCGTAATATTACGCAGAACTTCTTCGAGCATGGTCGGTTTGGTTAAGGCAATCACTTGGTAGGTATCGCTCAAAGCTGCCGAAATCACATGAAGAGAAACGGCGGCGTCATCCACCGCAAGAATGCACGGTCTGCGCGTATCCGTTTTTTTTCTCATGTTCCGCAACACCTCCTGTTTGAATCTTAACCCAGTATACCACATCACAGAGAACTTTCCAATAGTTTTCGAGATTATCAAGAATTGGTATAGCGTTTACCAAAGCAAGAAAGCAACTCCGTCAGGCGTCAAATACCGTGCCGGACAGAGCGTTTCGCGCCGCGAGGATGTATTTTGCGCGGTCCAGCGGATCAATCCCCCTCCGGGGACGGGTTTTCCCCAGTTCCAAAGGGCACTCCTGATAACCGCGCAGCTTCTGTGTCATGATGCCCAACCCCGAGGTAATAGACGCGAATACGGCGGGATAAGCCATCGACGACGCGAGGGGGATACGCGCCGTGAGCGTGACGCCGCCGTTCTCCCGGTATGTTTGGCTCTCGGTTACACCGCGCATACGCAGTATATCCCCGATGATTTTACCCAAATGCTTTTCATGAAACGTGAAGCGAACGTCCAGAACCGGTTCCAACAGAATTGTGCCGCTGTTGCGCAAACCGTCGGCCAAAGCCAGCGGCGTCGCGACGGTGAAGTCGAGCGGATGGGTGTGAATGTGGTGGTCTTCGCCGTCGATCAGCTCTATATCCGCATCGGTGACCTCCCAGCCCAGCGGTCCCTGCCGCAGCGAAGGGGCGACCGACTGCGCCACCTGTTCGCGGTAGCGGTACGGCAGTCTGTCCGCGCCGGCGGCGCAACGGTAGGTTATCCCGCTGCCGCGCGGCGCGGGGGTGATTTGGAACTTCACGACCGCCCAACAGGGTTTGGGCATGGTATAGGCGTCGAAACCGAACGCGGCGCGGGCGGGGGTTTCTTTGTACACCACCTCCGGATCGCCGAGCGTCACGGCGACGCCGAACCGCTCCTGTATCAGAGCAGGCAGGGTTTCCATCTGAATCAACCCCATCACGCCGACATGCGCCTGCCCGCCGGTATAGTATAACTCCAGCGCCGGGTCTTCCGCCGAAAGCATCTCCATCGCGTTCTTCAAAGCCGTATTGTCCGCCGTATCGGCCGGGGAGATCTTTGCGCTCATCAGCGCTTTTGCGGAAAAACCCCGTGACGCGCGAGCCGGGATCTGTCCGCCAAACGTGTCGCCTGTTTTGCAGTGGGAAAAACCGTATACCAGCCCGATGCCGCCCGCGCGCAGCTCGTCGGTATCTTCCCAGCGGTCGTCCCGCCGCTGCCGGATCAGCGCCGCTTTAACCGCTGCGCCGCGGATAGACACGGTGTCGCGGGTTCGCAGCGTTCCAGCGTACAGCCGCACCGCCGCGCCGCGCCCGAACTGTTTATCGTGGGTCACCGAGAAGATGATACCCGCCGCCTCGCCGGCCGCCTCTCCGCCGCCCGAAACCAAGCGCGTTACCGCCTCCAGAAGATCCGGCACGCCCTCCCCTGTTTTCGCGCTGCCGCACAGAATCGGCGGCGTTGACAGGATATGCTCCCTGAGAACGCTGTCTGCCGCGTCTCGGTTTTCCGGTAATCCGCGGATAAAAGCTTCCAACAGTGTTTCGTCAAGGGTTGCGGCGGTTTCGTAGCGGCAGGCGGAGTAGAGGTAAGCGCCGCGCCGCAGGTCTTTGATTTGCGCGACGACTTCGCTTACCCGCGCCGTTTCGCGGTCGCATTTGTTGATGAAAAACAAAACCGGACAATCGCCCGACTCCGCCAGGATGGTCTCCGTTCCCGCCTGAATGCCGTCAACCGCCGACACCAGCACAATCACCGCGTCGGCCGCCCAAAAGGCGCGTTCCGCCTGTGAAAAGAAGTCGGCGTGACCCGGCGTGTCGATGATATTAACCGTCACGCCATCAAACTCGACCGACGTGAAGGCGGCGCGGATCGATATGCCGCGCGCCTTCTCGACAGCGAGATCGTCTGTCCGCGCTGTCCCCTCGTCTACCGAACCGACCGATCGGATCGCTCCTGTTTCATATAGGATCCGTTCGGTCAGCGTCGTCTTTCCCGCGTCCACATGCGCCATAAAGGCGATGTTGATAGCCACCTACATTTGGAGGATGATGTCATTCTCCGCTTTCATCGCGGAATCGGGAATGAAGCAGCCATCCAGCTTCTCGCCATTTACGGTCACAGACTTCACGCCGTGTACCCCTCCGTTCGGATTTTGTACGCATATGCGCAGCGTTTTCCCGCGCAGTTTCTTTGTCATGCTCCAGTCTTTCCATTCGCCCGGTATCGACGGGTCGATCGTAATGCCGCCCGGGGCGGGGCGAAGCCCGAGGATCCCTTCAACGGTACCCACCATGACAGTCGATGCCGTGCCGGTCAGCCAGTGTACATGTGCGCGCCCGGCAAACGGGCTGTCCTTGCCTTCTATAAATTGCCCGTGGACATACGGCTCCAACACGCGCCGGTCGGCATCGTCGTTCATGGAAGCGGGGCTTGCCTCGCTCCAGTATTGGTAAGCGCGGTTGCCGCGCCCGAGCAGCGCTTCGGCCAGAATTGCCCAGCCTTGAGACTGCGAGAAGATACCCGCGTTTTCTTTGGTGCCGCGGTTGAAGCAAACCGCCAGCGCCCCGTCAAAGGCGTGATTGTGATATGCCGGATACATCAGCATGATGCCGTTCGGCGTGTTCAGCTCGTTATACACCGTGTCCATCGTCAGCGTTCCGCGCTCTGTGCCCGACGCGCCGGAGATTACGCCCCAAGACTGCGGGTTGAGCCACATGGCGGCTTCCGGGTCGCCCTTCTTGCCGATAACGCCGCCGTCTTCCCGGAAGCCCCGGATCCAGCGGTCGCCGTCCCAGCAGAGACCGTTGATCTTGGCTTCCGTATCTTTGAGCAAGCCGCTGAGCGTTTCAATATACGCCGTGTCGTTCTTGATCTCCGCGTACCCTTTCAGGATACGCAAGGCATAATAGAGCTGGAAGAGGACAAAGGTACTCTCACCCATCTTTCCAAGCCGCAGGCAGTCGTTCCAGTCGGCGTGCAGCCCGGCGGGCATCCCGTGCGCGCCCAAATTGTTCATTGAAAATTGTATCGCGCGTTTCAGATGCTCGTATACGCTCGCCGGTTTGTCCGCGTTCGCGAACAGCACCTCATGGTCGAGGAACGCCAGCTCGCCTGACTCGTCGATGTATTTCTTAACCGTGGGGAAGAGCCACAGCGCGTCATCGGCGCGGTAGCTCGGGTGCCCGGTGCTTTTAACATACGACGCGTCGTCGGGGGTATCCTCATGACCGGGGTTATGATTGTATTTCACCAGCGGTAAGCCCGCGCCGTTGTCCACCTGCGCGGACAGCATAAACACGATCTGCTCCCGCGCCATCTCCGGCGCAAGGTGGATGATGCCCTGTATATCCTGCACCGTATCGCGGTAACCGTAGCCGTTGCGCAAGCCGCAATATTGGAACGACGCGGCGCGCGACCAGATAAACGTAATGAAGCACTGGTAGGCGTTCCAAACGTTGACCATGTTGTTAAAATTCTCGTCGGGGGTTTGCACTTGCAGGTTGTCCAGTTTGCCGTGCCAGTAAGCTTTCAGCTCGGCAAGCTCGCGTTCGGCGCGCCCCGCTTCGCGGTACTCCCCGATCAAGGCACCCGCTTGCGCTTCGGTTTTTTGGCCGAGCAGGTAGACGATCTCTTTCGTCTCGCCCGGCGCGAGCGTGATGTCGCTCTGCAAAGCGCCGCAGGCGTTATCGTTATAGTTCAAGTCGCCCCGTAACCCGCCGGAAATCCCCGCCGGGTTGTGATACCCGCGGTAAGCGCCGACAAACTTGTCGCGGTCGCCGCAATAAGCCGTTACGTCCGCTCCGGCTACGCCGAAGAACCGTTCCCGGTTCGGGTCGCCGAAATTCTCGTTGATTTTTTGCAAGATATGATCGCCGTTGAAGTATGTACGGGAGATAAAAAGCGTATATTGCAGGTTAACCTGATCTTGTTCGTAGTTCGGTTCGTTCGTGAACTCGACATAGCCGGTAACGGACAGTTTACGCGGCGTGGCGCCGTTGTTTGTCACTTTCAGCCGCCACACCTCGTGCGTCGCGCCGAGCGGGACATAATAGAGCGTCTCGGTCTGGATGTCTTTGTATTCCGACGAGATAACGGTATACGCCGTGCCGTGGCGGCATTCCGATTTGTATTGCTCCAGCGGTTTTCCCACCGGCATCCAAGAAGCCGACCAGAAGTCGCCGTCTTCGGCATCCCGCAGGTAGATATACCGCCCCGGCTGGTCGGTCGTCACCGAGTTGAACCGGTAACGGATGAGCCGCCCGTTCGCGCCGGACTTGACAAAGCTGTAGCCGCCCGCGTTGTTGGAAATGATCGCGCCGTAATCGGGTGAACCGAGATAATTCGCCCACGCCGAGGGCGTCGCCGGGTTGGTGATGACGTACTCTCTGTTTTTTTCGTCGAAATGACCGTACCGCATGGCAATTCTCCTTTGAAATTTGTTGAAACTATTATACCCTTTCTTCATAAAAAAAGAAAGGGTATCTTCAAAAAGAAACGGTAAATTTTTCGGGTGCCGGTTTCCGGGCTTGCGGGCGGTATCCGCTACTTTTTTTCTTTGTCGAATTTTACGCCGCCGATATGGATATTGACATCGCCCGCTTGAAGTCCGGTCATGCTTTGCAGCGACGACACAACCCGTTCCTGCACCTTCTGCGCGAGGTTTGGGATAGACTTCCCATACGACACCAAGATATAAATATCCGCTTGAACACGGGTGCCGTCCATCAGAATCTTCACGCCTTTGGAAGACGGCTTTTTCCCGATCAGGTCGCCGACTCCCGAACCCGAAGCCGTCATCAGACAAACCCCGTCTACTTCGCTCGCCGCCTGCGCGATGATCGCCGTTACGACGTCCTCCGAAATACGAATCGTACCCTGCTCCTCACGGATAACGCTTTCTTTGTGCTCTGACATTCTGTGTCCTTCTTTCCTGCGTGGTAATATAGGGACTGCCGAACAACTCTTTTTCGACCCGAAGCGCCGAAGGCGCGAGTTGTCAATTTTAGAATTTGGGCAATTTTCATCGTGCCCGTTAACATAGATTATAACATGTCCCTGTTGAATATGCAAATACTTTCCGCGGAAGGCAGTGGTCAAATGCGTCCAATATTATACGCATTACAAGAAGTCAAGGAGAGAGAAGGGTACCTCACCCGTTGGGTGTGAGGAACGATACCTGTGTTTTGCCGCGCCGAATTGGTTGT
>JAISVY010000032.1 GCA_031271325.1 Oscillospiraceae bacterium
ACGCCAAGTTTGTATCGGGATAACCAAGGAATCTCCGGCGTCCGAAGTCTGCTTTTCCCCGCCGAAACGCCAAATAAACAGCTCTTTCCCGCGAAACCGCGGGAAGACGGGCGGGATGAACCATACTAGCAAGCTCGTAAAGCAAAATGCGATTCTCATTTTTGAGAAACCGGACAGGAGGGTTTCTGAGGTGCCTGATTCACGATAAACGTGAACGGACACAAAACGGTATCTTCACGCAGGGCGCGGCGACCCCGGCGCGCCGCCGGTTTCAGCGTCCTGTGTAGGGCGCGGCATCCTTGACGCGCCGTGAACATCCCTCGCCACCCCCTTCGGTTCGAAGGGGGTAACGGGGGCGTGCACAACGCAGCCTTCGTCTTTAATTGTCAATTGTTAACTGTCAATTGTCCATTGTTTACATCCCCCGGCGGCATTCGCCGCCACCCCCTTCGGTTCGAAGGGGGCTTCGTGGGGAACCGGCGGCGTGCCGGGGTCGTCACGCCCTACACGTCTTAACTGTTATCTGTTCGTTGTTAACTGCCGCCGGCGGGGATAACCGCCCCTGTGTTTCGTCTGCACAACATGGACATTCTTGCGTTTGCCGTGGACCCGATTGATTTTCGCTTGCTATAATCCGGCAATTATGATACACTGTCCCGGTGATACCACCGGAGCGGGGGAGTATGGTTTGACGCGGTTTTTTATCGATACGCTTCCGAGGGAGGGGCGGGTTGCTCTCAACTCAGAAGAGAAGCGCCACCTTGCGTCGCTGCGTATGCGCGAAGGCGACCGGGTTGTTCTCTGCGACGGGCACAGTCTTGAGGCGGTTTGCCGCCTGACAGACGGCGGGGAGGCGGAAATTCTTGAGTTCCGCGCTTCGCGGAACGAACCGACCATCCGTGTTCACCTCTATCCTTCCGTTGCGAAGGGGGAGCGTTTTGAATGGATGCTGCAGAAAGCCACCGAGCTGGGCGTAACGTCGGTAACCCCTGTGCTCTCAGAGCGTTGTGTCGCCGCCGCGCCCTCTGCGGAAAAAGCGGAACGCTTCCGACGCATCATCAAAAGCGCGGCGGAACAGAGCGGGCGAGGCATTTTACCGGAATTGAGAAACCCTTTGGCGTTCAACGATGTGATGACGGTTGCGGAAGGCAAAAAGCTCTTCTGTTACGAAGAGGAAACAGAAAAATCCCTCAAGTCCGCGTTAACCCGTGAATCGGGGTTGATAAACGGCGTGTCGCTGCTGACAGGTCCGGAAGGAGGTTACTCACCTTATGAGGCAACCGAAGCGGTAAAAAACGGCTGGGAAAGCGTTTCTCTCGGAGGTTGCATACTGCGATGCGAAACCGCGCCAATCGCCGTGCTGTCGGTGATACGTTATTTAGAGATGAGCGGATAGAAAATTTTTGTCCGCCGGCAGCGGACAAAAGAAATATATATATTAGGAGTAAGGTTATGAGAAATGAAAACAGGAAGAAGAAGATAGAGCAGAAGCGCAGGGCGGACGACCGGTTTACCTGGCGCGTATTGGGCGTGATGGCGTTTATCGCGCTCTGGACGATTCTGATGTACCGCCTAAACTGGCCGTCTACCTTACATGTGCTTCCGTCAGGCGCGGCGGTGCTCTATTTATTGGCGTATATCTACCCGAAAGATTTCACCTTGCTGGCGGTTTATGTTTCGGGCGGCGCGTTCGGGTTGTGGCTGCTGACCAAAGCCGCGCTGGTGACGGCGCAAATGCGCGTAACCGCCTACATACTGTTTGCCGCGGCGCTGGTTGTTTCGGCGCTGTTCTTCCGGTTTTTACGCAAGCACAGGGGTGTTGTTCGTTTCGGTAAACGCAAATGGCTGCTGATGCCGCCCAAAGCCAAGTTCCGCTACCTGTTTATCGCGGCGCTCGCGCTCACGCTCGCGCTGATTGTCTCTGTTATCTTCGGCGGTACGGCGGCGTGGTGTTCGCTGATCGCGATGTTCTGCTACCTGTTCGTCATGGCGGTGTACTATACGGTGCGGCTGATTTAACGACTGTCTTTATAGGCAACCTGCTCGCAAGCGCTCGAACCGTTCGCCTCCGGTAAATATATTTGTCAACCCCCAAGGACCAAAAGCCCTTGGGGGTTGTGTATTCCGTCATGGAGCGACGGCGCTTATTTCGCGTTCCACCGGTCTCACGACCATGTGATTGATGATGATTTCAGTATAACCGATAATTGTGAATAGGCGGTTTCGCGTTTATTAAGATTCTGTTACAGTTCGCGCCGCCCGTCTAAAGCCCGCAAAATCGTCATTTCGTCCGCGTATTCGACATGTCCGCCCATCGGTAAACCGTAGGCGAGCCGGGTCACGCGCACCCCGAACGGACGCAGAAGCCGCGCGATATACAGCGCCGTCGTGTCGCCGTCGGTGTCGGGATTGGTGGCAAGTATTACCTCGGAAATACCGCCCCGCTCCACGCGTTCCAGCAGCTCTTTCAGCCGAACGTCATCGGGGCTTTTATGACGCGTGGGAGATATTACTCCGTGTAATACATGGTACAGACCTTTATATTCGCGGCACCGTTCCACCGCGGCGACGTCGCGCGGTTCCGCGACCACGCACAGCACCGAATGGTCGCGCTCTTCGTCTTTACAGATCGGGCAAACCGCGCCCGAGGAGATGTTTTGGCATTCCTGACAAAATACCGTGTTCTCGCGGGCGGCGATCATCGCGCCGGCAAAGGCGCGGACATCTTCCGCGTTCTGTTCCATTAAGTGAAAGACAAGCCGCGCCGCGCCTTTGCGCCCGATTCCGGGCAGACGCGCGAAATGATCGGTCAATTCTTCGACCGATTGCGGAAAAAGGGGCATAGCGACCTCCTATCGGCGCTTCACCCGCACCCCGAACGGGCGGTGAAACAGCTCTTCTAAAACGGCATTTTCATTCCGCCTGTGTAGCGGGACATTTCCTTGGCTGCTGTCTCGTCGGCTTCGTGAAACGCGCTGTTGATTGCCGCGATAATCAGGTCGGTCAGCATATCAATGTCTTCCGGGTCGACAACCTCCGGCGAAAGGGTCAGCGAGACCACCTCGTGGCTACCGCTAACAGTCGCGCTCACCGCGCCGCCGCCTGCCGCCGCAGTGTACTGACGTTCTTCCAATTCCTTCTGCACCCGCAGCATTTCTTCCTGCATTTTCTGCACTTGCTTGAGCATGTTGCCGCCGCCAAATCCTTGCGGTAGTCCGTGTTTCGCCATAATAAGAAACCTCCTATTCGTCTATGACCAGATCGTTTTGCTCCTGTAGAAATGCGTCTAATGTCTTGCCGGGCGATGCGTTCGTTTGTTCTTTTTCACCGTTGATGGTCACACCGCCGGGGAAAAACGCCGCCACACTTTTAGAAAATTCGGCGCTCTGCAGCACTCCCGTCATAAACGGGTCTTCCGAGCGAAGAATCAGCGTATCCCCGTTCACCTCTGCCTTCGCTTTAACCACCGCGTTATGGTGCAGCGTGTCGAGCGAAGTCAAGAAGACCATCCAACGAGGGTCGCGCTCCGCGTTTACGAACGGTTCCGCGGCCGGCGACACGCTTGTAACTTGTTCTGGCTGTTGCTTCTTCTCATGTATGGGAACTGGTTTCTTCTCCCTCTTTTTTTCGGGTACAGGTTCGCTTGCCGGAGTTTGAGCAGACTGTTCACAAGGCACCGGCGGAGGCGTGGGGGGAGAAGAAACAGGCTTGGTATACGCGGTTTCGGCGGTTTGTTCGCACCCGACAGAAGCTAAGCGAATCAGGCACATCTCCGTTTCGAGGCGTTTATCACTGGTTTTAGAGATTGTGTTCAACGATTCCTGAATATGCGAAATCGCTTGCATAATTCGCGGTCTTGGCCATTGTTCAGACAGCGCTGAAGCAGTTTCCGGCGGCAGCTTTGTCGTCAAAAGGTCACCGGTCAGCTGACCCATCAGCAAATCCCGCAGCATGGAGGACATCTGACCTAGCATAGAGGAAAAGTCAAGACCGGCGGAATACAACTTGTTCATACGGTTTAGCGAAAATGACAAATCGTTTATCCCGAACAGCCAATCAGAAATATCGCTCATTCCCGATAAACCCAGCGTCTCCCGGACATCCGCTTCGCGAATGCGCGAACCCGAGACCATACATTGCTCCAGCAGGCTCAAAGCGTCGCGCAGCGCGCCGTCAGCCATGTGCGACAACAGTTTCAACGCGTCCGGCTCAATCGTAATACCCTCATGGGCGCATACGCGCTCCAGTGCCGCCGATATATCCGTTTCGGAAATACGGCGGAACGCGAAGCGCTGGCAGCGGGAGGCAATCGTCACGGGGATCTTATGCGTCTCCGTGGTGGCAAGGATAAACAGCACGTGGGGCGGCGGTTCCTCCAGCGTCTTCAGCAGCGCGTTGAAGGCGCCGGTAGACAGCATATGCACCTCGTCGATGATATAAACCCTATAGCGCGCGGCTACGGGCGTGTAGGCGGCTTCGTCCCGGAGGGCGCGGATATTGTCTACGCCGGAGTGAGAGGCGGCGTCAATCTCCGCCACGTCCGGGATACTGCCGTTCAGGATACCGGCGCAGGTGGGACAGGCATTGCACGGTTCGCCGCCCACAGGGCGCTCACAGTTGACAGCGCGGGCTAAAATCTTCGCGTACGTTGTCTTACCGGTTCCTCGGGAGCCGGTAAACAGGTAGGCATGAGCCAAACGATTGTTTTGCAATTGAGAGAGAAGCGTCTTCGCAATGTGCTCCTGACCGACCGTTTCGGCGAACGTTACAGGACGCCATTTGCGGTACAAAACCTGATACAAATTGAGTTCTCCTTAAGTCGCTTGTTTCCCGGCGTGCCTACGGCGCGTCGCCGTCTTCTATGTGTCCAGCGGACTGCACGGTCAATGTATCGTCGTCAGGCTCTCCGACCGCCGCCTCGGGCTGATACATCGTCACCACGGCGGAATAGAAGTAGATGAACATGATAATCACAAAGATAGAAATCAGAACGCTCGCGAGCCACAGGATCATCTCCAAAGACGGAAACCATTGCGCCGCGGCTAAAGACACAAACGCGAGCGTGTATACATGCCCGGTGGTGTCGCACAGCGAGGCGATCTGCGGCAGCCCCTGAGAAGCGCTGAACTGGGAGACCCCGTCCGCAAGCGTAATCACCAGAAACGCCGTGAGGAACAGATACAGCAGGCTCAGGAAGCTGCTTACCGCCTCGGAACCGGCGAAGCCGAAGATGCGCACGACTTCCAAAAACATCATCGCGGCGGAGATCGCGGCACTGCGGGCGAAGCGCCCGGCACGGTCGGTCATCATGACCGAGCAAATGAATATCAAAACAAGCCCGATGAGATCGGGCGGTTGGAATTTCCCCAAAGGCGGGATGTCTATCAGCACAAAAATCAATGCGATAGCAATGGTTCTAAGCGTTTTGACCCGCATGATGACTTCCTCCTTCCGGCGCAGCAGCCGCCCGCGCACCGCCTCCGAATACACGCCTATGCCTGCTGTCCCGGCAGCCGGCTCAGAAACGGCTGCCCCGCGGCACACGTTTGACACCGCTTAATGCTGCTCGGTTCCCCGCCTGACATAATTCACGGGCAACCGTTGCGCGGGACCGGTTCGTCAACACCACTTACCGGGGGCTGAACGGCACAGGCGCGACCCTCGGGCCGGACTTCATTCCTGCTGTAGCGGGTTGCAGGTTACAGGGCACCGCTGACTCCCCAACTAGCGTGGGCGGCTGCTGCGCCGGAAACTCTTTGTCCAGTATACGCCATGCGGGAGCAATTGGCAAGAGGCAATTCAAATTCCCTTTTCTTCCCTGAAAATAAGTAGATGAGTAAAAATCGCAAAGAGGAGCAATATAATACTAATAATGGTATAATATATGAAAATACTTTATTAGCAAACTAATATAATAAGCAAATATTTTGCCCCTGTCCGTGAGAAAACCGTTGCAATACATGAACATACAGGATGTCGTCAAATATGAGCGAAGAATTCTCAGGAATGAGAATTCTTCGCTCATATGGAATAATATAGCATTCTTGACAAGCAAATTTGAATCGAAGCCGGCATCAAAATATCGACATATCAGTAATAATTCTCCAAAAAAATGTGCTCGGTTCCGCGTGACTTATAGCCGATAACCGTGTCTAAATTTACCATATGGATGCTTTGAAAAATGCGCTGCTCGACGCCGGGGTTGGCTTTTTTTAGGGTCTTAAGCAGTTCTTTTACTTCCTGACGCTTCGAGTCCCGCACGCCCCCCTCGCATTGCTCAGTGAACATACATGCGCATTGCAAGAACATTAGATCGTTATACCGCTTCCACGCCAGAATGTCGCCCTCGCGCACACAATAGAGGGGGCGGATAAGTTCCATCCCCGGAAAATTCGTGCTGCGCAGTTTCGGCATCATTGTCTGCACCTGCGCGCCGTACAGCATCCCCATCAGCACCGTCTCCACGACGTCGTTGAAATGGTGGCCCAGCGCGATCTTATTGCATCCCAACTCCCGCGCGAAGTTGTAAAGGTGCCCGCGCCGCATCCGGGCGCACATATAGCAGGGAGAGCCGCGAAGACCCTCCACCACCGAGAATATATCAGAATCGCGGATCACCGCCGGAATCTCCAGCAAGGCGGCGTTATCCAGAATCTTTTGCCGGTTCTCCGGCGTATAGCCCGGATCCATCACCAAGAAAGACAGCTCAAACGGCACGTCGGTATGGCGGTGAAGCTCCTGCAACAGCTTCGCCAGCAGCATTGAATCCTTGCCGCCGGAGATACAGACGGCGATCCGGTCGTTTTCGCGAATCAGCTCATACCGCTTGACCCCGGCGATAAACGGGTTCCACAGTTCCTTACGGTACTTTTTATGGATGCTGCGCTCCACTGTCTGACAGCGCGTCAGTTCACGCATTGGCGCTATCACTCGGCGTGACCCTGATCGTGCGGTTATGCAAGGCGTGTTTCGCGATGCTCTCATATAAACGGGCGCCGTGCGGACTGTCATTCGCGGACATAAGCAACCCTCCTACAGAGCCTTCAAAACACCCAGTTTGAACAATACCAGCACCGTCAGTACCGCGAGGTTGCCCAGAAGCGAGAAGAACACCAGCGCATAGGAGAGGGTGAAAACCTTGAACCGCGCCCCGTCGTAGTTTTTCCGCGTACGCCGCCCGCGGAACCCTATCGCCGCCGCCGCCGTGACCGCGGTCAGCAGGACTTGCGCCGCCAGGCTCACATACTGCAGTGCTGGGGACGGCATATAGTTTGCCCACCAGAAGTAGTTGAAGAGTGATGCCACTCCGGTAAAAATCGCGAGAATCAACATCAATATACCTTCTTTCTGTAAATGAGAAGCTCTAAAAACTGCGCGGCATGTGGAAAATCCGCTCCGGTTTGAATATGAATCACGGCAGTTAACAACGAACAGATAACAGTTAAGACGTGTAGGGGCGGGGTCATCCCGCCCGCAGGTATCACGGGAGGCAAAACGCCTCCCCTACACAGGATGACCCCGCCGCGCCACAGGCGCTCTACACAGGAGACGTTGTAACCGGCGTCGCGCCCTACGCGTCCTAATTGTCCATTGCCGCAGGCGCTCGTTCGCCTGACAGGCGAACACGCAATTTTCAACACTTTGAAAATTCAATTCGCGGCGTTCGCCGCCGACAGCATCAGCTTGATCCGGTTGAGCTGGTTGACCTCCGACGCGCCGGGATCGTAGTCGATCGGCACGATGTTGGACTGCGGGAACAGCTCGCGCAGCTTACGGATCATCCCCTTGCCGGTCACGTGGTTGGGCAGGCAGGCAAATGGCTGGGCGCAGATGATGTTCGGCACGTTGTTCTCAATCAGCTCGATCATCTCGGCGGTCAGGAGCCATCCCTCGCCGCACTGGTTCGCGACCGAGAGCACCTGTGAGGCTTTCTCGGCCAGCTCATGGATCGAAGCCTCCGGCTGGAAGCGCTCCGAAGCGCGCAGCCACTTCTTCACGGCGTTTTCGTAGCGGTAAACCAGCCGGATCAGCAGGTTCATCACGGCGGCCGTAACCCCCGAGGTACCCAGAATCTCGTGCTTGATCACGTTGTTCAGGAAACCGTACTGGAAGAACCCGATCAGCCCCGGCACAACCGCTTCAAACCCCTCGCGCTCGATCACGGCGACTGCGTTATTATTCGCGTCGGGATGGAATTTTACCAATATCTCACCCACCAGCCCGACGCGCGGCTTGCGCGGCGCGTCCGTCAGCGGCAGAGCCTCAAAATCGGCGACGATCTTTTCGGCGGTCGCGGAAAGCGGCAGACCTCCGTTTTTTTCCAGAGCCTCCGCGCATTCGGAGAGCCACCGGCGGTAGAGCGCGTTGGCGCTGCCCGGCTCCAGCTCGTAAGGGCGTGTCCGCAGCAGCACGTTCTGCAGCAGGTCGCCCAGCACGAACGCTTTGAACGCGCCGTTGACCAGCGCCGGCGTCATCTTGACCCCGGAGTTTTTCTCCAATCCCGAAACCGAAAGCGCCACAACCGTCACCTGCGGCATTCCGGCCTCCCGCAGGGCGCGGCGCAGAAGGGCGACATAGTTGGTCGCGCGGCAGCCGCCGCCTGTCTGCGTTAAGAAGATAGAGGTGTTGTCGGGGTCATACTTGCCCGACAGCATCGCCCGCATCAGCTGCCCTACGACGACGATCGTCGGGTAGCACGCGTCGTTGTTGACAAAGCGCAGCCCCGTTTCGATGTCCTCGTGGCTGGTGGTTTTCAGGATATGCAAATCGTACCCGTCGTGCCGCAGCAGCGCTTCGATCAGCTCGAAATGCACCGGCGACATCTGCGGCGCGAGGATGGTGTGGGCTTTCTTCATTTCCGGGGTAAACTCGCGCCTCCGGTAGGCGTAAGTCCGGGAAGCGCCCGACGGGGAACGACCGAACCGCCCGGTCAGCGCCGCCGCGAGCGAACGCATCCGTATCCGCGCCGCGCCGAGCGAGTTGATCTCGTCGATCTTCAGCGCGGTATATATCTTGCCCGCCGAAGTCAGGATCTCCTGCACCTGATCGGTCGTCACCGCGTCCAAACCGCACCCGAACGAGTTGAGCTGCACCATTTGAAGGTTGGGGTGTCCCGTGACGAACGCCGCCGCGTCATAGAGGCGGGTGTGGTAGGTCCACTGGTCAAAAACGCGCAGCGGGCGCTGGACGGGCGCGAGATGGGCTACCGAATCCTCGGTCAGCACGGCAAAGCCCAGCGAGGCGACCATCCGGGGCAGACCGTGATGGATCTCCGGGTCTGCGTGATACGGGCGTCCTGCCAGCACCACGCCGGTTTTATGGTTCTCCTCCAGCCATCTGACCGTTTCCTCGCCCCGCCGCGCCATAAACGCGCGGAACGCGTCCATCTCGGCAAACCCCGCGTCGAGGGCGCGGCGCACCTTTCCGGGCGGTATCCGCCAGCGCTGCAATGTTTTTGTCAGGGTTTTCGCCATTTTGTCGCGGTGCGCGAGCGACAGAAAGGGTTTTAACAGCGTCGCGCCGGCTTTTCGGATGATGTCCATATTCGCGTCGATGACTTCCGGGTAAGACTGCACGATCGGGCAGTTGAAATGGTTGTTGGCCGCTTCGTTCTCTTTGCGTTCGTAAGCCACGCAGGGGTAGAAGAGGAATTCCGCCCCGCGCTTCAGAAGGTCGCGGATATGCCCGTGGGCGAGCTTTGCGGGGTAACAGACACTCTCGGAGGGGATGGTGGACATCCCTTCCTCAAACAGCGCGTGGTCACTCCCCCGCGAGAGCATGACAGAAAAACCCAGCTCGGTAAAAAAGGTGTGCCAGAGCGGATAGTTCTCGTACATGTTCAGCGCGCGGGGAATCCCGATCACCCCGTTCGGCGCGTCCGGCGGCGGCAGCGGCGCGTAGTCGAAGAGCCGCGCGTATTTTTCGTCCATCAGATTGGGCAGGGAGGAATCGGCTTCGCGCCCTTCCCCCTTCTCACAGCGGAAACCGCTGATTAGCCGCCGCCCTCCGGCAAAGAGCGAAATGGTCAGCTTACAGGCGTTGGTGCAGCCGCCGCAAGCTCTCTGTGTCACGCTTTCGGGTTGAATATCGTCTAAGCGGTCGGAGGTCACAACAGCGGAACGCGCTCCGGCGGTGTACGAATCGGACGCGATCAGCGCCGCGCCGTACGCGCCCATCAGTCCGGCGATGTCGGGACGGATCACGTCCACGCCCGCCACCCGCTCAAAACAGCGCAGGATGGCGTCGTTATGGAAGGTGCCGCCCTGCACCAGAATGGTCTTCCCCATCTGTTCCGGCGACTGGAGTTTTATCACCTTAAACAGAGCGTTTCGCACGACCGAATAGGATAAGCCGCAAGAGATGTCCCCGACGCTCGCGCCTTCTTTCTGCGCCTGTTTGACCCGCGAATTCATAAACACCGTGCAGCGGGTGCCGAGGTCTACCGGGTTTTCCGCGCTCAGCGCGCGTTCGGCAAACTCCTGCACCGACAGCCCCAGAGCCTCCGCAAAGGTCTGGATAAACGAGCCGCAGCCGGACGAACACGCTTCGTTCAGCAGCACCGAATCGAGCATCCCGTCTTTGATTCGCAGACACTTCATGTCCTGTCCGCCGATGTCGAGGATAAAGTCCACATTGGGGGCGAACGCCTGCGCCGCGCGGGTGTGGCAAACCGTCTCGATCTCGCCGCGGTCAGCCCGCAGCGCCGTCTTCAGGAGCTGCTCGCCGTAACCCGTGACCGTCACGCCGCCGATATAGGCGCTTTCCGGGAGGATGTTATAGATCTCGCGCAGCGCTTCGGCGGCGCGGGGCAGCGGCGCGCCCTCGTTCTTGCTGTAGTATGTATAGTAAATCTGACCGTCCCGCCCGGTCAGCACCGCTTTGATCGTGGTGCTGCCCGCGTCCACGCCGAGAAAGCAAGGTCCGGAGGGAATCTCCCCCCGCAGGGCTTTTGCTTGCGCGTGACGTTCGCGGAACGCCCGAAGCTCCTCTTCCGAGGAGAAAAGCGGTTCCATCCGGGGGATGTCCGCGTCGATCGCGCCCGCGTCCCGCAGACGCGGCGGCAGTTCGCTCACCGGCATCGCGGGCGCGTCCGCGCCCAGCGCCGCGCCCAGCGCGACGAACACCTCGGCGTGCTGCGGCGTGACAAATTCGCACCCCGCGTCCCGCAGCGTCCGTTCGAACGCCGCGCGAAGCTCCGACATGTAGGTCAAAGGACCTCCCAAAAATACGACCCGCCCGGTGATCGGCTGACCGCAGGCGAGACCCGCGATTGTCTGGTTGACGACCGCTTGCAGAACCGAGGCGGCAAGGTCGGAGTGCCCCGCGCCCTCGTTCAGCAGCGGCTGCATGTCGCTCTTCGCGAAGACGCCGCAGCGCGAAGCGATTGAGTAGAGCGACGTATAATCTTTCGCCAGTTCGTTCAGCCCGCTTGCGTCGGTTTGCAGCAGCGCCGCCATCTGGTCGATGAACGCGCCGGTGCCGCCCGCGCAGGTGCCGTTCATCCGCTGACTGACCACCGGCTTCATAAAGGTGATCTTCGCGTCTTCGCCGCCAAGCTCGATCACGACGTCCGCGTCCGGCACAAAGCGCCGCACGGCGCGCGTACCCGCCACGACCTCCTGCGTAAACGGCAGTTTGAGCGCGGTGGCGGCGCCCAGCCCTGCCGAACCGGTCATACAAACCCGCGCCGAAATCTCCGGCAGGTCATCCGCCATTTCTTCAAACAACAGCGCCATCTCGCCCAGTATATCCGAGCGGTGGCGGCGGTAACGGCTGTACAAAATCGCGTCGTTTCCGTCGAGCAGCACAGCCTTGATCGTCGTGCTGCCGATGTCGATACCGAGGCGGTAGGTTTTATCTTCCTGCTTATTGCTCATTGTTCGCTGTTCTTCTCCTCGCTTGCGATAGGTCTGC
>JAISVY010000142.1 GCA_031271325.1 Oscillospiraceae bacterium
CATTATACCCAATGTTTTGGCGGCGCGCAAGAACCTTACCCTATATAATCGCCTATCGCGTCTTCGATTTCGTCTTCGTATTCGTCAAACGCGTCCTCCGCGTCTTCCCATGCGTCGTCAAAGCTCTTCTGCAAGCCGGTACGCACGTCCGCCTGAACGCCGTTGTAGTAGTAAATCCAGACCCATTCGCCTGCCGCGTCCTGCTCGTAATCCGCGTCTTTTTCCTCCGCGCGTTCGATGTCTACGCGGATATAACTGCCGTTGTATTTGTATCCCCAGCCCTGCATGACGATCATCGCGCCGGAACCTTTGCCCATCGCGCCGTCAAACGAAATCTCAACGTCCGCGCCGGGGTTTTCTCCGAAAAGCACGTCGTAACCGTATATGTTGTACCCGTCATCGGAGATTGCGGCGGTCGCGTCAAACAGCTTTTTTGCCCAAGCGTCATATTCCCCGTCGGTCAGATACGCGCCGCCGGTTTTGGTGAAACGGATCAAGCCGTGTCCGTAACTGCCGGAATCGCCGTAGGCGTGGAAATTTTCTTCGTCCACCGTGTAGTCCCAGACCGGTTCTACGTCGGCTTTTTCAACCCCGCGTTCTTTCATCGCCGCATAAGCCGCCGCCAAACTGAAGCTGTCGTTTTCTATCGCGTCGTCTATGATTTCGTTCACCGCGTCGCCGAGGCTGAGATCAGTTTCGCCGCCGCTGTCCGCGTCAGTGACGGCTGGAAGCGTGCCGCCGCCCTGCGGAACGGACGGAGCTGCGCCGTTGCCGCCGCAAGCGGCAAGCGCAAGCGTCAGAATCATTACCGGCGCGAGGATAAAACGCTTTTTCATAAAAATTCCTCCCTTATATATCCGAAGTGTTGAAAATTGCGTGTTCGCCTGAAAGGCGAACGAGCGCAGCGCTTGCGAACAGGTGCCTGTGGCGCGGCATCGCAAGCCGGAGCGGGCAATTTTCAACATGCCCATATCACATCAGGCGAGTTTTGCGCCGCAGCCGCCGCAGAAGCGCGTGCCGGGCGGATTGTCAAAGCCGCAGGCGGCGCATTTGCCGCCCGCCGCCGCCGCTTGCAGGTTTTCTCCGCAGTTATTGCAGAAGCGAATGTTTTGCTGGTTTTTCGCGCCGCATTTGGGGCAGGTTTTTAATTCCATACTCGCGCCGCAGTTGTTGCAGAATTTTCCCGAGCCGGCGGGTTTGCCGCAGACCGGGCATACGGTGGTCTTGCTCTCGATCTCGCCTTGCCATACGGCGGCGCTTTGCCCCGCCTCGTCGATGTTGCGCTTCATCGCGTCGGCGCGGGTTTTGGCCACCAGCACCTCCTGACGCGGAGCGCACGACACGCACAACCCCTCGTCCTCGTTCCAGCAGTGACCGCAGACGTAGTTATGACAAGACGGGCAGCGCCGAAAGTGCTGCTTCGCCTCGCTCTGCGCCCGTTCGAAAGCCTTCTCGTGTTCTTTCTGCCATTGGGGGGACATCCCCTCAAAGCGCTGTGAGAGTACGCTTCCGCCTTGCGACACCGCGCTTCCGACGCGCCCCGCCTGACCGCCCAAAAAGTTCCCGACGACGTTGACGCCCTGACCCAACCCCCGCAGAAAACCTTTCTTCTTATATGTAGCGCTCTCGATAAAACTGCTTTTGAATCCGTCGTTACAAACGTCGCAATAAAACGTGAACTGATGCCCGGCATCAGTGCTGTTGTCCTGATAATTGCGTGTAAATGCTTGCAGCATACCGGTTAACCCCCTTGCCGCGCGCCGCAGCCGCCGCAGAAGCGCGTACCGGGCGGATTGTCAAAGCCGCAGGCGGCGCATTTGCC
This sequence comes from Oscillospiraceae bacterium, assembly GCA_031271325.1. Lineage (GTDB taxonomy): Bacteria > Bacillota > Clostridia > Oscillospirales > UBA929 > UBA929. Next base: position 1,823 of record JAISVY010000142.1, read on the forward strand.
GCCCGCCGCCGCCAGCGGCGACCCGCACTCCTGGCAGAACTTCACCCCTTCGGGATTCTTTGCTCCGCAGTTCGGGCATTTGCCCTTGGCGTCTTCGGCCGCCTTCGCGGCGGTCGCTTGCTCCTGCGCCTGCTTCGCATCGCGAAGCGCCGTTTCCGCATCGGCGATGTTCTGACGCACGAGTTTTAACTTTGCGTCCTGCGACCACGCGGCGGGTTCGCGTTCATACGCTTGCCGCCCGATCTCCAGCAGCAGCTCGCTCTCCCTCTTTTGCAAGCCGGCGAGTTCCGACTGCGCCTCCAGAAGCTTACCCTCCGGCGTGTCCTTGGGCACGACGCTCTTCGCGATTCCGCCGAACAGGTTCCCCAGCCCTCCAAACAGATCGTTGGTCATCTTTTTGCTCCTCCCTTTTTTGCATAATCGGCAAACAGCAGATTGTTTTCACGGGGTTCCAATTGTCCGTTGCCCGCTCCCCCTGTTGCCCCCTTCGACTCGAAGGGGGTGGCGGCGAATGCCGCCGGGGGATGTTCACGACGCGTCAAGGATGCCGCGCCCTGCACAGGACGTTGAAACCGGCGGCGCGCCGGGGTCGTCGCGCCCTACGCGTCCTGATTGTCCATTATCAACTGTCAATTGTACATTGCCATGAGGCGCTCGTTCGCCTTTCAGGCGAACACGCAATTTTCAACACTTCGATATTATCACTGGAACGGGGATAAAAGTCTATCCCCCGTATGGGGGATTTTTGGGGGATAGGCAAAAACCCCCAAACGCCGATCAAACACGTTTGGGGGCATTCACTATGCTATTCCAAGGAAAATTGACGCAGTACGGAGGAAAATTCGCCGCCGATGCGGTGCTTTCTAACCTATGGGAACAGGTTCTTACTTCACCGGCGTAATCTCGCCGACAGCTCAACCTTGTTTTTGACACCCAGCTTACCGTAGATGTTTTTGATGTGCGTTTTGACCGTTTCCGCGCCGATCATTAAAACCGCGGCGGCTTCTTTTTGCGTCAAGCCCTCGCACAAAAGCGCCGCGACCTCTTTTTCCCTTGCGGTCAACAGAACCAGACCGCCGTTTTCTTCCCCGCTGTCCGCCGGCGGTTCGGCGGCTTCCATCACCGGAATCACGTTTTCCGGCGGCAGCAAAGCGCGGCGTTTCCGACGCACGGCTATAAAGATACCGACCGCCGCCGCGCCGAGAACTGTCAGCGCGAACCCCCAAGGGAGCGCTCCGCCGCCGCCGTCAGACCTCAGCCGCTCATTTTTTCCGGCGTATAGCCGTCCGTCAAACCCGGCGAAGCGCCCGCCATAGAAGGTTTTCAGAAGCTCGGACGGGATTTCATAGACCGGCTGCGCCCGGTTCTCAATCAACACGCCGTCCTGCTCCGCTTGCCGCGGCGAACCGAAGTAGTTATGACCGTTATCCGCGTTCGGAAATTCGCCGCGCGGATACTCTGTTTCAAAACTCACATCGGAAATTACGCAGCCGAACGGCTTGACATAGGCAATCTCCCATACGTCGCCGGGTATTGTGAGCCAGATGATATTGTCGGTAACGGGTTGATCGCCGGGCACCGAACCCCATAAAATCCGGTCTTTTATCGGGCTGTAGTCGGTTTCGCAGCGGTTGCCGGCGTAGGTACAGAAAACGAATTCAATTTTGCCAAAGCCTTCGAGCGGAACATGCCAGTCGCTGTAATTCGCGTAAAACCCGCCGTAGGCGCTCTGCGCGGTGTTGCCGACGATGCTTGTGTTTTGAAGCGTCACCGAAACGGGGCTGTTGATTTCGATATACGCTCCGCCGCCCTGCCCCGTGGCGCTCCGCATCCCGGTCAGCACACCGCCAAGTTTTACCTCATCGGGCGGACCCATATAAGCCGTCGACGCATCGTGCCAGATATATTCCTCACTGCGGACGACCGCGTCCGTAGCCGCGCGGTTCTCTAGAAAATCGCAGCCTTCTATCCGCGTTTCGCTCATTAAAATATAAAGCCCGCCGCCTCTGCTTGCGGTATTGCGGGAAACATGACAGTCTGTCATCGTGAGCTTTCCGTGCTCGATGCTGACGCCCCCGCCCCGCGTGGCGTCGCCGTTCGGGTCGCCGTACAGCCGGTTGCCGGTGTTTTCCGTGATTTCGCAGCCGGTCAGCGCAACAAACGATTGCAGCGCGCGGATCGCGCCGCCGCCCTCGCCGTGATAGGACATAAATCCGCCGCTATCCGCCGCGCTGCTCAGGCAACTTGTATTTTTTGAAAAAACGCAGTTTTCCGCGCAGAACGAAACGCGCTCCCCCTCCAGATAAACCGCGCCGCCCGCGTAAAGGGCGGTGTTCTCGGTGAGTTCGCAGTTTATGAGCGATAGATTCAGCGCGCAGAAGGTATTATAACGGTAAGCGTACAGGAAGTCTCCGGGCTGCGCCCACGCATAGTCCCCGTACATACACAGAAAAGCGCTTCCGTATTCGTGCATATAGCGCCTAAACGCGCAGTCTGTGAAAACGGCGTCCACATTGCCCAAGAACGAAACCGCGAACTGTGCTTTATACGGCTCCGGCTCCGTGTCAGCCGGCTCCCAATCGTCCAACACAAGCTCTTCGCCGTTGATGCCGCCGTCAAACAGAATGTTTTCAAACGCACAGGAGATTTTTTGCGAGTCAGCCTGCGGTCCGTTTATTATGAAACTGCCGCCGGACAGCACCGACCGGGAACCGTCGGGCTTCGCGCCTCTGACCGTCAGGTTTTTGTCAACGGTAACGCGGTCTAAACTGTTGAGAATCTGCCAGCCGGCTGGGTAATCGTGAAACTCTATGTCGCCGACGAGTATCGTATCCCCGTCCTCGGCGGCGTATACCGCTTCCGCCAGTTCCTGCCGCGTGGTCACAAGCGCCGCCGCTTCCGCCCCCGCTCCCAAAGGAACCGGAACAAACAGGAGACAAACCAGTACGGCGAAAATCCTCATCCGTCACCCGCTTCCACCGTGATGAAATCCAGCACCCGTCCCTCCGCGTCAGAAAGAATCAGCGTGTCCCCGGCTCTCACGGCAAACCCCATCTGGA
>JAISVY010000152.1 GCA_031271325.1 Oscillospiraceae bacterium
TAAAATAAATGGAGGAAGCTCTGAATGATCCGTTCCATGTACTCCGGCGTCGCCGGGCTGAAAGGTCACCAACTCAAAATGGACGTCATCGGCAACAACATCGCAAACGTCAATACATACGGTTTCAAAGCCGGACGCGCCACCTTCTCCGACATGTTCAGCCAGACCCTTTCCGACGCCACGCAGGCCAACGGAGCCGGAACCCTCGGCGGCATCGACCCGCGTCAGGTCGGTCTCGGCACCGTCAACTCGACGATCGACAACATCCACACCGCCGGCGCGTTCCAGTCGACCGACCGCACGCTGGACACCATGATTGTGGACGAGGGCTTCTACACCGTCACCAACGGGGACGACGTTTTCTACACCCGCGCCGGAAACCTCTACCTCGACAGCTACGGCTACCTGATCACCGCCAGCGGCGAGTATGTCATGGGGAAGATGTTCCTCTCGACCGACGATTTTGACGATGAAGGTCCTCAAATGGGCAGAATCACGCTGGACGACGATCAGACCCGCATCGCGTGGGGCGAAGGCGCGGAAGCGCAGCTCTCGGCGGAACCGGGCGACCCGACGGCGTTCCAGAACTATCTCGACGACATGGGGATCCGCGAGGAAGGGGACAACGGATACATCTACAATCCGTTCGCGCCGACCGACGAAGAAGGCGTAAGCGTCTTCACGCAGGGCGAGATGGCCGGGCGTATGCTGGTGCCCTCCAGTTACCGCCAAATCTCGATCGACGAATCGGGGATCCTGAAGGGTCTCGACGAAAACGGTCTTGCCGTTGACATCGGCGTGCTGGTCACCGCGACCTTCATGAATCCGGGCGGTCTGACCAAAGTCGGCGAGAATATGTACCAGCAATCTTCCAACTCCGGCGGCGCCGACCTCCTGTTCCCCGGCGTGGGTCCCAACGGCTCACTGAAGATCGGCGGCTTGGAGATGAGCAACGTTGACCTCGCGAACGAGTTTACCTCAATGATCGTCACCCAGCGCGGGTATCAGTCCAACTCCCGCGTGATCACCGTCTCCGACACCCTGCTGGAAGAGCTGATCAACCTGAAGAGATAATTAGAGGCCGCTTGGCAGCTCTTTTTCGGTCCGAAGCGCTAAATCCGCCCGCGGGGGACGGCAGCAATCGTCCCGGCGCGCTCCCTCCTAAGGAATCACCTATACTGACAAACCTCGCGGTAGAGCGGGGTTTGTCCGTTCCATACCGGTTTTTGTCCGGCTGCGGGAGTAAACGCCGGGTTAATGAAAATTGTTGTTGCTCTTTTGTGTCATGTTGTGGTATAATACAGGCTACGGCTATCTGTGTATGACGGAGGTATCGCCGCGATGGTTTTGATGACGCGTCTGAACGGGAAAGAATTCTATGTGAATCCCGACCTGATAGAGTTTATAGAAGAGACCCCCGATTCTGTCATAACCCTGCTGGACGGCAAAAAACTGGTGGTCTTAGAAAAGGCTGACGTCATCATCGGGCGGATCATTCAATACAGAGCCGCCGTGTTTGTCAACCTTCCCGTACATACAAAGCAGGATCCCCCCTAACGCCGCGTGACCGCGCGGCGGGCGGCAGAACCCCGCCCAACAGACGGTTATGGTTTGCGTCCCACATTTCGCCTTTTTTTGGAGGGAAATATGGATATTACCACAATACTCGGCATCGTGCTCGCGTTTATCTTCATGGTCATCGGTATCTTCTGGGGCGGCGGCACCTTGGGACAATTCGGCGACCCGTCCTCCGTCATGATTACGATCGGCGGTACGCTGGCCGGTATCCTGTCTTCCTACACGATCAGCGATTTTATGCTGTTGCCGAAGATCATCGGCAACGCGTTTAAGCAGCATTCGTTCGACTCGGTCGGCGGCATCAATACGATCGTCACGCTCGCGAACATCGCCCGTAAAGAGGGGATGCTGGCGCTGGAAGAGAAGGTCAACGAGCTTGACGACGAATTTTTGAAAAAAGGCGTTATGCTGGTGGTAGACGGCACCGACCCGGAACTGGTCAAAAACATCATGGAGGCCGAACTGGGCGCGATCGAGAGCCGCCACCAAAAGGGCATCGGCATGGTCGAGCTGATCGGCGCTTTGGGTCCCGCATACGGTATGCTGGGCACATTAATCGGTCTCATTATCATGCTCGGAAACCTCAGCGACCCGAACGCGCTGGGCAGCGGCATGGCCGCCGCGCTGATCACGACCTTCTACGGCTCGATCATCGCGAATACCATCTCTATACCGATCGCGGCAAAGCTCAAGACATCCTCAGGCAACGAAATGTTGTATAAAGAGATTCTTCTGGAAGGGCTGCTGTCGATTCAAGCGGGCGAAAACCCGCGCATCATTGAGGAGAAGCTCTATTCCTTCCTGCCCCGCGCCGCGAAAGAGCAACCTAAAAAAGAAGAGGAAGAAGCGCGGGACGAATAATTTGTAGGGAGGCGATTCCCGGTGGCGAGGAAGAAAAAAGAAGAGCCGCAGGCGGCTGGCTGCCCGGCATGGCTCGCGACATACGGCGACATGGTGACGCTGGTGCTTACCTTCTTTGTGCTGCTGTACTCGATGAGTACCGTTGACGTGAACAAGTGGAGAGGGCTGGTCATGGCGCTGAACGGCTCGCCCGAAATCTTCGACTTTGTAGACAACGACTCGGCGCTGGGCAATACCGGACTTCAAGATCCGCCGGAAATCCCCGAAGACGTGTTCACCGACCCGACCGACGAGTGGGCGGAGTTTATCGAGAAGCTGATGGAACAAGCCGATGAATTGAACGAGGAATCCGGCAGCACCGAGATGAAAATCATCGAGGTTCTGCCCTCCGACATGAAGATTATCATCCGGCACGACAGCGATGTGTTCTTTGAAACCGCCAGCGCCGAACTCCGTGAGGAATACGAACCGGACATACGCAGGATTGTGGAGACCTTTATCTTAGAGGGCGTGACGGATAACCTGTTTTCGGAGATCGAGGTGCAGGGGCACGCCGACATCCGCCCCTTCCAAGCGGCGGGCGTGCTGGTCGATAACTTGGGGCTTTCCTCTGCCCGCGCCGCGGCTGTGTGCCGGTTTATCCTGGATAACTACCCGCAGATCCCCAAAGCGCTGGTCAAGTCAGCCGGGTTCGGCGATACCCGCCCGGTGACGGAAGGCGAGTTCGGAGGTCTCGATGATCCGAACAGGGAAGAGACATGGCGTAAAAACCGCCGCGTGGAATTCGTGCTTTTCCGCAACGTGAAGATGGACGCTGAGGGGAACGTTTACGAAGAAGCTAACAGTTAGGAGAGGACGTTTATGGGCAGAAAAATCGCGGCGTTATGCCTGCTCGCCGTCATGGCGATGACGCTGCTTGCCTCCTGCGGTGAGAAGGCGGAAGCGTATACGGGGCAGAAAAATGTCAACTTTTCGTTTGACGAACCGTTTATCGCCAACGTTTCCGACGAACCGAGGCAGTATGTGAAGTGCGCGATCATGCTGGAGATTTCGGACGAAAAGCTGCTGGAGGAGCTGACCGCGAAACAGCACCGTATCAGGGGGTTCGTCTACGATCTGATCGGCGCGAGAACCAACGAGCAGGTTCGCGATATTGCGGAAAAAAGCACCATCCTCGCCGAGTTTATCGCGCTGGCCAACGCGGAATTCAACACCGACGCGATCGTCGCCGCGTACTTTACCGAGTTTACGCCCGTAAGGCAGTAGGGCGCACGTCTCCCGGCGGCGGTGCCGCCCCCTTCGGTTCGAAGGATACCGCGGGAAGAAGCCGTTCCCATGACTAAAACACTTCGGAAGGTGGGGTGCAAATGGCCGGTGTACTGTCGCAGGCAGAGATTGACGCGCTCCTGAACGCCATTGAGTCTGAAGATATCAGCGCGCTGCCTATAGACGACGGAGGAGGTCAGATTCGCGAATTTGACTTCCGCACGGCAAACCGCTTCAATAAAGAGCATATCCGAACCTTAAAAATCGTTTACGACAACTTTGCCCGCCTGTTTTCCTCGTACTTATCGGGAACTCTCCGCGCCATGTGCTCCGCGGAGGTTGTTTCGGTGGAGGAGACCAAATACGCGGAATTCGTGAACGCGCTGCCTTCGCCGCTGATCTTGGCCGTCGTGCGGATGCCGCCGATGACCGGTTCGGTACTGCTGGAAATCTCGCCGGATCTCTCCTACGCCATCATCTCCCGGCTGCTCGGCGGAAAGCCCGACAAAGAAAGCGTCTCGCGCGGGTTTACCGAGATCGAGCAAGTGCTGCTCGAACGCATTATGCGCCAGTTTTTACCGCTGTTCGGGGAATCATGGGAGAAGGTTGTGGGGATCACCACCTATCTTGACCGGTTGGAGACAAGCCCGCAATTCGCGCAAATTGTCGCGATGAACGAAACGGTCGCGATTATCTCGATCAGCGTAAAGATAGACGACGCAACCGGAACGTTTAACATCTGTCTGCCCCATCTGGCGCTGGAACCGATCAATCAACAGCTCACCACAAAGTTCCTGTACCAAAGCAGTGACAGCGGGGATGTCTTCCCCATGCAGGACGACATCAAAAAGCGCATAGAGCGCACACCCCTCGAAATATCGGCTTTCTTCAACGAAACCCTCGCGTCTGTGCGCGATATTCTAAACCTTCAGGTGGGAGACGTTATCAGTTTGGATCACGGCGTATCGCAGCCGCTGACGCTTCGCGTGGGGCATTTGCCGAAGTTTAAGGTGGAGATAGGCACAAAAGATCGCCGTTATGCCGCAAAGGTAACGGAAATCATTCAAAAGGAGGACGCAAACGATGAGTAACGGCTTATCGCAAGACGAAATCAACGCCCTCTTGCAAAGCGAAATCAGCGTTGACGATGATGCCGGCGCGTCCCAAAACGCTTTCGGAGCCACCACCATGTCGCAAGCCGAGCTGGACGCTCTGTTGGCGGAAGTGGGCGCTCCCCCCTCGGACGCGGCTCCGGTGGAGCTGCCAAAGGTGGATTTCACGGACGTACTGACCAGTGAGGAAGCCGACGCTTTGGGCGAAATCGGCAACATCAGCATGGGTACGGCCGCCACGACATTATTCTCTCTGCTGAATAATAAAGTGGATATTACAACCCCCCGCGTCAACGTGACCAATATGGGCGAAATGGCGCGTCAGTACCCGATGCCGTTCGTTTCGGTCGAGGTTCAGTATACCGTGGGGCTGCAGGGCACGAACTGCCTGTTCCTGCACGAGAACGACGTGAAGATCATCACCGACCTGATGCTGGGCGGCGACGGGACGAATATCCCGGACGACTTGAACGAAATGCACCTCTCCTGTATCGCCGAGGTGATGAACCAGATGGTCGGTTCGTCCAGCACCTCTCTCTCGCAGATGCTCACGATGCCGATCGACATTTCCCCGCCGAAGGCAACGCAGGTATTGCTGGAGGGAGGATTGGGGTATCCGTTCGACGACATTGAAAAGCCCGTCGTGCGTATCGCTTTCGACATGGTTGTGGGAGGTCTGATCAACTCAGAGATCATGCAGGTGATGCCGGTGGACTTCGCGAAGTCGATGGTGGCCAACATGATGGGGATGGGCAGCGAACCCGCGCCGCCCCCGCCGCCCGAACCGGCTCCCGCGCCCGCTCCGCAGCCCGCTCCCGCTCCGGCCGCCGCCGCGCCTGCGGCTCCCCAGCCGCAGCCCGCCCCGCCGCCCCAGCCGGATCCTTACGCCGCGCAGCCGCCGTACCCGTACCCTCAGCCGTACCCGTACCCGCCCGCGCCTCCTTACGGATACCAATATCAGCCGCCTCCACAGCCGCCGGTTGACGTGCGCCCCGCTACCTTCGCCTCGTTTGGCGACCCCACCGCCGTCGCGGGGATGGGGGAGAACATGGACATTCTGCTGGATGTGCCGCTCTCGGTATCGGTGGAACTGGGCAAAAGCCGGAAGTACATCAAAGAAATTCTAGACTTCAATGTAGGCACCATCGTCGTCCTCGACAAAATGGCCGGAGAACTGGTGGACGTGATCGTCAACGGCAAGCTGATCGCGCAGGGGGAAGTGGTGACCATCGACGACAACTACGGTTGCCGCATCACCGAAATTGTCAGCCCGTCAAAACGTATCAACCCGGCCAAATAGGCGCTGCCGAGCAGCTCTTTTTCGAACCGAAGCGCCGCAGATACTCGCGAATCTCCGTACAGACCCAAATTCCCCTTGTATCATAGTGGAGGTGGACCAACTTTATGGCAGGTAAAATTCTCATTGTAGACGATGCCGCATTCATGCGAATGATGATCAAAGACGTATTAACCAAAAACGGCTTTGAGGTGATCGGCGAGGCGGAAAACGGAAAGGTCGCCGTGGAACGGTATAACGAGCTGAGACCCGATCTTGTGATCATGGACATCACCATGCCGGAGATGAACGGGATCGATTCGCTCAAAGGGATTAAGATGATCAATAAAGACGCGAAAGTGGTCATGTGTTCCGCAATGGGACAGCAGGCTATGGTCATTGAGGCGATTCAGGCGGGCGCGAAGGACTTTATCGTAAAACCCTTCCAAGCCGACCGCGTATGCGAGGCCGTGCGAAAGGTGTTGGGGTGACGCCCCTCGTTCTGACAATGCCCCCGGGATCGATTGTCGGCCTTGTTTTGGGGCTTTTGGTCTTTGTTTTAATCTTGGGCGGGTTTGTATACCTGTCCAAACGCATTTCCAAGGGAACCGTGTTTTCCGGCAAGCGCATCCGGGTGATCGAGCGTCTGATGGTAAGCAGAGACGCGTCCGTGCTCCTCTTGCAGATCGGCTTGCGCCTGTTTGTCGTGGGCGCGGGGCGCGACGGCGTGAACCTCCTGTCTGAGCTGTCGGCTTCCGATTTCGCCGAGGCGCAGAAAAGCGAAAGCCCGCGAGGGTTTATGAGCCGTTTCAAAAGCAATCTGAGAGCCAACGTCACTCAAACAAACAAGCCGGAAGCCGACACTTCGTTCGCGGAGCTGCTTCAAAAGATGAAAGACCCGGTTTCCGGTTCCGCCGAGGGCGCCGGGAACGCGGGTCATCCGCATACGGCGGACAAGCCGGAAACGCCGCGGTATGACCGCTATCAAAACGAGATCGAGAACATGACCCGCCTGAGCCAGCCGGACGCGCTTGACCGCCGCGCGCATAATCCCCCCCCGCGTTATGAGACGCCTTCCCGCCGCCCGGCGCCCGTCCCCTCCCCGGCAGAGCCTGACCCCAAGAACGAGAAAGAGCGCGCCGAGCGGATCGACCAGCTTCTGGACTTGGTTTCGCAGAGGCAGGCGCGTTTGGACGACAGAAACAACACGGGAGACAAAGGATGAAAGACGGTAATCTCAAAAACCTCCCGCTTGTTCGCCGACCGCAGCCGAACAAACCGTCAGCTTCTCTTCGGTGCCTGATGCGCCTGCTGCCGGTGCTCTTTACGCTGGTGCTGCTCTTTACGGTCCAAACCCGCGCCGTGGAGATAGAGCCGTCGCCGAGCCCGGCGGGGGAAACCGCGGCGGAGCCGGAAGACGCGACGTTCCCGTTTAATCTGCTGCAAAACATTCTGGGTGAGGACGATACCGAGGGCGCGACCACCACGGTCGAGATCATGCTGCTGCTGACCGTGCTCACTCTGGTGCCGTCTATCCTGATCATGATGACGTCGTTTACCCGCATCGTCATCGTGTTGTCGTTCACGCGGAACGCGATGGGTACGCAGAACATGCCGCCCAATCAAATCATCATCGGGCTTGCCCTCTTCCTCACCTATTTTTCGATGCACGGTACGCTGACGCAGATTTACGAAGAGGCGTGGGTACCTTATCAGCAGGAAGAATCGGAGATGACGCTGGACGAATTCTACACCGCCGCCGTAGAGCCGCTCCGGGAGTTTATGTTCGGGGAGATCCGCAACCAAGGTCACGCCGCCGATCTCGGTATGTTTTTGGGGCTTGCGGGGCTGAACGAAACCCCGCCGGAGAGCTTGGACGATATTCCGACCTACGTGCTGATTCCGTCGTTTATCACAAGCGAGCTGAAAACGGGGCTTTGGATGGGCTTTTTGATCTTCATCCCGTTTATCGTCATTGATATGATCGTCGCCTCGGCGCTGATGTCGATGGGTATGATGATGCTGCCGCCCGCCATGATCTCGATGCCGTTTAAGCTGATGATCTTTGTGCTGGCCAACGGCTGGGACAACGTGGTGATGAATTTGATCCGCTCGTTTGGCTAGCCTTTCAGGCGAACACGCAATTTTCAACACTTCGTTGAGGTATGTAAATGGAACAGAGTCAGGTAGCCTCCATTGTGTACGACGCGGTGATGACCATCCTGATCGTTTCCGCCCCGATGCTGGTGATCGGGCTGGTTGCGGGGCTGATCATCTCGGTTTTGCAGGCGACCACCCAAATCAACGAGCAGACGATTGTGTTCGTTGTGAAGATCCTCTCGGTTTTTCTCACGCTGATTATCTTCGGCGCGTGGATGCTGTCAAGGCTAACCGAGTTTACCCAGAGGGTGTTTACGCTGATGAGCGGCGGCGGATAGTATGATTACCGACGTATTGCTCCCGTGGGTCGTTCACCTGCTGCTGATTGTGACCCGCATGGCGGCGCTCTTTACCTTCACGCCGCTGCTGGCGCGGCAGCAGATCCCGAACACCGCCAAGATCGGCTTCTCGCTTTTGATGGGGTTCATCCTGATCAACCTGTATCCGCCGCCCGCCGAGTACCCGTACGGCAACATCTACGCGCTGGCGTTCGCCGTGATCTGCGAGCTGTCGGTGGGCTTGGTAATCGGATTTATCACGAGCCTCTTCTTCAACGCGATTTACACCGCCGCGCATATCATCGATATGCAGATCGGGTTCTCGATGGCGCAGATGTACGATATGTCGGCGGGTACCCAAGTCGCCGTCACCAGCGGACTGCTGAACACCGCGCTGGTACTTTCGTTTGTCTTCACGGGAGGGCTGAACCGGCTGATTGAGCTGATGGCGCGCAGCTTTGCGGTGATCCCCGTGGGCGCCGGCGTACTGCGACCGGAGATCGTTACGCTGGTGGCGGATGAGTTTTCCCGCTGTTTCGTGATTGCCATTCAGATTTCCATGCCGGTACTGGCGGCGGCGCTGCTGGCCGAGGTGGCGCTGGGCGTGGTTGTGCGTACCGCGCCGCAGATGAACGTGTTTGTGGTGGGCATCCCTCTGAAGATCATACTGGGGTTGTTTATCCTGATGCTGATGATGCCCGCGTTTGTCTATCTGACCGGGGATATATTTACATTTATGTTTGATGCGATCGACCGCGTGATAGGGGGGATGATTCCATGACTCCGGATCAGGGCGGCGGCGGCGAAAAGACCGAAAAGGCTACGCCTAAAAAGCGCGAGGACGCGCGAAAAAAAGGTCAGGTGCTTAAAAGCGCCGAAATCAACACGGCAGTGCTGACGATAAGCATGTTCGTGATCATCTTCGTGATGGGCGGCTGGATCTCCGACGGCGCGGGCGCGCTGTTAAAGAGTTTTATCGGGAGGATCGGCGACGTGGGGGCTCCCCCCACCGCGGCGGACGCGAGCGCCGCGTTTGTACAGGCGCTTTGGCAGCTGATATGGCTGCTGCTTCCCGTTTTGATCGTGGCGCTGGTGATGGGGATATTGGTCAACGTGGCGCAGATCGGGTTTCTTTTCACCGGGGAGACGATCAAGCCCAAGCTCTCCAAGATCAACCCGCTTCAAGGGTTCAAGCGCATATTCTCGATGCGGAGCGTCGTGGAGATGCTGAAGGCGGTACTCAAGATTACGCTGATGTCGGTGATTGTCTATCAGGAGTTCAGCAAGCACTTCGGCTCGTTCGCCGGGATGATGCGGCTGACGCCGGGGCAGTCCGCCGCGAATATTATTTCGATGGCGATGGGCGTTGCGATTAAAGCCTGCGCCGTGCTGATCGGAATCGGGCTGGCCGACCTGCTCTACCAATGGTGGGAATACGAACGCAACCTCAAGATGTCGCGGGAGGAGATCAAGCAGGAGATCAAGCAGCTGGAAGGCGACCCGCTGATCCGCGGCAAACGCAAAGAGAAACAGCGACAGATGAGCATGATGCGGATGATGCGCGCCATTCCGCAGGCCGATGTGGTGATCACCAACCCCACCCATTACGCCGTCGCCGTTCAATACAACGAAAAGGTGACCGACGCGCCGGTGGTGCTGGCCAAAGGCAAAGACCGCGTTGCGCTGAAGATGCGGGAGGTTGCCGCCCAGCACAGGGTGGAGATCGTGGAAAACAAGCCGGTGGCGCAGGCGCTGTATGTCTCCTGCGAGATCGGGCATAAGATTCCTCCGGAGTTGTTTGCCGCCGTCGCGGAAATCCTCGCCTATGTGTACAAAAAGCGGCACCCCGAACCCCCGCCCAGACGCCCCCTGCGCCGGGAACCCCGCAGAGCGCAGTAGAG
>JAISVY010000163.1 GCA_031271325.1 Oscillospiraceae bacterium
GTGCAACTCTCGCGTAAAACGTCGGCGCGGCGGCGGTAATCCTCCAGCGCGGCGGCGCGGCTGTCCGCGTCCATCGAGAGGTCGCGGATGCGCTCGTCGTAGTCCAAAAGGGATTTTTGCGCGTTTTCCCGCTCGGCTTGCAGCGCCGCGATCCGCTCGCGCAGAGACGACTGCCTCTCCTGCATCTCCCCGCGCGACGCGTCCAGCGTATCAAACCCCTGACTGAGCGAAGCAAGTTCTTCTTCCAGCCGGGCGGCGGACGCAAGGCGTTCCCCGATCACCCGATTCTCGTTTTGGCTTTCGCTGTCGATCCCCGCGAGCGACCGCCCGATTTCCTCCAGCTCGGTATCGGAAAGCGCCCCCGCTTCTTCTAAGTTCTTCAGCAGCGCGGCGCGGTGGCGTTCCTCGGCGGCCAGTGAATTGACGTCTTCTTTGACTTGGGAGCGCTCGCCCTCGGCAACTTCCAAATCGTATTGCGCCGCCTTAAAGGTGCGTTCCGATTCCTCAAAATGTTTGCCCGCGCCGGCGGCCTGTGCGTTCAGCTCCGACAGCTCGCTCTCCAGCCGCGCGATCTCGTTCTTGCGCGAGAGGATGCCGATTTTTTTACCCACGCTGCCGCCGGTCATCGCGCCGCCCGCGTTGATCACCTGACCGTCCAGCGTCACGATGCGCACACGCTGTTCCAGCCTGCGGGAGAGCGCGATCGCCCCGTCGAGCGTGCGGCAGATGATCGTGCGCCCGAGCAAACTGCGCACAATCCCGCGGTATTGTTCGCCGCAGTCCACCAGGCGCGAAGCCAGCCCCAGCGTCTCCCCGTCTTCGGGAACGTCGCTCCATTCGCGCCCGTCCACCGTGGTCAGCGGCAGGAACGTGGCGCGGCCTCCCCTGCGCTCTTTTAACAGGTTGATGGCCGCTTTCGCGTCCCGTTCGGTGCCCACGACGATGTTCTGCAGTGCCGCGCCCAGCGCGATCTCAACCGCCACCGCCGTTTCGTCGCCGGTGCGGATCAAATCGCTCAACACGCCGTGCAGTCCCGGCAAGCCGGAGCCCATGACCGCCGCCACGGCGTGGTTGCCTTCATACTCATGCTCCAAATCGCGCAGCAGGGCGAGGCGCGAGCCTTTTTCCTCCCGCCGCCGCCGAAGGGTTTCCGCCTTGTCCCGCGCTTCGGCGAGCTTTGCCGCCCGCTGTTCTGTCCGAAGACCGTACCCTTTGATCACGTTGTCCAGCTCTTCGGCTTTGCTCCGCGCTTGCGCCAAGTCTTTCGCCACCAGCGCGAGGTGGTTCTTCGCCTCGGCGACGGCCGCGCCGCCGCGTTCGCGCTCGGCCAGCAGTGTCTGCCGCCGCGCCGCGAGTTCGGTTTTCCGCGCGTCCAGCGCCGACAGCCGAAGCCGCCCTTCCCCGGCGGCCGCTTGCTCCGACGCGAGCTGCGCCCGCAGCGCGTCCGTTTTGGCCGTCAGATCGCCGCTCTGCGATGCCAGCGCCTTGATTTCGTCCGCGAGAGCGCCTAACGCCGCTTCCGCGGCGGTTAACTGCGCTTCGGTACTTAAAAACGCCGCTTCGCGTTCTTCGCGCTGTTTTTGCAGCGCGGCGGAACGCTCGTCATGCCGTTCCGCGGCGTCCAGAAGCTCCCGGCGCGAACGCTCCAAATGCTCTATATCGTTTTGCGCCACCTTCAAGCCGCTTTCGGCCTCGGCGCGGCGGTTCTCCAGTTCCGACAGCGCGCTTCGCAGTTCTTCGGAGGCTTGCGCCAGATCCAGAGACTCCCGTTCCATCCGCTCCATGTCGGCGTACAGCGCGTCCAGTTCCGCCCTGCTCTTCTCAAACCGTTCCTTCGCCGCGCGAAACTCGTCATTCTGCCGGTCTTTGCCGGCGCGTATGTTCTCGATCTGGTGCAGCCAGAGGTTGATCTCATGCCCGCGCAGTTCGTCGCGCAGCAGCAAAAAGCGCCGCGCCGTCTCCGCTTGCTCCCGCAGCGTCTCGACCTGCGGCTCCAGTTCCCCGATCTTGTCGGAAACCCGCAACAGGTTCTGCTCGGCGGCGTTCAGCTTGCGCTGCGCTTCTTCCTTGCGGCTGCGGTATTTCGCGATCCCCGCGGCCTCCTCGAAAACGCCCCGCCGGTCGGCGGGTTTTTCGGTCATGATGCGGTCGATCATTCCCTGCGCGATGATCGAATAGCCGCCCGCGCCCAGTCCTGTATCCATCAGCAAGGTTGTGATGTCCTTCAGGCGCACGGCGGCTTTGTTGATAAAATATTCGCTCTCGCCGGAGCGGTAGAGGCGGCGGGTCAGCGTCACCTCGTCGGCGTCCCACGCCAGCGCGCGGTCGGTATTGTCGATTGTCAGCGCGGTTTCGGCAAAACCCAGCGCGCCGCGCCGTTCCGTTCCGTGGAAAATGACGTCCTCCATCTTGCGCTCACAGCGCATGACCCGGGCGTTCTGCTCGCCCAGCGCCCAGCGCACCGCCTCCGCGATATTGCTCTTGCCGCTGCCGTTCGGCCCGACGACGGCGGTCACCCCGGACGGCACGGTGATGTCCACGCGGTCAGGGAAGGTCTTGAAGCCCTGAATCGAGATCGATTTTAACGTGCCCAGCCCGCGCCACCTCCCTTATCGAAGTGTTGAAAATTACGCGTTCGCCCGAAATGCGAACGAGCGCTTATGGCAATGGATAATGGACAGTCAGGACGCGACAGTCGGAACGACCGTCCTTACATTTTTTTCAAAGCAAGCCCCGCCGCTTCCTGCTCGGCCTGCTTCTTCGAGCGCCCTGTGCCCCGCCCCGCCGGGCTTCCCTCGATAAATACTTCAACAACGAATATCTTTTGGTGTTCCGGACCGCTCTCGCTGACCGTGCGGTATTCCGGCGCGGGCAGCCCTTGCCCCTGCAGAACCTCCTGCAGGCGGGATTTCGCGTCGCGTACCGGGATCGCCGGCGCGCGGCTCAGAATCTCTTCTCTCACCAGCTTGCGGCAGGGTTCCAGCCCGCCGTCCAAATACATCGCGGCCAGCACCGCCTCAAACGCGTCGGAGAGGATGGAGTCGCGCCCGCGCCCGCCTTCCTCGTTTTCCCCCCGCCCGAGGCGCAGCACCTCACCCAGCCCCAAACGCCGCGCGGCGGCGGCCAAGCTCTGCTCGCAGACATAGCCCGCGCGGATCTTGGTCAGTTCGCCTTCCGGCTTGTCCGGGTACGCGGTGTAGAGAAACTCCGCCGAAACCAGCCCCAGAACGGCGTCGCCCAAAAACTCCAGCCGTTCGTTATACGCCGCGCCGGGGCGCTCGTTGGCATACGAGCTGTGGGTCAGCGCCGTTTCGAGCAAAGAGGCGTCGCGAAAGGGATACCCCGCGACGGTCATTCCCCGTCTCCTTCTTTTGACAGAAGCGATGCCTGAATCGCGCCAATCACGCCCCCGGCGGCGAAATCCCGCGCTTGCCGGACGGCGTTCTTGATCGCTTTCGCGTTCGAGCTGCCGTGCGCCTTGATTACGGGCTTTTGCAGACCCAGCAGGGGCGAACCGCCCGTCTCGGCATAGTCCAGCGTCTTTTTGAAAGCCCGCAGGCCGTCTTTGACCATCAGCGCGGAGACTTTTGTCAGCGCGCTCTTCGTAAACAGCCCCTTCAGCATGTCGGCAAAGTACAGCCCTACGCCCTCCATCGTCTTGAGGAAGATGTTTCCTGAAAAACCGTCGCAGACCACCACGTCCGCCGCTCCGAACGCGACGTCGCGCCCCTCAATGTTGCCGGCAAAATGAATCTCCCCTGCGTCTCCGGCCTCTTTCAGAAGCCGGTACGCCTCCCTTTGCAGCTCGGGACCTTTGCTCTCCTCCGTGCCGATGTTCAGCAGTCCCACCTTCGGGTTGTGCCTGCCCAGCGCCTTTTGCGCGTACAGGGAGCCCATCCGCCCGAATTGCAGCAGGTATTCCGGCTTGCACTCCAAGTTCGCGCCGCTGTCGATCATGATCGCGCCGCCCGCCTTGGTCGGGATGACCGGAGCGAGCGCCGCGCGGCGGATTCCCTTGATTCGCTTTGCCGTCAGGATCGCGCCGGATAACAGCGCGCCGGTGTTGCCCGCCGACACAAACGCGTCGCCCTCGCCGTCCGCCAGCATCCGCAGTCCCACGGCGAGCGATGAATCGGGCTTTTCCCTGCCCGACGAAGCCGGGTTGTCGTCCATCAGCACCACTTGTTCCGCGTGGGAGATGGCCAGCCCTTTCGGGAGGTCGTCCAGTCCCTGTTCGCGCAGGGCGGCCAGAATATCCTCCCCGCGCCCGACCAGCGTGACCTCAACGCCCAGCTCGCTGATCGCGTCCAACGAACCTTTGACGATTTCCAGCGGGGCGTTGTCCCCGCCCATCGCGTCTACCAGAATGTGCATCGTTTCACCTCATTATCCGCTCCAGCGCCCTTGCCGACAGCCGCCGGCACTTTTCCTGCTTGTCCCGCACGGCTTGCTGTTCCGGCAGCGGGGGCAGCAGGCCGAAATGGATCTTCGTCGGGCGGAACGGGTCGTTCGCGGGGTTTGCGATATACGCCGCCAGCGCGCCGACCGCCGTTTCGCGCGGGAACGGGGTCACGGCTTGTCCCGCCGCTTCCATCGCCGTAAACAGCCCCGCGCAATATCCCGAAGCCGTAGACTCAATATATCCCTCCACGCCGGTAATCTGCCCCGCGAGCCTCAGACAGATTTCCGATTCCGCCGTGACTTTATACGTATCGTCCAGACACCTCGGCGAATCGACATAGCTGTTGCGGTGCATCACGCCGTACTGCAAAAACTCGGCTTCCCGCAGCGCGGGGATCATCGAGAATACGCGCTTCTGCTCCGGGAACGCCAGATGTGTTTGGAACCCGACCATATTATACACCGTTCCGGCGGCGTTGTCACGCCGAAGCTGTAAAACGGCGTACGCGCCCTTGCCGGTGGCGGGGTCGCGCAGCCCCACCGGGCGCATCGCAGAGAAGCGCAGCGTGTCGGCGCCGCGCCGCGCCAGCACCTCCACCGGCATACATCCCTCGAACACATGCTTGTCCAAGAAACCGTGAACCGGCGCTTCCCTCGCCTCCGCCAGCTCTTTGCAAAAAGCGAGAAAACTCTCTTTATCCATCGGGCAGTTGATATAGTCCGCCCCGCCCCGCCCGTACCGGGCGCTCTCGTAGGCAAAGCGCATATCCACGCTGTCGGCGGCAATCAGCGGCGCGGACGCGTCGTAAAAATACAATGACTCCCGCCCCAAAAGCCGGGACAAATCCTCCGCCAGAGCGCCGCCGGTCAGCGGCCCGGTCGCGGCGATCACAAAACTTTCCCGGGGAATACGCTCCGCGATCCGCGTCTCGACCGTGATACGCGGGTGGTTCCGCACGGCGGCGTCCACGGCGGCGGAAAACGCCTCTCGGTCTACCGCCAAAGCGCCCCCGGCCGGTACGCGCGTCGCGTCGGCGCAGCGCAGAATCAAACTGCCGAGGCGGCGCAGCTCTTCCTTGAGAAGCCCCGCCGCGTTCTCAAGGCGGTCGCCGCGCAGGGAGTTGGAGCAAACCAGTTCCGCGAACCGGTCGGTACGGTGCGCGGGGGAACGCCGGAGCGGCTTCATGTCTGTCAGCGTCACCGGAACGCCGCGCTCGGCGCATTGCCAGGCTGCCTCGCACCCGGCCAGACCCGCGCCGATTACGGTGACCATATGGGCAGGGGCGGCTGTCCGCGTCTCCCCGCAGCCCCCTTCAAACCGAAAGGGGTGCCGCCCGCCGGGCGGCGGGGGATGCACGCGCGGACACCGGGGGATATTTTGGGCGCGCCGTGTGCTCCCCCGCGAAACCGGCTAACCATTGTTCGCGCCCGCCGGCTTTTTGGCGGGTGTTTTCTTCGCCGCCGGTTTCTTGGCGGGTGTTTTGGCGGTCTTTTTCGAAGCTGTCTTCTTCGCGGCGCTTTTTTTCGCGGCTGTCTTCGTTGTCTTGGCCGTTTTGGCCGTCTTTGCGCCTTCGGCGCTCTCCGATGTTTCGGCTTTCTTCTTATATCCCCGGCTTTCCTCCGGCACGAAGGATTTACACGCCGGGTTCTCGCAGATCGGTACTTTTTGGTAGCGCACGCGGAACAGCGTCTTGCCGCAGTCGGGGCAGGTGGTCTTTTGCGGGGTGTCCCACGTCATAAACGGGCATCCCGGATTCTTCTCACAGCCGTAATACGAATATCCCTTCCGGGATTTTTTCTTCAGCACCACGCCGCCGCAGAGGGGACAGAACCCGTCGGTCGCCTCGCTCAGCGGGCGGGTGTTCTTGCAGTCGGGGTACCCCGTACACGCGACATACCGCCCGAAGCGCCCCATCTTGATCACCATCGGCTTGCCGCACTGGTCGCAGATTTGATCGGTCGGTTCGTCGGGGATGCGCAGCCGCCCGTTTTGCAGGTCGGCCTCGGCGTCGTCGCGGGTTTTGGAAAATCCGTCATAGAAGGTGCGGAGCATGGCGCGCCAATCTTTCTTGCCGTTCTCCACCTCGTCCAGCCCTTCCTCCATCCGGGCGGTGAACGCCACGTCCACGATGTCGGTAAAGCGGTTTTTCATATAGCCGGTCAGCACCTCGCCCAGCGGGGTGGGGCGGAGCTGTTTGTCCTCGCGCAGCACATACTCGCGGTCGGTGATGGTCGAGAGGGTCGGCGCGTACGTACTGGGGCGTCCGATGCCCTGTTCCTCCATCGCGCGGATCAGCGTCGCTTCGGTATACCGCGCGGGCGGCTTGGTGAAGTGCTGTTTCGGCTCGATATTTTGCAGCGTCAGCGGCTCGCCCTCGGACAGGTCGGGCAGCGCTCCGTTGTCCTCGGTTTCGTCGCGCGAGGTTTCATAGACGGCGGTGAATCCCGCAAAAACCTGTGTGGTGTGGTTCGCGCGGAAGATCTCGTCCGCCGATACGCTGTCGATCGTCAGCAGGTCATACACCGCGTGCTGCATCTGGCAGGCGATAAACCGGTCCCAAATCAGCTTGTACACCTTAAACTGGTCGTCGTTCAGCGACGCGCGCACCGCCTCCGGCGGCAGTTCCACGTAGCTCGGGCGGATGGCCTCGTGCGCGTCCTGCGCCCCGGCTTTGGATTTATACACGCGGGGGGAGGGCGGCAGATAATCTTTGCCGTACCGCGCCCCGATGAAGCTTCGCGCGTCGGCGACCGCCTCGTCGGAGAGCCGCAGGCTGTCGGTTCGCATATAGGTGATCAGACCGGTCAGCCCGTGCCCTTCAACCTCCACACCCTCATAGAGCTGCTGCGCGAGCGCCATCGTGCGCTTGGGCGCGAGCCCCAGACGGTTGGACGCCTCCTGCTGAAGCGTCGAGGTGGAGAACGGCGGGGCGGGGGAGCGCTTCTTCTCGCTGTGGGTGACCGAACGGACGGAAAACGGCGCGTTCCTCACCTTTTCGAGGATTGCCGAAGCCTCGGCTTCGTTTTTGACCTCGGTCTTTTTCCCGGAAGACACCGGACCGTAATACGAGGCATCGAAGGTACCGGCGGCTTTGACGCGGTTCAGGGTGACGGTGAGCGACCAATATTCCTCCGGCACGAACGCCCGCCGTTCCTCTTCGCGGTCGACGACCAGGCGCGTCGCGACCGACTGCACCCGCCCGGCCGACAGCCCGCTCTTGATCTTGCGCCAGAGCAGCGGGGAGATTTCGTAGCCCACGATGCGGTCGAGGGCGCGCCGCGCCTGCTGCGCGTCGATCAGCGGATAGTCCAGCCCGCGCGGGCTTTGGATGCTCGTCTGCACCTCGCGCTTGGTGATCGCGTTGAACGTCACCCGCCGCAGCTGGTCTGCGGGCAATTCCAAAAGCTCCGCCACATGCCAAGAAATGGCCTCGCCCTCGCGGTCGGGGTCGGTGGCGAGAAACACGCCGTCGCTTTTCTTCGCGGCGGCCTGCAGTTTGCGAATCGTCTCTTCTTTCCCCTCGATCGGCACATATTGCAGGGTGAAGCTCTCATCCATCCCCTTGCCGCTTTTGGGCAGGTCGCGCAGATGCCCCATCGTTGCCATCACGGTATAGTCGGTTCCGAGATACTGCCCGATTGTCCGCGCCTTCGCGGGGGATTCCACAATAACCAATTTTGCCATGTACGTCCTCCGAAGCTATAAATTAAAAACATATCTCCTGCCGGAAATCTGACTTACAATGCCGTCCAGTTCCAGCATGGTCAGCTCGCTCAGAACCAGCGGCGCGGGCAGACCGGTCACCGAGATGATCTCGTCGCCCGACATCGCGGAGCCTCCGATCGCGAGTAAAATTCTCTGGCGGTCGGGTTCGTATTCCTTCACACGCTCGGTGAGGTCTACGACGGTAACCTCTTCTTTCGGCGCTTCCGCCTCTTTCGGCGGCGCGTTCTTCACGCGAGGCATATGTTTCGGCGGCGCGGGCGCGGCCTGAGGTATCTTATGTGGGAACAACGCGCGGTATTCGGAACAAACGTCCTCGGCGCAGGTCGTGAGAATCGCCCCTTCGCGGATCAGGCTGTGGCAGCCCGCCGACTCGCGGCTGTCGATGCTGCCCGGCACGGCGAAGACGTCGCGCCCTTGCTCCAGCGCGTGCGCCGCCGTAATCAGAGCGCCGCTGCCCGGCGGAGCCTCGATCAGCAGTACGCCCAGCGAAAGCCCGGAAATAATGCGGTTGCGCGCGGGGAAATGCGATCCCTCGCCCCGTGTTCCCGGCGGGTACTCGGACAGGATCAGCCCCGCGGCGGCGATGTCTTCGTAAAGCTCCCGGTTTTCGGCGGGGTAGACCACGTCGGGCCCGCATCCCAACACGGCCACCGTGGTTTTCCCGGCGCGGAGCGCGCCCAAATGGGCGGACGCGTCCAGCCCCTTCGCCATACCGGATACGATGATCATTCCGCAGGCGGCGAGCTGATACGAGAGCTTCAGCGCCACGCTCTGCCCGTAAGGGGTCGGGCTGCGCGTCCCGACCACGCCCAGCGCCGCTTCCTCGTCGAAAGAGAGCAGAGTTCCCTTGTAATACAGCACAAACGGCGGCTCGTGCAGCGCCCGCAGGCGTTCGGGGTACGCCGCGTCCTGCATTGTGAGGATCTTCGTTCCGGTGCGGTCGCAAAGCTCCAAAATGCGCTCGGCGCGGTCGGTAGACTTGTCCCGAAGACCCGTCAGAGCCTGTTCGGAAAGCTCCGTTGCGGCGCGCCATTCGTCCTCTCCGGCGAAGTAGACGTTTTCGGGGCTGCCCAGCGCGTCGATCAGCGCGGCGGCGCGGTGCTGCCCCATCCCCCGCATCGAGGAAAGCCAAAGCCAATATTTTAACGCCGACATATCAATATCCCCCCATATGACAGCAAATCACTGCGGCGGCGGCGGCTACCCCCAAAGATTCCGCCCGCCCGCGCATGGGAATCGTAATGACTTTCTTCGCTTTGCGCAGCAGTTCGGGGCGCAGCCCCCGCCCTTCGTTGCCCAAAGCGACGACGCAATCCCCGAACTGTATATCCCTGACCGGGGTTGCGTTTTCGCCGATATCGGCGGCATACAGAGGCAGCGGTCCCAGCGCGCTGACAGAAACAGGCGCGATCGGGAGCCGGAAGACAGCGCCCATCGAGGCGCGAACCGCTTTGGGCGAAAACGGGTCGGCGCAGCCCTCGGTCAGCAGAACGCCGTCCAGCGCGAACGCCTCGGCGGTGCGCAGCACCGAACCGACATTGCCCGGGTCTTGCAGGCGGTCGAGCAGCAGCCACTTTCCGCGTTGCGGCGGCAGCGGGGGCGGCGAGGGAATCGGGCAGGTAAACAGGATCCCCTGCGGAGACGACAGCGGAGACGCGGCGCCCATCACCCCGGGCGGCACAACGGTTACGTCGGTCGTGTCCGGCAGCGCCGGAAGCTCGGTTCCGTCGGAGACGATGACCCGGCGCGGGGAGAAACCCTCGCGCAAAGCCTCGTCTAAGAGCTTGCGCCCGTCGGCGAGGAAAAGGCCTTCCGCGCGGCGGAAGGCGGGGTCCGCGCCAAGCCGGCGGAGCGTTTTGATCAACGGGTTCCGGCGGGAAGTCACACGCGGCGGGTTCACCTTATGTGCCCTCCAGTAAAAAACGCAGGTATTGCGCCGCCAACTCTTGCCGTGTTTTTTCCTCCGGCGCCGGCAACCCGTCTTTTTGGACAGCCGGGCGTTTGACCAGCCCGAACATCGGCTCTCCGTCCAGTCCCGCCTCGGCGAGGTAGGGCGCGCCGGTCAGCGGCACCAGGCAGGGAATCTCCGGGTCGGCGGGCAAGCCCATGTCTGCCGCCGGGGTAAACAGGTCCGCCTGCTCCGCGAAGAAAGACCGCAGCCCCTCCCCGATGATGAAGAGATACCGCTCATTGTCGATAAACGAGACATGCAGCAGTTCCCAGTTCATCGTGTCGCTTTCCGAGAGGTAGAGCGCGCTGCCTGCCATGGTCAGCCCGCCGCCCGCCTTCTCGTTGACGTATTCGTTGAGCATGTCGCTCTGCGAATACCCCACCGGCTTGTCGGACGCCAGCGTGAGGAACACATCCGGCGTCACCCGGGTCACCATCGAATAGACGCAGAAAGCAATCAGCAGCCCCGCGAACAGCACGGCGGCCGTGTGAAGCCGGTAGTGATACCAATATATGTTGACAAACCAATACCGGAATTTCTTCAGCATTCGGTCACCTCAAAAGCTCCCGTAATTCAACCGCCGCTCTGGTACTTCCGCTTGTGAGAACAGGTTCTTACTCCGGTCTCATCGTCGGGAAGAGCAAAACATCCCGGATCGACGGGCTGTCGGTCAGCAGCATGACGAAACGGTCTACGCCGAAACCCAAACCGCCGGTCGGCGGCATCCCGGTTTCCATCGCGATCAGGAAGTCTTCGTCCACGCGGGCGTCCACGCCCTGTGCGCGGCGTTTCGCGACCTGCTCTTCAAAACGCCTGCGCTGGTCGAGCGGGTCGTTCAGTTCCGAGAAGGCGTTGCCCGCCTCCCGGCCGTAGATGAAGAATTCAAAGCGCTCGGTAAACATCGGGTTGCCGGGGATGCGCTTGGCGAGCGGGGAGATTTCCACCGGGTAATCCATCACGACGGTGGGCTGAATCAGTTCCGGCTCGCATTTTTCCTCGAACAGCGCGACCAAGCACTCGCCTTTGGTGAAGCGCTCCTCGCAGGGCAGCCCCAATGCGCGGACGGCGGCGCGCGCCTGCCCGTCCGTCTCCCAAGCGTTATAGTCAACGCCGCAGATTTCCCGCACGGCATCGGTCATTGTCAGGCGTTTCCACGGCGGGGTGAGGTCGATCTCCGCGCCTTGGTACGGCAGTTTCGCCGTGCCGCAGACGGTGAGCGCCACATGGTAAAACAGGCGCTCGATCAGGTCCATCATACCGCGGTAGTCGGTGTATGCCTGATAGAATTCGCACATGGTAAATTCGGGATTGTGCTTCACGCTCATCCCTTCGTTGCGGAA
>JAISVY010000191.1 GCA_031271325.1 Oscillospiraceae bacterium
AATAAAAAATTCCGTATCCAAAAGACACGGAAACAAAACCACAATATGGCTCTGCTCCTCGGCGGGGTTTACGCGTTGAGCCGCTGTCGCGGCTCAACGTTACCCGCTGTCTATGGAACAGGATTATATATACCACATAAAACGTGCTGTGTCAAGTTTTTTTGCTGTGTCACTAAAAATTTCCGAAGGGAAGGGGACAATTGCCGTCATGTGGGGGGCGGGATGTGAACAACGGACAATTGGGTCACTCTAAAAACCTCCCGCTCCGGCTTGCGATGCCGCGGCACAGCCGCCTGTTCGCAAGCGCTCCGCTCGTTCGCCTAACGGCGAACACAAGGTTTTTAGAGCTTCTCAATTGACAATTGAAGACGAAGGCTGCGTTGTCTCTCCTCCGCCACCCCCTTCCGCCGGAAGGGGGTGGCGGCGAACGCCGCCGGGGGATGTTCACGGCGCGCCGGGGTCGTCGCGCCCTACACAGGGGCGGTACGTATCTATCGGCGATTAGAGCTTCTATTTTTTCTTCCTCGTCGCGAATACCGCCACGACGACCAAGAGAATCAGTACGCCCGCGCCGATTCCGACCCACAGCCAAATGTTCACCTCGTTCTCATCGTCCGCCAAAGGCACCGGGTCTGCCGGGGACGGTTCCTCAATTGCGGGTTCATCAATTGCGGGTTCATCAGGTGTAGGGGATGGCTCATCCGGTGTCGGAGACGGTTCCTCGGGGGAGGGTTCTTCCGGCGACGGTTCTTCGGGCGACGGTTCCTCCTCGGCGGGAGTGGGTTCTACCGCCGCCGCAGGGTCAAAAGGCGGAAAGCCTTCGGGCGCTTCATAGACGACTTGGAAGGTAGTCGCGCCCGGTTCCGCGCCCTCTTCGAGCAGAAAACCGCCCGGACCGTCGGCGATGACCCACGCCTCGATCTTACCGTCTTCGTCAACCAGATTGATCGGGATCGTGATCGC
Source organism: Oscillospiraceae bacterium (assembly GCA_031271325.1). Lineage (GTDB taxonomy): Bacteria > Bacillota > Clostridia > Oscillospirales > UBA929 > UBA929. The sequence continues at coordinate 964 of JAISVY010000191.1, forward strand.
GGTAATATCCTGCCAAAAATAGGTAATGTAAACTTCGGTGACGTCGGTTTCTTTGTAGCCTGCGGTGAACGTAAAAATCTTGCCGAAGTCGTCTTCACTGGTGAAACCGGTTGCGAACTCCGAATAGCCGTATTCGGGAACCAGCGGCAGATCGAACCCCAAATCCTTGAGGACAATGGTGTTTTTGACCAGAATCGGTTCGCCGATCCCGACTTCGTTCCAGTCGATGTGCTCATTTTTGTAGTGGATGATAATCTGCAGCGGGTCTCCTTCTTCAATCGCGAATGCCGCCGGAATCATCAGCGTCAGCGCAAGCAACGCCGTTAGGGTCAGGGTGACGATTTTTTTCATCTTGATATTCCTCCTGTTTTCCGCGAGACGCGTTATTCGGGTATCCAAGTACGGTCGATATACCCTTGCGCGGCCGCTTTGTACGCTTCGATCGCTTGCGCGGGCGTCATATCGGCCGCATTGCGAACCGCATCGACAATATTTTGCAATCCTGTGAAGCCGGGGCAGGGATTGGTGATGGCGTAGTTTGCCATCTCAAGGCACATTTCGTAGACTTCCAGCGAACCGAAGTCGCGGATGCGGTCGGCTTCCGCTTTTGTATTGTTTTCTGCTTCTTCCTCTTCGTTCGCGGGCAGGCGCTTATAAAGAAGGAAGAGAGCGGCCAGTTCCGGCTCTTTCGCGCAAGCGGCAATGCCTTCTTTGGTCGCCGCCGCCGCGTCGCCGAACGGCGCCGTCGCGTCGGGACCCTTCGGGAACGGCGCGATTCCGAGGTTGTCGCCCAATTGCGTGCGAAGCCCGTCTTCGCCGTACAGCAGCCAGTCGCCCCAGTACATCATGGCGATTTTTCCGGCGATCAGCATGGCGGTCGGGTCAAGGTCGGGATCGTACGGCGCGACGATACCGTATTGCTCGTTGAGCGCTCTGTCCCATTCCATCGCGCGGATCGCTTTGGGGTCGGACAGTCCCTCGGTCGGGTTGCCGTCTACCCACTGCACGTAGTTCGCGCCGTTGCTGTAGAGAAGCTGCTCCTGCTGCCAGGAATAGTAACCCCAGATGTCAAACTCGCCGTCGCCGTCTACGTCGCTGCGAACTTCCTGCCCGATCCGTACGAATTCGTCCCAGGTCCAGTTGCCCGCTTTCCACAGGTCATACGGGTTGTCAACCGACGCGTTGGCGAACAAATCTTTGCGGAAATAGAGCTTGCTGGTGCTCGGTCCGGTATCCGGCACCACATAGAGCTTGCCGTTGAACGTGAAGTAGTCGATTACGGACTGGCTCGTCTCGAAGCTCACCTTGCTCATGTCGAGATAATCGGAGACGGGGATAAGGAACCCCTTCGTCACGTAGGCGGGGATGGCTTCCGAACCGAAGTAGCAGATGTCGGGACCGTCGCCAGTACCGACCGCTTTGACGAGGTCGGCGCCGTAGACTTCATATTGTTTGTTCACATAGGTGATCTTGCAGCCGGTGGCAGCTTCAAACCGCGCGATGTTTTCCTGGTCTTCCTCGCCCATGTCCCACCATGTCCACATGACCAGTTCTTTGCCTTCGTATTTCCCTGGCTCGATCACGATATCCTTCTGGTATTTCGCGTCGGACGGAATGCCCTCGTTCGCGGGACCTTCCACCTCGCCGCCCTGAATGTTGCCGTCGGGGTTGTTGTTGATCTGCTCCTCATTGCCTTCGGGCAGCGGGGACGGTTCGCCGCCCTCTTCCGCGGGGCTGGCGTTCGGGTCGCCGGCGCTGTCCGTGTTGACATTGACGTTGCATCCGGCGAGCAGCCCCGCAAGCAATAGGGCTGCCAGCGCTAGGGTCAGAAATGTGCGTGTTTTCATGCTTTCTCCTCCTATTTCTTGATTGGGTCACTATAAAAACCTCCCGCATGAACAGTGAACAACGAACAGATAAACAGTCTGGAACGAAGCTGCCCTGTCTGACGGTTATCTGTACACGGTATACTGTTCACTGCCATGAGGCAGGGGAACGCGTCCCGCAGGGGAGGCGTTTGCCTCCCGCGATACCCGCGGGCGGCGAATGCCGCCGGGGGGATGTTCACGGCGCGCCGGGGTTATCGCGCCCGTTGACGGCTAACCCACGATTCCGCTGCGTTCAATGCTCTGTACGAAGAAACGCTGCCCGATTAAGTATACGGCGATCAGCGGCAGGATCACCAGCGCGACGCCCGCGTACTTGGTCGGCGTGACGTAAGACAGATCGCTGACGACCGAAGACTTTGTGATGTAGCCCACGATGCCGACCAGCTTCATCGAGAGGGTCGGACGGAACTCGTCAAGGTATTGCGCCTGCCCGAACACGTCGTTCCAGTGCCATACGAACGAGAGAAGACCGACCGTGATGAACGCGGGTATGGCGTTGGGCAGCATGATGCGCAGGTAGGTGCGTACCGTGCCGCAGCCGTCGATGTAACCCGCCTCTTCCAGCTCCACCGGCATTCCCCGGTAGAACTGGCGGAAGATATAGATAAACAGCCCGCTTTTCAACCCCTGCCCGAAGATCGCCGGAAGAAGGAACGGCGCGTATGTGCTCTTGAGGTTGAGAGTTCCGCCGAGCATCAGCTTGATGATCCCCAGAACATCGAAGTTGCGGTACAGGATAAACTGCGGCAGGATGATCACCTGCGGCGGCACGATCAGCGTAAACACCACCAGCGCGAACAGCAGCCCCCGTTCGCGGAACCGGAAACGCGCGAACCCGTAGCCGATTGTGGAGCAGGCCGCGAGATTGAGCGCCGTCACGCCGACAGCGATTGTCAGCGTGCTGGACAACGCGCCGGGGTAGTCTATGTAACCCCACGCGTCGGCGAAGTTTTGCAGGGTCGGCGACTTCGCGATCCACACGGTGGTCATATCCAGCATATCCGCCGGAGACTTGACCGCGGTGGTGAAGATATAGATCAGCGGATAGACAAGAATGTAGCCGATCCCGCAGAAGAGCGCGGCGAAAAACAAGCCGTAGACAAGCCGCTTCGAGCGCTTGACCGCCGCCGTCTTGGTGATGCGTTTTTCAAGGAACTTAATCATTCATGTAAAACACCCTTCGGGATAGGATGCCCACCGAGAGCGCCAGTACCGCGCTGATCACGCCGAAGAAGATCCAAGACAGCGCGGCGGAATAGCCGTAGTCCAAAGTCGTGCCGAACGCGACGTCCTGAATGTAACGGAGAAGCGTGTTGCTGTAGTCGGTGAACGAATCGATGATCGTATAGACGAGGTTGATCACGATGATCGGCGAGATCATCGGCAGGGTAATCTTCCAGAACGATTCCCAGCCGGTGGAGCCTTCCACCTCCGCGCTTTCGTACAGCGCCGGAGAAATCGCCTGCAGCCCCGCGATAAACAGGAGAATCTGCACCCCGGACTTCCAGATGATTTGGTAGACGCGGTCGATCGCGTCGGTCAGCACCGCGACGGCGGGATTGTTGTTGGTCAGCGTCAGCAGCGTCTGCTTGAAGTCAACGGTTTGCAGCATCGGCATACCCGCCTGCCCGGTCTGCCCCGCGAACTGCGCCGACACGTCGCTTTGCATGACAAAGATCAGCGCGCCGGAGGTGATGATGACCGGCAGGAAAAAAACCGCGCGCAGAAGCCCACGCCCCCGGAACTTCCGGTTCAGCATCACGGCGACAAAGAGGGAGAAGAAGGTCACCAGCAGCACGTCCACAAGAATGACGGTCAGCGAATCGAACAGCAGCGGCAGGAATTCCGCGTCGGTGGTGAACGCCGTTTGGAAGTTGCGCCAGCCGTTGGGGAAGAGGGAGATGCTGCCCATCGAGATTTCTACTTTGGAGAACGCGTATTGGAGCGACTGCACCAGCGGCACGGCCACAAACAGCAGAAACCCCACCACCCAAAAGTAGCAGAAAATTCTGCCCGTCAGCGCCTTCCGGCGCTCCAAGGCGCTGCGTCTGCGTTTCTTTTTGGCAAGCTGCATTTTTTGCCTCCGAATCAGTTGAGCGCGGGCGGCCGGCGACGCCCGCCCCTGCAAAAATGTTGGTTTTACGAAACGCGGAATGTCATCGTGTTGTAGTCTACCGTTACGATGACATTGTTTTCGTAGTTTTCGTACGTAGTTTCAAAAACGCCGTCTGATACTTGCCTGTGACCTGTCATCTTGTGTCCGGCGACCCTTTCGTAGAGGTCGCCCGCTTGCGCCGCCTGCGCCGCCGCGTCGGGGAGCCAGTCGGCGTAACTCGCGGAGAACAAACCCGCGAGCGCCGAGCGGGTCAGCTCGGAAGACGGCGCGTAGATGCCGGAGTAATGCGGCAGCGCGCCGTATTCCACCGAACGCAGGAACGAGCGTTGCTTGTCGGGATGCAGGTTCTGCGGCTCGCCGGAATATTCGATATACCCATGAATCACAAGCTGGTAGAAGGGTACCTCGCCGCTCTGGAGGAAATAGCCCGACGCGCCGAGCGGCACGCCGTATAGGGTGCCGGCGCTCTTCCACGTATACGCGTTTCCGTAGGTCAGCGCGAGGGAAGGGCTGACGGGCGTAAGCGCGCGCAGCGCTTCGGTCAGCATCAGCCCCGTTTTGTCGCGGAAAAGCGGGCTGCTCTGCTCATATTCGGAATAGACCAGCGAACCCGCGTCTTCGATCGCGAGGTTTGCCGATTGCGCGCTCTCGCCGAAGCTCGCGAACGCTTCTCCCCATTTCGCCGGAGTCAGCAGATACCAGCTCTCCGCGTCGGCGTTGCGGGTGCCGTCTAGCAAAAAATACGGGTACTGGAAGTTGATGCCGTTTCCGGTGGTACGCGCGGCGTCGCGGGAGGAGGTGAACCCCGCGCCCTCTTTGTATATCTGCATCAGCTCGCCGTTGATGAACACCGTATCGTCCGTGCTGTTCACCAGCGATTCCCAAGCCTTTTTGCCGCCGAGCGAACCGTTGAAAGAAAAGTCGCGCGTCCATTGGGAGTGGTAGCCGCCTTTCTGCGCTCCCTGATAGAGTACGGCGGTTTTGCGCCACCCCGCGCCGTGCAGCGTATTGAGAATCTCCCCGGCCTGTTCGAAGGTGGTCAGCGTTATCTCGCGGTTCATCGGGACGCCGAGGAAGGACGAGCGTTTTACCAGCGCCCCGGTCAGCGTCAGGTGGGCGCTGTTGCTTGAGACAGACCGCTGAACGAACACGCCCCGCTCTTCCAAGTACAGGCGGTACGCAAACGCCATGTCGGTATACCGGGTTTCGGCGGAATCCAGCAGCAGATACCGCACCGACAGCATCTCGGTCGCCGTAACCGGCGAAGGGACGGTATAGCTGGTATTGACGGTCGTTTCGTTGTCGCGCAGGTAAACCCTGCCCACATCGCGGTAGGTGAAGATCGCGGCGTTTTTGAAATAGCGGTTGTTGTTGCGGCAGACGCCGGTCTGCACCGACGAGACGAACGCGCCCGCGTCCTCGATCACGGCGAGGTATGCCGCGCCGTTCGTCTTCGCGCCAAACACCGGCATACGGTATCCCTGCGCCTGCGAGACGACTTCCACCGAACCGATGCCGCGGTCGAATCCATACACGGGGAAGGTGATGTCGGGGACGTTGTTATAGTCTTTCTTATAGTCGGATACCGCGCCCGAACCGTCCGGGTAGAATAAGAATCCCTCGTCCTCCGGCGAACCGCTGAGGAAATACGGCAGCAGCATGACCTGATTCACGAGATAGCCGCCTTCTTCGGCAACTCCGCCCGGCGCGACGGAGGCGGTGAAGCCGTCGCCGTTCAGCGTGAGGTCAAGCGGCACGGTGACCTGATGCGCCTCAAACCGGAAGTTCATCCGAACGCCGTCCGGGATGCTTTCGTAGGTAACCGTACTGTTGCCGAAGCTCGGAAGTACCTGCGGCGCGTAAGAAGGGTCGAGAAGGGTGACCGTCAGAAGCGACGCCACGTTTTTTTGCAGCATCTCGTTCACCCACTCCGGGTCGTTATAATGTTCCGGCAGGCTGTTGTAGACAGTCCCGCCTTCGCTGACGATTTCAAAAGAAACGGTTTCCGGGTCAACCCACAGCGCGTAAACGCCGTTTTCGGCGACAAGCGACCTTTCGCCGATGCTCAGCGGAACCCCCGCCGCTCCGGCCGCGCGTTCGGAAGCGTCAAACACCGCCGCCGGTTCAGACGAACACCCCGCCAAAATAAGCAAACCCAAAAGCAGTATTGTGAATCTCCGCAAAAGATCACCCCCATAACGGTTATCTGTTCGAAGTGTTGGAAATTGCGTGTTCGCCTGTAAGGCGAACGAGCGCAGCGCTTGCGAACAGGCGCCTGTGGCGCGGCATCGCAAGCCGGAGCGGGCAATTT
>JAISVY010000139.1 GCA_031271325.1 Oscillospiraceae bacterium
TTTATCAGGAGGTATCCGCTTTATGACCGAGCAGCTGCGCGATATAGGTCGCCGTCTGTCCGATCTCCGCAGTATTATGGAGGTCGGAGAGGCAGATTTTTGTGAAAAGGCAGGGGTAACACCGGAGGAACTCCGCGCGTATGAGCAGGGGGAGCGCGATTTCTCCTTCTCCTTCTTATATAACGCCGCGCATATTCTGGGCGTTGACGTGATGGACCTGATGAGCGGCGACAGCCCCCGGCTCTCCTCTTGCTCTCTGGTGCGCAGCGGGCAGGGCTACCGCGTTGACCGCCGCGCCGCGTACCAGTACGCGCACTTGGCATTCACCTTCCGCGACAAAAAGGCCGAGCCGTTCCTCGTTACGGTTGAACCCAAAGAGGAAACGCCGGTTTTACATTCGCACGAAGGTCAGGAATTCAACTATCTCCTCTCCGGCAAGATGCGGTTTTTCATCGATTCGCTTACATACGACTTAGAAGCGGGCGACAGCCTGTACTTCAACGCGAACCTCCCACACGCCATGCAGGCAATCGGCGGCGAACCGGCACGGTTCATCGCCGTGGTGATGGGCTAACTGGGAGCTCTAAAATCTCGTATTCGCCGACAGGCGAACGAGCGGAGCGCTTGCGAGCAGGCGGCTATGCCGCGGTGTCGCAAACCGAAATACAAAATTTGAAGATTCTTAAGAAACTCCGGTTTCTTAAGCCTCCGGAGGCGAAAATTATGCCGATATACGAACGTTTCACGGGGCGTCACCGCGACGATTACGCGACGCTGGACGACCTGCGCAAGAATTATAAACTTACCGTGCCCGACGATTTTAACTTCGCGTTCGACTGCCTTGACGAGATCGCCCGCGAAACGCCGGACAAACTCGCCCTGCTATGGGTTTCCAACGAGGGCGAGGTCAAACGTTTTTCCTTTGAAGACATCCGCCGCGAGAGCAACCGCGCCGCCCGCTTCTTTTTAAGCCACGGCATCACGAAGGGCGATTTCGTCATGCTGACGATGAGCCGCGATTACCGCTACTGGCCGGTGCTGATGGCGCTGCACCGTATCGGCGCGGTCGCCGTTCCCGCCACCTATCTGCTGACCCAAAAAGACGTGGTGTACCGCTGCAACGCCGCGTCCGTCAAGATGATCCTGACCACCCCGCGCTTCGGCGTGGCGAAAGCCATTGAGGAAGCGCGCCCCGACTGCCCGACGCTTGAGAAATGCGCCGTCTTCGGCGGGAACGCCCCGGACGGCTGGATCGACTACGACGCGGAGGTCGCCGTCTGCCCCGAAGAGACGCCGGAGCGCTGCACCGTCGCGTCCGACATGATGCTGATGGCGTTCTCGTCCGGCACGACCGGATACCCGAAGATGGTGTGGCACGACTTCACCTACCCGCTGGGGCATCTGCCGACCGGGTGCTTCTGGCACCGCTGCGAGGACGGCGGGCTGCACTTTACCATTTCCGACACCGGATGGCTCAAGAGCCTGTGGGGCAAGATGTACAGCCAATGGCTCGCCGGAAGCGCCATCTTCGCCTACGACTTTGACAAGTTCTCCGCGCCGGACATCCTGCAAAAGATACAGGATTACAAAATCACCACCTTCTGCGCCCCGCCGACGATGTACCGCTACATGATCAAAGAAGACCTCAAACAATACGATCTCTCGTCGCTGACCCACTGCACGACGGCGGGCGAGGCGCTGAACCCGGAGGTCTACAAGATATGGCTCGCCGGAACGGGCAAGAAAATCTTTGAGGGGTTCGGACAGACCGAAACCACCCTCTGCTGCTGGACGGGGTTCCCGTGGATGCAGCCCCGGCTCGGCTCGATGGGCTTACCCGCCCCGGGATACGATCTGATTGTCTGCGACGAAGACGGTCAGGAACTGGGCGCGGGCGTCACCGGCGAAATCTGTATCCGCGTGCCGGGTCCGGCCGGCGGAGCGAGGGTGCCGGGCAGACCGTACGGCTTGTTCTCCGGTTACTACCGCGACAACGAGTTGACAAACCGCGTCTGGCACGACGGGCTGTATCACACCGGCGACACGGCGTATAAAGACGAAATGGGCTTTTTGTGGTATGTCGGGCGCACCGACGACATCATCAAGTCCTCCGGTTACCGGATCGGTCCGTTTGAGGTTGAGAGCGCGCTGATGGAGCACCCCGCCGTCACCGAGTGCGCCGTCACCGGCGTACCCGACCCGGAACGCGGCTTCGCCGTCAAGGCGACGGTCGTCCTCTCCAAAGGCTACGAGGGAACGCCGGAGCTGACCAAAGAGCTGCAAAACCATGTGAAGAAGGTCACCGCTCCGTACAAATACCCGCGCGTGATCGAATATGTGCCCGTCCTGCCCAAGACGATCTCCGGGAAAATCCGGCGGGTGGAGATCCGCGAGAAGGACAGCCGCTAATACAGCACCGTTGATGAAGCGAGCCGCCCGGTTTGGGCGGCTCGCTTGGTTTATGTGTTATTGGGCATCTCTGAGTTACGACAAACGCATGAATGTCCCTTTTGTACAGACGAAATGCAGGGGCGGGGTTATCCGCCCGTGAACTAACCGTCTGACAAACATCCCCCGGCGGCTTCGCCGCCACCCACTTCCGATGGAAGGGGGCAACGGGGAATACGAGGGCGGTCGCCGCTACTGCTTTTGGTTTATTTGACCGTTCGGGCGTTTGCCGTGTCTCGGAGACTGTTATCCGTTGACGGCGGCGAGACCTCAGCTGGCGAACTCATATTCGGTGTAGTCCTTACCCTTATAGGTTATTATAAGGTCATAAGAGCACCCATAGAATGCACCGCGCGATATACTCGACACGCTATCAGGAACATTAATCCTTGTTAATCCAGTACACCATCCGAATGCATTGTTCCCTATTTCTGTCACGCTGCTAGGAATTGTGATGTTTGTCAATGCATCACAGCCGAAGAATGCAAAGTTTTCTATACTCGTCACACTGTCAGGGATTGTGATGCTCGTCAATGCGTCACAGTCGGAGAATGCACCGTACTCTATTCTCGTCACGCTATCTGGAATTGTGATCTCTATTAATTTGCTGCACTCCGTGAACGCGCGTTCCCCTATTTCCGTCACACTGTCAGGGATTGTGATGCTTGTCAGTTCATTACAGCGGTAGAACGCGCCGTTCCCTATTATCGCTACGCTGTCAGGAAGCGTGATGCTTGTCAATCCATCACACCCGCTGAATGCAACCCCCCCTATTTCCTTTACACTGGTTGGAATGTCAATTGACGCTATGCCGCTTCCCGAAAAAGCGTTCTCCCCAATCCCCACCACCGGTTCACCCTCTATTCTCTCCGGAATTTTCGGATGGATGGATGTACCGATATACTTTGTGATAACTACACCGCCGGCTGCCGCATTGAACCTATACTCAAAATCACTGGCAGGGTTCGCGCCGCCGCCGCAGGCGGACAAAAGGCACAAGGACAGCGCGAGGGCAAGCAGCAAGGCTAGCTTTTTCATCATCATGACCTCCGATCACTACATGAAAATCCCTGCTTGATATTATACATTAACTGTACTCTAATGTAAATACTTTGTTAATAAATGCGCCACAACAAACACATGAACGGACAAAATGCACAAAAAACGGCATCCTCATGTAGGGGCGACCGTCCTCGGCCGCCCGCCGGCCGCGGGATTTTCCGGGACTACGGGCGAGCGTTGACGGTCGCCCCTGCATTTCGTCTGTGCAATACGGACATTCATGCGTTTG
>JAISVY010000026.1 GCA_031271325.1 Oscillospiraceae bacterium
TGTCTTTCTCCAGCGCGTCCAGCGCCTCGTCGAGCGTACGGGGAAGCTGCCTGATTTTCTTCTGTTCCCGCGGCGAGAGGTTGTACAGGTTATAGTCGTACGGTCCGTAGCCGGCCTTCACCGGGTCTGTTTTGTTCAGCATTCCGTCGATGCCGGCCATCAGAATGGCGGAGTAGGCGTAATACGGGTTGCAAGTGCCGTCCGGGCTACGCAGCTCGAAGCGCTTCGTCTCCGGCGTTTTGGCGTAGGCGGGGATACGGATGACGGCGCTGCGGTTGGAAGTCGCGAACCCGATTGTCACCGGCGCTTCATAACCCGGTGTCAGGCGTTTATAGGAGTTGGTGCTGGGGTTGGTAAGGGCGCAGAGCGCGCTCGCGTGTTTCAGCAGACCGCCCATAAACCACATGGCCGTCTCGCTGAGCTGGGAGTAGCCGTCCGCGTCGTAAAACAGCGGCTTCCCGTCTTTGAACAGATGCATGTGGACATGCATTCCGTTGCCTGCCTCGCCAAAAATGGGCTTGGGCAGGAACGTCACCGTCTTGCCCTCGGCAAACGCGGTATTTTTCAGGATCGACTTGATCATCATCGTCTTGTCGGCCATCTCCAGCAGACCGCCGAACTCCACTTCGATCTCCGACTGCCCGGGACCGCCAACCTCGTGATGGTGATATTTCACGTCAATGCCGCGTTCCTGCATCAACAGCGAGGCACGGCTGCGGAATCCGCTCAGGATGTCGGCCGGCGGCGCCATATGGTAGCCGCCTTTATGCGCCATCTTATAGCCCAGATTCATTCCCTCGTCGCCGGTGTTCCAGACGGCCTGCTCGGTGTCGATACGAAAGGCGCAGGCATTCGGCTCGACCGTGTAGCTCACGTGGTCGAAGACATGAAACTCAAATTCCGGCGAGATGCGCAGCGTATCGGCGATACCGGTGGAACGCAGATACTCCTCCGCGCGCAGCGCGACGTTGCGCGGGTCTTGGTCAAACCGCCGGTTTTCCGGCAGCTCGATGACATACACATCACCCAGCACCGCAAGCGTCGGCACTTCGGCAAACGTGTCCGGGTATGCCGTAGACAGGTTGGGAATAAACACCATATCGCTCTTTTCCACCGGCGCGAAGCCGTAGTTGGAGCCGTCGAAACCGATCCCGTACACCAGCGTCGCCTCGTCCAGCCGCTCCACCGGCATCGTCACGTGCCGGAAACGCCCGTTGAGGTCGGTAGACATGAGGTCGAGCATTTGAATGCCGTTCGCCTCAATATATTTCTTCGCCTCCGCAAGGTTCTTAAACATGGGAAGTCCCCTCTCATTTTTTCAGCTTGTATTAGGAATTGCTGAATAACGCCTCAATCACGCTGCTCAACTTTTTTCGACCAGCAAATTCGTAATTTTTCGCTTTGTTTTCTTCGAAAAAAGCTCCAAAACTCAGAATTTGACAACTCGCGCCTACGGCGCTTCGGGTCGAAAAAGAGTTGTTCAGCAGCTCCTATTATACAGGAACCCGGGCGGCGGCGCAACTGTTTTTTATCTTCCGCTCCTCCGCAGGCGCGTTTGGGGCGGTGGTCATCCTCTCGGTTTCGGTGCTTGACGCGTCCAAAACCCCATGATATACTGAGACAAAATACCGAAACCAGCATAATTCAATTGAACGGAGGAACCTGCCTGTATGAAGAAAATGCTGCTGTCCTGCTTGCTCATCCTCGCGCTGCTCGCGGCCTGCGCCACGGAATCCCCGTCGCCGTCGGTTCCGGCGGAAGACCCGTCGCCGCCGCCGGCGCAAACCGACCCCAGCGCGGAAGAACCCAGCCCGGAAGAACCCAGCCCGGAGGAGGTCATTGCATTGCCGGATCTGACGCCGACCGCATTTACCCTGGATGAAACAATCTTGCAAAACTCTCTCGTAAGCACCGGCGACAGTTACCGGTTCGCCCGCGCGTTCGCGAAAGCGGCGGCCGGGGAAGCGGTTACGGTGGCGGCGATCGGCGGTTCAATCACAGAGGGGATGAACGCGTCGAACCGCGCGGAGAACTGCTACGCCGCGAAACTGGTTGCATGGATGCAAGAGACGTTCGGGAACAGTCAAATCACGCTGATCAACGCGGGCGAGAGCGGCACACCGTCTAAGCTCGGCGTTATGCGGGTGCAGAAGCAGGTGCTGGACGCGAAGCCCGACATCGTGCTGATCGAGTTTGCCGTCAACGACGGCAGCGACACCGATTCCAACACCGCGTACGAGGGGTTGGTACGCAAAGTCTTAAACAGCGAATCCGAACCGGCCGTCGCCCTTCTGTTCACCGTAACGGAAACCGGGTACTCCAACCAGCCGAATATGCAAAAAACCGGTGAACACTACAAACTGCCGATGGTCAGCATCCCCGATTCGATCTACTTAGAGATTCAGGAAGGGCGCATGGCGTGGGACGACTACTCCAGCGACGACGTCCACCCCAGCACCGAAGGTCACGCGATGGTAGGCGAACTGCTGGCGTATTGCTTTGAGTCGGTCTACGCGCAGGCGAAAGACGCTCCCGGCGCGGCGTACGCCGTCCCGGAAGACACCGTCTTCGGCGACCGGTATGAAAACATCGTCTTTGTCAACCAAACCGACGACACGGCGGCCGAGCTTGGCTCGTTTACCGGAGACACCAACGACACACGCCCGATGTGGTATAACGGCTGGAAGCGCGCGGAAAACGGCGGCAACGACCCGTTTGTCATCGAGGTGACGGCGAAAGAGGTCTTTATGGTTTACTGGGCGACCCCCGGCTACGGCAAACCGGCGGGCGGCAAGGCGGACGTGAGCGTGAACGGCGGCGACCCGAAGACGCTTGACGCCGGAACCAGCTGGGGCAGCCCGCTGCACGCGAGCGTGTGGAAGTCAGACGGCGACCAGGCCGAGACGGTCAGCGTTTCGGTGCAGATGCAAGCGGAGAGCGATGCCAACCCGTTCTGGATACTGGGGTTCGCGTATATCCC
>JAISVY010000049.1 GCA_031271325.1 Oscillospiraceae bacterium
CGGTACACCCTGTATTCCGACAGTGAAATGACCACGGTCATCAGCGGCTGGAACCCCGTAACCGGCATGTACCGGGAAGACGAACCCAACGCGCCGACAGAACAGCAGGCGTCCCTGGAGATGCGCAAAGGCAAGCAGACCGGTAAAGTCATTACATACGCTCTGCCCGAAGGGGTAACGTCGATGAAGCTCTATCTGGTGATCAGAGGCGCGCCCTATCTCGATACCGGCGGCTTGGTCGCTGCCGGGAAAACCAAGGTAACGATTACGCTCAAGCCAAAAGAGAAACGCTAGGGTTTAGCAGACAAGATAACAGGGTTGCAACGCGGTTGGCGTTGCAACCCTGTTTCTTTGCTGATTCCGCATCAATCTGTTGATTCATGAAAGTTGGGGATTTGCGATGTCGCGCCCTACACAGGACGTTGAAACCTGCGGCGCGCCGGGGTTGTCGCTTCCTAATTGTCCATTGTCAACTGTCCATTGTACATTGCCATGAGGCGCTCGTTCGCCTTACAGGCGAACACACAATTTTCGACACTTCATATATTGAGTATTAGGAAGAGAAGCGAAAAGTCAAGTGGGATACGAGAAATGGTATCTATAAAGCAAATGCGGGTAAAAGAATAACCCTGCCGGCAGACACAGGGCAGGGCGGCGATGTTTTTTATTGCGAAAACCTATACAAACCGCTTCTTATGCGTTATAATAAACCGTAAGCTAAACAGAGGGAGAGTGATTTATGAACATCGCGATCATCACCGACTCCTTCCCGCCGATGATGGACGGCGTGAGCCGCAGCGCGCTGGGGTACGCCACAGCGCTGCATGAGGGCGGGTATGGGAAGGTGCTTGTGGTGGCGCCGCGTATGCCGAAGGAGCGGTATGACTACCCGTTTCAGTTTTACGGATTTTCCTCGGTGGGGCTGCCATACCATGAGTACCGGGCGGGACTGCCGTATATGCCGAGGCTCAAGAAACTCTTCGCCGAACTTGAAATCGAGGTGATCCACGCCCATAGCCCGTTTGTTTCGATGACAATCGCGGCGAAACTGCGCCGCCTCTTTCATGTGCCCATTGTTTTCACCCAACACACCAAGTGGGATTACGACATCTCCTGCGCCGTGCCGGTCAAGATACTGCAGCGGAGGATTGAGCGTTATGCCTACCGGAATATCGCGAAGGCCGACGAGGTTTGGGCGGTCAGCCGCGGCACGGGGGAGTATCTGACCGGGCGAGGGTTCGGGGGCGGCTACATCGTCATGCCGAACGCCACGGACTTTCCCCGGCGCGATGCCGACGCGGGGAGAATAGAAGCGATCAGCCGGCGGTATGCCCTGCCCGAAGACGTGCCGGTGCTGATCTGCGTATGCCGGATGATGATGTATAAGGGGATCGGCATCACGATTGACGCGCTGGAGCTACTGCATAAGAACGGATTTGATTTCCGCATGTTCTTTGTAGGCGACGGGGAGGATCTGGGGAAAGCGCAAACGCTGGTGAGCGACAAGGGTTTATCCGGGCTGGTACACTTCACCGGGCGCATCACCGATCGGGAGGAACTGCGGGCGTACTACAACCGCGCCGGTCTGTTCGTGCTCCCCTCGGTATACGACAACGCGCCGCTGACCGTGCTGGAAGCGGCCGCTTGTTCGTGCCCGTCCGTGGTGGTACGCGGCAGTTCAACCGCCGAAATCATCGAAGACGGCGTAAACGGGTTTTATTGCGAGGAAAACCCGCAGAGCGTCGCGGACGCGGTGCGGAACGCGTTCTCCGACCGCGAGCGGTACAACCGGGTGTCCGTTGCGGCGGCGGAACAAGTGTATATGCCGTGGGATAAGCTTATCCGGCGCGCGCATGAGCGGTATGCCGAAGTAAAACGCGCCTACGGCGAGCGTTCGCAGGACGGGGGTCATGCCGCCCGGGGGAGGTGACTGTTTATGAAAAAAGCCGTTTTGCTCTTGATTGCCGTACTGACCCTGTCAGCGGCATGGGAGGTTTCCGCGCGTTCTGATCAGGGCGCTCCGGGAATAACCGGCACCGCCGCCGCGGAGGCGCTGATTGCCGGGAGGGACGGTTTTACATACGGTTACACCCCCTGCGCGGAAGCGTTTACACTGCCGGACGGCTCCGACGCGGGTTTTACGTTTAAGCTGTGCGGGCTGCTCGGCGAACTGTTCGGCTGCCCCTTCACCCCGGTGCGGTATGAGTCTTTCCCCGCGATGATCAAAGCGCTGCAAAACGGAGAGCTGGACTTCATCGGGAGCCTGACGCCTACGCCCGAACGCTTGCGGGCGTATAAGATGACGCACCCGATCGCCGAACGCGCGCTGGGGCTGTTTACGCACAAAGAGAACCAAATCACTGCGGAAGCGGATGTGGACGGGGCTTCGCTCGGGTTTCTGTCCGGCACGGTGACCGCCGAACTGATTCAAAGCCTCTACGCCGTGACGTTTGAGAGCGTATACTTCGACAGTTTCGCAGCCGCCGCGGAGGCGCTGCGCGCCGGGGCAATCGACGCGTTCGTGACCGACGCGGTAGCCGACCTTTCCTTTGCGGCGTATGACTTTATCGTCTCGAAGGAATTTTTCCCGCTGGTTTACTCCCCCGTTTCGGTCAGCACGGCGAACGCGGAGCTGGAACCGATCATATCCGCGCTCAACGGTTATATAGAATCCGGCGGTATCGACGAAATATCCGCGCTGCACGCGGAAGGCAGGCGGGAATACGCCGCGTATAAAATGGAGACCTCGTTTACCGAAGAAGAACGCGCCTGGCTCGGCGGCGTTCTGTCGCGCGGCGGTACGGTGAACGTCGCGCTGGAGGCGGACAATTACCCTGTCAGTTTCTACAACGAGCAGGACGGCGAATTCCAAGGCATCGCGGTGGACGTGCTCCGCGAGATCGACGCGCTGCTCCCGGTGTCGTTCGAGGTGAAGACCACAAAAAGTTCCGCCTGGAACGAGATCATCGGCATGCTGGAAGCGGGAGAGGTGTCGATTGTTTCGCAGCTTTTATTCTCCGAGGCGCGGCGCGGACGTTTTTTGTTTGGTTCCGCACCGTACAGCTCCTCACAGTACGCGTTGATATCCAAATCGGACTACCCGTCGCTCTCACGCTATCAGGTGATCAGCGCCCGGGTGGGCACGGTGCTGGGCACGGCGTATGAGGATATGTATTACGAGTGGTTTCCCGGCAGCAAAAACAGCACGCCCTACGATACGCACGATCAGGGATTGGACGCGCTGGAGCGGGGGGAGATCGACCTGCTGATGGGTTCCCGGTATATGATGCTGATGCAGATGAATTACCGGGAAAAGCCGGGTTACAAGATCAATGTGGGGTTTGAGCAATCAATGGATTCCCTGTTCGGATTTCACATCGACGAAACGGCGCTGCGCTCGCTGGTGGGCAAAGCGCAGGCGCACATCAATACGGCGGATATCGCGAACGACTGGGAGAGCAAAGTCTTTGACTACTCGCACGAGTTTTCAAGGAGGCTCTCGGTCAGCCTGTCCGTGTTTATCGCGCTGCTCTCGGCCGGTTTGCTGCTGCTGATGCTGGCGCTGAAACGAAATAGCCGTCTCAAGAGGGAAGCGCAAGCCGCGGAAAAGGCGAAAAGCACCTTTTTAGCCCGCATGAGCCATGAGATACGCACCCCGCTCAACGCGATTATCGGGATGGCCGGGATTGCCCAGAAGACCGACGATCCCGGCGAGACGAACAACGCCGTCGATCAGATTCTCGCGGCTTCCACCCATCTTCTCGGGATGCTGAACGCCGTGCTGGATATGTCCAAGATTGAATCGGGCAAGTTCGAGCTGGTTCACAAGCCGTTCCGCATGGCCGACGCGTACCGGGAGATTTTAGCCATTATCGAGCAGCGCTGCCGGGAAAAAGACGTGCGTTTTCTCCACAATTTTGAGGAAGTGCGCGACATGACGCTGATCGGCGACAAGATGCGGGTCAATCAGGTGCTTGTGAACCTGCTGGGCAACGCGGTGAAGTTTACCGAAAGCGGCGGCGAGGTGCGCTTCAATGTCCGCGTAAAAGCAGAAGACGAAACGTCCGCGTTGATCCGCTACGAGATTTCCGACAGCGGAATCGGGATGTCCGAAGAGCAGCTCGGCAGGGTCTTTACGCCGTTTGAGCAATCGGACAGCTCAATCGCGTTGAAATATGGCGGCACGGGGTTGGGGCTCGCCATCAGCCAAAACCTGATCGGCATGATGGGCGGCGAGATACGCGCGGAAAGCGCGCCCGGCTCCGGCTCCGTCTTTTCCTTCGAACTGCACTTTGAAAAAGGCGAAACCGAAGAGGTGCCGCCGCTCAACATAGACCTGACCGGAAAGACCGTCCTGATCGTGGAAGACATTGAAATCAACCGGGTCATCTTACGCGCGAACCTGCCGGGAGCCGACATTTACGAAGCGGAAAACGGCCTGAGCGCCGTGGAGACGTTCCGTTCCTACGGAGCGGGGTTTTTCGACGTGATCTTCATGGACATCTCCATGCCGGTGATGGACGGTTACCAAGCGGCGCGGGAAATCCGCGCGGCGCAGCAAGAGGACGCAAAAAGCGTCCCCATCATCGCGATGACCGCGAACGTATTCCAGGAAGATTTGGACAACGCCGCCGAAGCGGGCATGAACGGGCATCTGGCAAAACCGATCAACATGTCGGCGCTGCAAGAAACCCTCGCGGGGGTATTTATGACAACCGCTCGATAGCGTCCTCCGCCATGATCCCCGCGTCTTCGAAGCTGCTATGCAGCAGGTGTTCGGCGATGGCATCGAGCAGCTCGTTGGTCGCGTCTGTCCAGGAGTATCTGCGAAGTTCTGCCAGCGCGTCCTTCGCGGGTCTTTTGTTGTAGACGGCGCAGGCTTTGGCGATGGCCGCGAGCTTTTTGCGCAGCAGCGCCGTGTTTTCTGCGACCGCTGCGCCGGATTCGCTGCGGATTTCGTATTTCTCGGTCAGTTCGTCGGTCAAGGCGAGGAGCTTTTGGGTAAAGAGCGGGGTTTCGGTGGAGATCACCGAGAGGTCGCGCCCGCGCACCGACTCTTCCAGCCGCAGCGCGAAATCGGAGAGCGACTGCTGACCGATGCTGGCTAAGGCGCTTTTCATGGCGTGTACGTTGATGATATAGGTGTTGATGTCTTCGTCGGAAAATGGGTCGTTCTTCGTGTGCAGCTTATTGAGAATCGCCGCCGCTTTGCACGCGTCCCTTATGAAGATTCGCGCGAGTTCGGGGTCGATCCCCGCGGGTTTGAGCTGTTCGTCGATGTCCCTCTTCTGGTTTCGCGCGGCTTCCACAACCTCGCGCGGGTATTTGTCGCGAATCATTTTGTTCAGCACGTCATTGAGCTGGCGGGTATTGATCGGCTTGGAGATGAAGCCGTCAAAGCCGTTTTCCATAAAGAACGCCAGCTGACCGGTCACGGCGTTGGCTGTCAGCGCCACCACAGGCCGGGTATATCCCGCCGCCCGCAGACGCTTCGTGGTTTCCACGCCGTCCATTTTCGGCATCATTTGATCCATGAACACGATGTCGTAGACGCGCCCCTCTTCGATTTTCTGAATGGTTTCCGCTCCGCTCTGCGCCGTCTCGATCGAAAGCCCGTACGGAGCCATCAAACCCCTCGCCACATACGTGTTGGACTCTACGTCGTCTACAATCAGCACACGCCCGTAGGGCATGTACTCGCGCTTGAACTGGTTTTTCTGCAGTTTTGCCGACGGGTCGATGCGGAACTGCTGCAAACTGCGTACGGTTTCGTGCCCCAGCGTGTCAAAACCAACCCGTATCTGCGGCAGTCGTACGGTGAACGTCGTGCCTTTGCCCGGCTCGCTCTCCACCTCGATGCTGCCCTTCATCATGTGCACAAGGTTCTGCGTGATGTTCATCCCAAGCCCCGTACCTTCGCTGTGGCGGGTGTGCTCGGTGGTGAAGCGGGAATAGGCGTCGAAAATGGTTTCCGTTTGCTCTTTTGTCATGCCGATGCCGGTATCGGTCACGCGGATGATCATGACGACGTCGAGCCGCTCTTCCTCCGTCTCCGCACAGACAGACAGGGTGACAAACCCTTTTTCGGTATACTTGAACGCGTTGGAGAGCAGATTGCTCAGAATCTGCTTGATACGCAGCTCGTCGCCGAGCATGACGCACGGTATGTCTTCGGCAATCTTGAGCCGGAACTCAATCGGTTTGCTGCCGCGCAGCATCAGGTTGAGCTGCGCGGAATCGTTGATTAAGCTGGCCGTTTCGTATTTCACCGGCAGCAGCTCCATTTTACCCGCTTCGATCTTGGAGAGGTTCAGGATGTCGTTGATGATATGCAGCAGGGTGTGCCCGGAGTTATACACCCAGCTGAACGCCTCCTGCGCGCGGTACGGGAGCGTCTCGTCCATCAGCTGCATTTCGGTGATTCCGAGAATCGCGTTCAGGGGCGTACGCATCTCGTGGCTCATGGCGGCGACGAATTTCCCCTTGGCTTTGTTGCTCTCCTCGGCGATTTCGATTCTCTGCATCTCGCGTACCATGGCTTTTAGCTGCCGGAGATCCCGGATATAACCAGCGACGATATATTCGTCTCTGCTTTTCACCCGCACAAGCACGATTTCTGTGGGAATAAGCTCCCCTCCGAGCGTTTGATGCAGAAACTCCGTGCGGAAATAACCCCGTTCAAACGCGTGGGCGACGTTTTTGAAAATCTCTTCCTGCGAATTCGCGCCGCCCGGTTGAATCTCCGGCGCCAATCCGCCGAAATGGTCAATAAACTCTTTTTTGCTCGAAAGCTCAAAGAGCTTGATCGCCTCCTCGTTGCAATCGACGATGCGCATCGAGCTGTCGATCAGGCAGCAGCAGAGGGGCGTCGCGTCCAGCATAATCTGCGTGCGCTCGTCCGCTTCCCGCAGCTTTTCGGCAGCCGCTTTCTGCTCCCTCATATCGCGCACATAGCCCGAAAGGAAGGGCGCGCCGTCCAGCTCGACTTTAATCAGCGTGACTTCGCACGGAATCAGGTCGCCCGCCGCGTTTTGATGCATCCATTCAAAATGAAGGCGGTCCTGCGCGAACGCGTTTTCGATGTATTCTGTCGCGAGTTTTCTTGAAAGGCGACCGTCCGGCTGTTTTTCGGGTGAAAAGCGGTAGAAGTGCAGAAGGTAATCTTCTTTTTTCTGCAGACCGAACAGATCCAGCGTCTCCTGATTGCAATCGGCGGCGTAACCGTCTTGATCGATCAGGCATGTGCTGAGCGGCAGCACTTCGAACATAATGCGCGAGCGCTCGTCCGCGCGGGCTTTCAGCGCGATCATGCGGAGCAGCACCGCGCTCAGCAGCAAAGCCAATATGCCGCCCACGCCAATGAGAAACACCAACAGTGAACGCGTACTGCCGTAGTACGCGTCCTTGGGCGTGATCACGCCCACATACCATCCTATGTCGATCCGCTCGAAGAACGCGATGCATACAACGCCCTGATAGTTAACGAATTCCCGCTCATAGACCGAGCCTGTACGCCTCAGTTCGTCGGTGAGCGGGAGCATGGCGCTGTTGACTTCGCGGACAGAGTGGTTATAGAAGTCCGGGTTTGGGTGGGCGATGATGTCCATATTCTGGTTGAGCAGCGTACCGTATCCGCCCTCGGCCAGATGCAAGTCAACCGCGTACGAACGGGCGCGAACCGGCTCTACGTTCAGGCAGACCACGCCGATCGGAGTGCCGTCATGGTCAAAGACCTGACGCGCGTATGAGATCGATTCGACCCCCAGCACCATATCGTTATAGGGCATCGTATGCCCTACTCTCCCGGCGGCTTCGACTCCGGAGATATACCACGGGCGTTCTTTGACATTGTAACCGGGCGGCAGAACCCAATGGCTCCGGGACAGGAGCCTGTTGCCGAACACGTCAAACGCGCCGTAGAAACCCGTGACATACGGGAGGACCTCCGCGCCTTCGGTTCTGATATGGGTGTTCAACTCTTCAAAGTATCCCTGAACAACCTCAAACGAGTCTCCGCGCAGCACCATGATGCGCGCGGTTTCCGCGACGGCGTCCAGAGCGGTTTCGCGTTCCCGCAGTTCCGCCGTGATGGTGTCCTGCGTGCTGTCCAGCGCGTCTTGGGCGTTGCGCGCGAGGCTCTCTCTCTCCATCCTCGCCACATAGAAGTAGCAGGATACGACCATCACGGCAAATGCCAGCAAGACATAGATCACCTGCGCCGAAAGCCGGCGCGGCACCCGCGGAACCAGTCGCTTCAAAGACATGAATCTCACTCCACCGCTTTGAATTGATTGCGCGCGTTGAAAAACACCTCGGCGATATGCGGGTCAAAATGAGTGCCCGCGTCCTTCATGATGATGTCTACCGATTCTTCGTGGCTGAAGGGCTTTTTGTAGGGGCGTTCGGAGACGAGCGCGTCGTAAACGTCGGCGACCGCCATGATGCGCCCCTGCAGCGGGATGTCCTCCCCCGCGAGTCTGTAAGGGTAGCCGCTGCCGTTCCATTTCTCGTGGTGATAACCCGCGAATTTCCTCGCCTGACGCAGAAACAGCTCGTCGCCCGTGCGCATCGAAATTTGGTCGATGATGTGTTCGCCTTCGCTGGTATGCGTCTTGATGATGTCAAATTCTTCGCTTGTCAGTTTGCCGGGTTTGTTGAGTATCATGTCGGTAATGCGAATCTTCCCCACATCGTGCAGGCGGGATGAAGAGATCACCGTTTCGAGATCCCAACCGCGGATGTCGCCGTCATAAACCTTGTGCTCCAGCATCTCGTTGAGGAGAATGCGTATGTAGGTGGCCGTGCGTTCGATATGTCCGCCTGTCGTCACATCCCGGTCTTCCACCAGATCGGCTAAAACCGAAATAATCCCGTTTTTTAATCGCCAGAGCTGGGCGGTGCGCTCGCGCACCTTCTCGTCCGTGCTCAGGTGCGCCTTGACGCGGTTGACCAAGATGGGCGGCGAGAAGGGTTTGGTGATAAAGTCGATCGCGCCCAGCTCAAACCCCAGCGCCTCCGCGGTTTCGTCGCTGCGCCCCGTGACGAAGATAACGGGAATGCCGGCGTAAATATCGTGGGCTTTTAGC
Source organism: Oscillospiraceae bacterium (assembly GCA_031271325.1). GTDB lineage: Bacteria > Bacillota > Clostridia > Oscillospirales > UBA929 > UBA929. Next base: position 9,087 of record JAISVY010000049.1, read on the forward strand.
AGACGCATGGTTTCAAACCCGTTCTGATCGGGCATTTCGATGTCCAGTAGAATCAAATCGGGCAGCATCTTCTCCATGAGCGAAAACATTTTCGCGGCCGAGGGAAGGGTCATTACCTTGAAATGCGCCTCCAGCGCCTCCTCACCCTGCGACAGGCTGATATCGCTGTCGTCTACCAAAAAAATCGTTTTAGCCATTTCCGCACCTCTTTCCGTCAGATTCCCCGGATAAACGCGGTAAATATTTCTGGGCATGTTGAAAATTGCCCGCTCCGGCTTTACCGCTTCGCGGCTGTCAAGCGAGCAAGCTCGCTCTTCGCCGCAGGCGCTTTTGCGATGCCGCGCCATAGGCGCTCACGTCTACGACG
>JAISVY010000157.1 GCA_031271325.1 Oscillospiraceae bacterium
CGATGATGATTCAATGCCCTGTCTGCGAACAGTACGAGTTTGAGGAAGACTTCGAACTTTGCCCAATTTGCGAATGGCAGCATGACCGCGTGCAGGAAAATGAGCCAAACTTAGCCGGAGGTGCCAATCGGAAATCGTTAGATAATTATAGGTTATGGTGGCAGACACAGAAGAAAGCAACAACATAACAGTATACCGCTTAAAAGCACCACGTTTCGGCGAGGTGTTTTTATTGCTTACATTCTCTTCTGGCTTCCGGTATTCTGTCACCTGTCATTGATGCTTGTACAGCAATTTTGCTCACGCTTATAAATTCACCTTGTCGAACCACTCAGAATCTGCTATACTATTCCCATAATCAAGACTGTCGAAGGAGGCACGTGCCCATGCTTCTCACAATCACATACACCGGGCGGCACACAACCGACTTGGGGTACCTGCTCCACAAGAGTCAGTGATGTTTGAGCTGAACCATGGTTACGCCTATGTCTTTTACCCGGAGGTGTCGGAAAATCGAACCACGGCGGCCTTGTTGCTGGACATTGACCCCATAGACTTGGCGCGGGGCAAAGCCGGGTCCGCTGGCGGCAGCCTGCATGAAACGGTGATACTATGAAAAAAAGTTCCTCCAAATTGAAAATCTTCGCGAACAACACATATGCCGTCAAGACGGTATGGCGCCTCAGCAGGGCGCGCGTGGTACATACGATGCTTAACGCGATGGCGGGGTACGCCGAATGGCTCTTCTTCAGCATATTCTTCATACGGTACGTTATCGGGGCAATTGAGAGGGAAGCGCCGTTCGGGCAAATTATGCTCTTTCTCGGAATTTGCTGTGCCGTGTTTGGCATGCTCTCGCTGTACAACAGCTACTTTAACGGCGCGTTAACCCCGGTGACCGGCAACAAAATTTACCGAGGGCTGTACAAAAAACTGTACGCCAAAGCGCGGAATGTGGAGCTGCGCTGCTTTGAGGACGCCGACTTTTACAATCGCTATACGATGGCGTTGGACGGTGCTGCGGACAAGATGACCACCGCGGTGCGCTGCTTCTTTGAAATTTTGTTCGGTGTCGTTGCGGTTGCGGTGGCGTTTTCTTCGATGTTCGCAATGGATCCTTACGCGATGCTGTTTGTCGTCTCGCCGATTATCGGAAATTTTTTGCTGGGCGGAATCATGAACAAAATATACAACGGACGGTACACCGACAGCGTCAAATACGAGCGGACGGGCGAGTATGTCAACCGCGTAATGCACCTCGCCGACTACGCCAAAGAAATTCGTTACTCAAACATCCACAACGTGATGATGAAGCGGTATTCCGATTCGGTGGAGGGAAAACGCGCCGTCGTGGACAAGTACGCAAAAAAAGCGGTCGTCGTCAACTGGCTGAAGAACATCACCACCTTTACACTGGTTTTTGAGGGAATTATGATTTACGCCGCCTACCGTACCATCGTGTCAAAAACGATGGGGTTGGCGGAGCTGGCCGTGATGTTCAGCGCGATGGTGGCATCCTCATGGATTTTGATCGGACTCTTCAACAACATAGTGGAGGCGTTGAAAAACGGACAGTTTTTGGAGTATTTCCGGGGTTTTATGGAGTATGTTGAAAAGATCCCCGAAGATGCCCCCGGGCTGACGCCGGACAAAAAGGCGCGCCGGATTGAGTTCCGTAACGAAACCTTTTCGTATAAAGAAGGAGAGCCGGTCATTAAAAACCTGTCCTTTACGATAGAGGGAGATCAAATTGTCGCGCTGGTCGGGCACAACGGTGCGGGAAAGACCACCATCTTAAAACTGCTCTTCCGCCTCTACGACCCGGACGAAGGGGAAATTCTGTTCAATGGTGTCAACATCAAGGAATACAATGTAAAAGCCTACCGCAGGCTGTTCGCCGCCGCATTTCAAGATTACAAAGTGATGAGCATGTCTGTGAAGGACAACGTGCTGATGGGCGTTCCTGCGGAGAACGGGGACGCCGTCGTCGAAAGCGCACTGCGCCGCGCCGGGATATGGGAAAAGATACAGTCTTTGCCGCTTGGTATAGAAACTGTCCTGACCAAGGAGTTTGATAAAGACGGGGCGGTACTTTCGGGCGGAGAGACGCAAAAGGTCATTGTGGCGCGGGCGTTCGCGCAAAAGGCGTCAGTCAATGTCTACGACGAACCGTCCAGTGCCCTTGACCCCATCGCAGAGTACGAACTGTACCGCAGTATCATGAATGAGAGCGAGGGGCAACTCGCCTTCTTTATCTCGCACCGCTTATCCTCGGTCAAGGGTGCCGACGTGGTGTTTATGCTGGAAAACGGGACGCTTATAGAAAGCGGAACACACCGGGAACTAATGGCGAACGGCGGCGCGTACTGCGAGATGTTTACCAAGCAGGCGCAAAACTATCTCGCCGTAGAGGAATACCGGGAGGGGGCGACGGCATGAAAGAGAAGGACAACAAACAGAGTGTTAAAACAGTCGCCGGAAACAACTTGTTCTTGCTGAAACTCGCGTTCCGCACCTCCCCGCTGTATGTGCTGTGTTTTATATTTGAGCATATACGCAACCAAGTGATGATTTTTCTAGAGTTCACCATTGCCCTAAACTTTGTTCTGGAGTGTGTTGAGTTCGGGCGTCCGTTCCGGGACGCGGCGGTTTTCCTGACCGTGCTGTTGGTCGTGGTGGTATTGGGGCTGCTGTACAACTCGTTCTTCTACCAACGGATCAAAGAAAAAGCCGTCCCGAAGATCAACATGGCGCTGAAGGAGCAATTGTACGGCAAAGCGCGGGAGATCGACCTCGAGAATTACGACGACCCGGATTTCTACAACGAGTACATCTTGGCTGTATCGGAGTCTGACAAGCAAGTAGAGCGCATCTTTACCCTGCTGGAGAAAATCACGGTGGGGGTGACATCGTTTGTCTGCACTTCGGGGTACTTTATCGCAAAAGATCCCATGTCATTTCTCTTTGTCGCGGGTTCGTTTGTCTCGACCTTCTTTGTCAGCAAGCAAATCGGCAGGCTGAACTTTTTCATCCGCACCGAGAAGAACCCGCATGAGCGGAAGTGGGGTTATACCAACCGTATCTTTTATTTGAACGACTACGCCAAAGAGGTGCGGCTGAATACCGAGGTGTCGGAAGTTTTCTTAAAGGATTTTGACGCGACCGGCGACGAGCTGCTGGCCATTGAGAAGAAGGTCTCGAAAAAGCGGGTGTGGCTGGATTTCCTCAAGGGGTACATTACAAACGACTTTATCATCGACGTGTTCTACCTCGCCTACCTCGTCTACAACGCGGCGGTTCTGCGCCGGATCACCTTTTCCAACGTCGCCGTCATGCGGTGGGCTGCGAACTGGATGAAGCAGAACACACGCGTCATCTCCGAAAGTTACCCATATGCGCAGGAGACAAGCCTTTATGTGGAAAAAATCCTCGCGTTCTTACGAACCCAACCGGATGTCGTCAGCATCAGCGACCTCGAACCCCCCGGCGGACCCGCTGTGATTGAACTGAAGGATGTTTCTTTCCGTTATAGCGAGGACGGCGGCTATGTACTGAAACACATCAATATGACGATCAATCCGCTGAGCAAGATCGCGATTGTCGGCTACAACGGTGCCGGCAAGACCACTCTGATCAAACTGATCATGCGGCTCTATGACCCGGTCGAGGGTGTAATCCTGCTGAACGGCATCGACATCCGGGAGTATGCGCTGGAGGACTACCGCCGCAAAATCGGCGCGGTGTTTCAAGACTATAAAATCTTCGCCGCGACGGTAAAGGAAAACGTTCTTCTGGATTTTGAAGAGAGGGGCAGTGACAGCGCGGTGCTGACCGCTCTTGACAAGGGCGGCTTCTCCGAAAGACTCGCGACCCTGCCAAGCGGACTGCATACCAATCTGACCACCGAATTTGAGGAGGATGGCGTCAACTTATCCGGCGGTGAGGGCCAGAAACTCGCCGTTTCACGGGTGTTTTACCCCGGCGCTGGCATGATTATTCTGGACGAACCGTCCAGCGCTTTTGACCCGATTGCCGAATACCACCTAAACAGCGCCATCCTGACCGCGACTGAAAACAAGTCGGTGCTGTTCATCTCTCACCGCCTCTCGACCACCCGTATTGCGGACAGAATCTATATGCTGGAGGATGGGGAAATCATCGAGCAGGGCAGCCATGCCGAACTGCTCGATAGCGGCGGAAAGTATGCCGAAATGTGGCGGATACAGGCGGGGAATTATTAGGGCGGCAACGCGTATTTCCGATTAATCGCAACATATAACCTATAAAATCTCAAAAACCTCAGAATTAGATGCTCCATCCCTTGTTTTTTGAACTTGCAATGCCCCTCAATTCGCCACGCATGAGATATGCCTTTGTAATCGCGTGATGCAGAGCCCCACGCGTTTTGGGATAACTCCAAGGGGAGAGACTCCACGGATATTTTATTTGACCGTCTGCCTTGCCTGTGCTATACTGATGTCCAAACAATTGAGATGCTCTATAAAATCTCATGTTCACTGTTTATGCGGTAGGTTTTAGAGTGACTCAGTTTAAGAACCTGCTCCCATGGGTTAGAAAGCACCACAACGGCGGCGATTTTTCCTCTGTACTGCGTCAATTTTCCTTGGAATACGTCAAGTATTCCTGCGAAAAATTTCCTTGTCTTGCGAAAAAATCGCTCGCCGCTCTGGTACTTCCACCTATGGGAACAGGTTCTAAGAACACAAAAAGGACGGATCGTATGTTGAAACGGTTACTTGTCTCGGCGCTCATCTTAGGGCTCGCGTTGGCGCTGTCTCTGCCCGCGTCGGCGGAGAGCGTGACCCTCACCCGCAACGAAATCGGCGAACACGAAGGGTACGATTATGAACTGTGGATGGATGTAGGCGGCGGAGAGGGCAGCATGACCCTGAACGAAGCCGGTACGTTCTCCTGTCAGTGGACAGACGCGCAAAACGTTCTTTTCCGCACCGGCAAGAAGTTTGACTCGACCCAAACCCACAGCGAACTGGGCGAAATAACGCTTGAATACGGCGTTGAGTATTACCCGAACGGGAACTCATATCTCTGCGTATACGGATGGTCGGTCGACCCGTTGGTGGAGTTCTATGTCGTCGAGAGCTGGGGCTCTTGGCGGCCGCCCGGATCCGAATCGCTGGGTACCGTTGAGGTGGACGGCGGTACATATGACGTTTACCAAACCACACGCGTGGAACAGCCTTCCATTCAAGGCACGAAAACCTTCCAGCAATACTGGAGCGTACGCACCGATCGGCTGACCGACGGCGTGGTTTCGGTCAGCGAGCATATCAAAGCCTGGGAAGACATGGGGATGACGCTCGGTAAGATGTACGAAGTGGCGTTATGCGTCGAGGGGTACAGGAGCAGCGGCGCCGCCGATGTCTATGTAAACACCCTTTTGGTTGACGGCGTCGATGTATCTGAACTCTCCGAAGAAACCGCGGAACCGTCGCCTGCGGAAGAGCCATCTCCCGCAGAAGAGGCGGAACCTTCGGCAGTCACCGCGCCGGAACAGGTTACGCCTTCCGATACCGAACCTGCGGATGGCTCGTCTTCTGTCAATTGGCTGCTTGTGTTCGCGATCATTGTGATCGCGGTGGGTGCCGCAGCGGGTCTTTGCTTCCGCGCGTTCCGCAAGAAGAAGGAGTAAACTATGCCCAGGTACGGCTTTAATATGCTCTGGATGTTCTCCAAACGGGGAGACAGGGCTCCGTTGCCGCCTGACTTGCGTCAACTGGATTTTATCGCGAAGCATGGCTTTAACTTTATCCGCGTGCCGCTGGATTACCGTTTTTGGACACAGGGGGAAGACTATACAAACCCTGACGAAGGCGTTCTCTCGTTGATCGATTCGTATCTGGAAGCCTGCCGGGAGCGCGGTTTACACATGAGCCTGAACATTCACCGCGCACCCGGGTATTGCATCAACAATCCGCCCGAAAAATACTGCCTTTGGACAGATGTAATCGCGCAGGATGCGTTCACTTTCTTATGGGAGCACTTTGCGCGGCGTTACAAAGGGGTTCCTTCCGAGTCGCTGAGTTTTGATCTGCTGAACGAACCGCCCAATCCCGGTCAACGCTCGTTTACCCGTGAACGGCATGAAGCGGTGATGCGGCGGGTCATCGTCGCGGTACGCGCCCCCGACCCGGAGCGGGAGATTGTTCTGGACGGCGTCAGCGGCGGCAGCGAGGCAATCCCCGAGTTGGCCGATGTCGGAGCAATACACAGCGGCAGAGGGTACAGCCCGTTTACCGTCAGCCACCACCGTGCGGAATGGGTCAGCGAACCAAAAGGCGGCTGGCCGGAACCCGCATATCCTGGCGGCGGTTGGGACAGGGATAAACTGCGGGAGCACTACCGCCCTTGGCGCGAGACGGAGCAAAAGGGCGTGCGCATACATATCGGGGAATTCGGATGCTACAACAAAACGCCGAATACCGTCGCCCTTGCGTGGCTCACCGATCTGCTGGGGCTGTGGCGTGAATATCGGTGGGGATATGCTTTATGGAATTTTTCCGGTCCCTTCGGGGTTGCGAATCACAACCGCCCCGGAGTAGCGTATGAAACGATGGACGGCTTTGCAATCGACCGCGCACTATGGGAGTTGCTGCTGGGTAATCGGGTTTGAGACCGCGAAGTGTTGAAAGTTACGTGTTCGCCTCAAAGGCGAACGAGCGCTTATGGCAATGGACAATGGACAGTTGACAATGGACAAAATAGGACGCGTAGGGCGCGACGACCCCGGCGCGCCGCCGGTTTCAACGCCCTGTGCAGGGGAGACGTTTTGCCTCCCGCGATACCTGCGGGCGGGATGAACCCCGCCCCTACACGATGGCGATCGTCACGCTCCCCTTGCCTCATGGCAGTTAACAGTGACCAGTGTACAGATACAGCCAGGCGGTTAGACTGTTTCTCTCGTTCTAAACTGTTATCTGTTCGTTGTTCACTGTTAAGGGGAAGGATGTTTTTAGAGGCACCTATTTGTGAAAGGGATGTTTTTTTTGCCGGATTATGACCTGAAGCCGGGGGAACGTCTGGAGGTGCTGCGTGAGGAAAAACGCGGCGTTTCCGACGTACAGGCGCTTACAGCCGGCGGGCGCTTGGTGATCAGCGAACCGGTGCACGGGGAAGGGCGGCTTCCCGTGAACGAGGGCGACCTGCTGCGTCTTTTTTACTGCCGCCCGTTCGGGCTGCTCTCCTGCACCGTGACTGCGGAGCGCATCTATCAAGAGGACGGCGTGCCGCTGATAGAGGCGGAGATTCGTTCACAGATACGGCGGCAGCAGCGGCGCGAGTTTGTGCGTTTTGAAACGGCGCTGCCGGTCAGCGTCATCCCTCTGGCGGAGATTACAGAATCCGAGGACGACCACTCGGACGCTCTGCTGATCGCGGACAGGAAACTGGCCGGTCCCATGTGGGAGGACATGACGGTCAAAGGGTTTACATGGGACATCAGCGGCGGCGGTCTGCGCTTCACGGTCGGTCAAAAGCTCAGCCCGGGTACGCTCGCCGCCTGCACGGTTGATCTCGGCGACGGGAACCCGGTGGATGCCGGGATCCGCGTCATTCGCTGCGAGGACGATATGGAAGACAGGCGGCGGTTTATCATCAGCGCGAAGTTTATCGGTATTGACGACAGCCAAAGAGGGAAGATTATCCGGTATATCTTTGACGAGCAGTCGCGCCGGAAACGCAAATAGACAGAGAGGGGGTCATGGCGATATGCTTGGTACAACGGCACAAAAGAGCGACCCGTCGCTGACGGCGCGGTTGTGGGAAGAGTTTTCGCAAAACAGAAGCCTTGAAACGCGCAACGAGCTTGTTATGCAGTATGTTCCGCTGGTCAAGAGCATCGCGCTCCGGCTTTTGCCCACCTATCGCAAGTATGTGGATTTCGACGACCTGCTGAGCAGCGGTTTGATGGGTATGATGGACGCGATCGATAAATTCGACCTCACAAAGGACGTAAAGTTTGAGACATACGCTTCGCTGCGCATCAAAGGGGAAATTATCGACCAGATACGCAAGCAGGACTGGGCGCCGAACAGTCTGCGTCAAAAGATCAAAAAAGTGGAAGAGTGTTTCGACGCGCTGGAAACGCGGACGGGACGGACGCCGACCGAAGGGGAAGTCGCCGTATCGCTCGCGATGAGCGCCGAAGAGGTCAAAAAAACACTGGACGAAGCCCATACCTTCAACATGGTGGCGCTGGACGAAATGTTAACGGAGCGGGGCGACTCGCTTGCCTCGCCGCAGGAAGAGGGACCGGAGGCGCGTCTGGAAGACCGAGAACTAAAAGAGACGCTGGTGAAATATATTGAAGCGTTACCCGAAAAAGAGAAGCAGGTCATCGCGATGTATTATTATGAGGAGTTGACGCTGAAAGAAATCGGTTTGGTACTGGGTGTGACCGAATCGCGGGTCAGCCAGATCCATTCCAAGGCGATGATGGGGCTGCGCTTAAAGATGACGAAGGCGTTTACGATATAAGAAGCTCTAAAAACCTCGTGTTCGCCGCTAGGCGAACGAGCGGAGGGCTTGCGAGCAGGCGGCTATGCCGCGGTGTCGCAAGCCGAAGCGGGAGGTTTTTAGAGTGACACAATACAGAAGCTCTAAAAACCTCGTGTTCGCCGCTAGGCGGTTATAACAATGTACAATTGACAGTTGACAATTGACAATTAGGACGGTGGCTACGGTTCCCAGTCCCCAATTGACAATCGCACATTATACATTGTCAATTGTTTACTTTTCCCCGCGAGGCGGGTTCACGCTTCGTTTTCAAGCCGGAGCGGGAGGTTTTTAGAGTGACACATTTGAACAGAGAGGGGTATACAGAATGGCGTTACGAATCGTAGACAACCAGATGTCGATGACGAGACCGCTGGATATGGCGGGCGACCGTGCCCGCGATATTCGCCAAAGCGGGCTGCAAACCGGGACGATTCAAGACATCAACCGGGATACGGAGGATACCATGCATACGGTGAGAGACAGACCGGAGGTGGAGGAATCTCTGGTGCGCACCGATTCCGAGAGCGAAAGCGGCGGAGGCGGTTACCAGCCGCAGGAGCGGAAGCAGGAAGCGCAAACGGAAAGCGACGAGAATAAAATGGCTTCCGAACGGCTATTAAGTCTCCCGGTTACAAGCCGGAGGACAGAGCCGGAAAACAGGGGATTTGACGTTCGTGTTTAAAACAGAGAGCGCGGTACAAAGGGGAATCTAGATATGTGGCAGGTGTGGGTCGCGGCGCTTGCGTTTGTCTTCTCGCTGACAATGCTGATCTTCGCCCTCTCGGTGCGGAAGCGGCTTCAAAAGATGCGGGAGGAGCAGAAGGAAACCCGCGAGCTGGACGCGAAAATTTTTCGCCTCTACAACGAGATTGAGGAGATGCTGGACAGCTTTGAGGCGTATGTCGGAGAGGTACACGACGAGATGGAGTCGCGCCGCAGCGAGATGGTCGCGATGTCCCGCCAAGCGACGACGCTGTATATGCAGGTAATGCAGCCCGACGCGTATCCGGTCAGGCCGCCGGCGAAACCCGAAGAGCCGGCGCGGGAAGAAGCGCCCCGCCCGCCCGCCGGGAAAGCGGAGAAAGCGGAGAAAGCGCCGCCGCCGAAAGAGGAGAAGTCCAAACTCTCCCCGCGCGATTTGGTTGAGCTGGGGAAACTCAACAGCAAAGGCAAGAAGATCCGCTTCCTGATGGGCAGAGGGTTGAACATGAGCGAGATTGCCCGTGAGATGAAGATCGGCAAGGGCGAGATACGCCTGATTCTGGATCTGGACAAAGAGTGACGAAAAAACTTTAGCTTTCCCCTTGTTTTTACGATACTAGTATAGATAGGAGATGGTCGTGGCTATGCTCAGAGGGTTGTATACCGCGGCGACGTCTATGCTCGCGAACAGCCGCCGTATGGACGTGATTACCAACAACCTGACCAATGCCGAAACCGCTGGTTTCAAAGCGGATACGATGACGACGCGATCCTTCCAGGATATGCTGATCTCGCGTCTGAACGACCCGTCGGTCTACCAATACAGCTACGTGGGGCCGCACAACCTCGGGATCCACGTTGATCAGGTGTTTACGGACTTTGGGGAAGGATCGTTCGAGGAGACGAACAACCCCACCGACTTGGCGCTCGTGGGCGACGGGTTTTTTGCGGTGGATTTCATCCCCGGCGGTCTGACCGAGGAAGAAGCGGACGAGGTTGAGCCGGAGGTGCGCTATATCCGCGGCGGCAACTTCGCGGTCGACGCCGACGGGTATCTCGTGACGCCGGACGGCTATTATGTTCACGACAGCGAAGGCTTGCCGCTGTATGTAGGGACGACGGACTTCACCGTTTCCCGCGAAGGCGTGGTGACGGTGGGCGAGGAAGAGATGGGCACGCTTCGGGTGGTGCGCTTTGAAGACAACTCGGTGCTGCGCAAAGAGGGCAACAACCTCTTCTCGGTTTACACCGAAACGGACGAATTCGGAGACGCGATTCCGGCTGCGGAGCCGGAGGATATTGTCCCGGAGATACGCCAGGGATTTATCGAAGCGTCCAATGTGGACGTAGCCAAAGAAATGGTGCGCATGATGGAGACATACCGCTCGTATGAGGTCAGTCAGCGCGTGATCAATATGTTCGACGAATCGCTGCGCCTCTCGGTCAACGAGATCGCGAGGTTCTAAAGCATCCCCGGCGGCGCTGCCGTTCGAAGGGGGCTCCGGTTCTTATAAACGAGGAGGATCAACCTTATGTTTCAACCGCTGCACACCGGCCGTCTGGGTCTGACGGCACAACAGAGGGGTCTTGACACCATCGGCAACAACATCGCGAACCTGAGCACAACCGGATACAAGAAAGTGCGTCTGGATTTCCAAGACAATCTCTATACCCGGATGTTTAACAAAACCGATATGGACCCCGACATGAACCTGCAGCGCGGCACCGGGGTACGCGAGTACCAGACGGCGCGTATTCACTTGCAGGGAGCGCTGGTTCCGACCGGGCGGTCTCTGGATTTCGCCTTGGAGGGACACGGGTATTTCGTGCTGCAAAACCCCAACCCCGTGGACGAAGAAGAGCTGGATCAATATTTTTTTACCCGCGACGGCGCGTTTTACCTCAGCGACGAAGAGGGCGAGAATTTTCTGGTAGACGAGTTCGGGCGCTATGTCATGGACACAGAGGGCGAACGGATTATCATTCCCGACCCGGAAAACCTGTTTTGCGACAGCATGGGCAATCTCACGATGATGGAAAACGGCGAAGAGATTATCATCGCGCAGCTGGGGCTTGCGGACTTCACCAACCGCGGCGGGCTTGCCTCGGTGGGCGAAAACGCGTTTGTGCAGACGGTCAACTCGGGGGAAATGCTGGAAGTTACGGCGGCTGTGCATCACGCGGCGACGGAATCTTCCAACGTGGACTTAGCCGAAGAGATGACGCGGATGATCCGCACCCAGAGAGCTTATCAAATCGCGTCGCGCTGTGTCACGACAGCCGACCAAATGATGCAGGTGGCTAACGCGATCCGGTCATAAACCGCATAGAAGAGGGGTAAAGGAGGCAGAAAGATGGATATAAGGCAATGCAAACGCTGCAAGAAGCTGTTTGCCTATACCGCGCGCGCGATATGCCCGGAATGCATCCGGGAGCTGGACGAACAGTTCAAGTACGTGCGGGATTACCTATACGATCACCCGAACGCCACGATGGAAAAAGTCTGCGAGGAGACGGGCGCGGAAATGGCGGACATCCACCGCTGGCTCAGGGAAGGGCGGCTGATTCAAAGCACGGTGACGGCGCCCATGCTGACCTGTAAAGTCTGCGGCGCGCCCATCTACACGGGGGAAATGTGCGACAAATGCACCAACAACGTACGCGCTCAGTTCAAAAAGACCGCCGAAGCCTTGAAGCCGCCGCCGGAACCCTTCCAAACGAAGAGAGAAGGCAGAATGCACGTGGACGTGCGAAAAAAATAGCTCAAGAAATGGCGGCAGACTTACGATATTCAAAATGAAAAGAGAACGCGCAGCTTAGGAGGATGGAACACATGAAGATTGGATCTTTACCCGCAGTGGCGATGGAACAGTACAACAACAGCAAAATACGCACCCGCAAGACAGAGACCGCGGGCGGCACGACAGACAGCCTGGAGGTCACCCATTCGTCCCGCCTGTTCAGCGAAGCGCTGCAAGCCGTGCAGCAAACGCCGGACGTACGGGAGGATAAAGTGGAAGCACTGCGTTCGCAAGTCGCGAACGGCACGTACGTGATCGACTCCGCCGCCATTGCCGCCCGTATATTATCCGGGATCGGCATGTAAGGCGCTGCCTTGGACTGGCAAAAGCTGATCAACGCCCTTTCGGAGGAAAAGGCCGTTTGCCAAGAGCTGATCGCTCTGGCCGAAGAGAAAAAAGACGCTGTCCTCCAAAAAAATATAGAACAGCTCGATTCCGTGGTACGTCGGGAACAAGGGGCCGTTATGCGGCTGGGTCATTGGGAAAAACAGCGTATCTCCTGTTTGGAAACGCCAAAAGACCACCCCGGTTCCCCGACGTTACTTTTTTTTGCCGAAACAGCGCCCAGTCCCGAACGGGAAGTGCTGCGGGCGCTGCACAAAGATCTCAGCGCCCTGATCGAAACCCTGCGGAGCGCCAACGCCGAAAACAAAGCGATGATCGAATCCCGGCTGGAGTACGTGCGGTTTGTGCTGGACATGCTGAACGAAGACCAGACATCGGGCGTATACAGCGCCGGCGGCGCCAGCTCATACAGCAGCGGCTCTCAAAAAATTCTGGATAAAAAGGTGTAGTGCTATGTACCGATCCACATTTACCGGTCTGAATACGTCCTCGCAGGGCGTGAACATCGCGCAGCGGCAGCTGGACGTAACGGCGCACAACATCTCCAACGCCAACGTCACCGGTTACTCGCGCCAGCGCTATATCACACAGGCGGTGCCGCCGAAGGGGTGGAACTCGCAGTTTGCCTATCCCGAGCGGGGCAAACCGGGCGGCGGCGTAGAGACGCTGAGCCTTGACCAGATCCGCGATCTGTTTCTCGACCGGCAGTTCCGCAACGAACAGACATCCACTACATACTGGGAAACGCGCTCGAACGCGATGTACTATATCGAAGACGTGTTTAACTCGATTGATTCCAACTCCCTGGACGGTGTGCTGGCTTCCTTTTTCGCCTCTCTGCAGGAACTGAGCAAAAACTCCACCGACGAAGCCGTGCGCACCAACGTTGTTTCGGAAGCCAAGAAGATTGTGGATGTGTTCCACGTATACGACGAACAGCTCACCAACCTGATGGAGCAGCAGAACTTCCAGATGCACGAAAAGGTGATCCACGCGAACCAGCTGCTCACGCAGATAGCCGCGCTCAACGACAGTATCTTCCGCTTCGAGCTGGGCGGCTCGACCGCGAACGACCTGCGCGACCAGCGCGCGAACATGCTCGACGAGCTTTCCTCCCTGATGGACATCTCCTATGAGGAGAAGTCGGCGGAGCCCCCGATGTACAACATCTACGGTCTTGAACTGACACAGCTGCGGATTGTCGCGGGCAGCGACCTGACCAACGAAGACGCCGTGCTGGTCGATCATCTGGATTCCTATATGCTCAAACTCGAAGCGATAGAACACGGGTCCGGCGAAAACGAGATTTACGACCTGCTCGAGCCGCTGCCGGACAGCGAATACGAGTCACCGTTCGACAAGCCGTTTTATAAGATCTTTCTCAGCGGTTCCGAGGATCCTCCCAATCCCGAAGCCAACGTCTATGACGGAGAACACAACGGCATCGAGCTGATTTCCTACGACGAATCCACCGGCGAAGGGCTGCTGGGCTACACGGGCGGTCTGCTGCAAAGCTATCTTGACGTGCGCGACGGCGTCGGTACGGTGGACGATGTACCGGGCGTGATCGGCATCCCTTACTACATCAAAGAGCTGAACCGGTTTGTCGAGAGCTTCACCACCGCGTTCAACGAGATTCACAGTCAGGGCTACACATACCCGACCGGCATCGGCGGCAGCTCGGACACCGGCGTTGACTTCTTCGACCCGGAACTCACCACGGCGCGGACGATCCAGCTCTCGCAGGCGATTCTGGAGTCTTCGTTCAACATAGCGGCATCCCGGAACGAGGCGGTCACCCTTGATCCCGAAGGTCACGCGCAGACCGGCAACAACGAGATCATTCTCGAGCTGATTCAAAGGATCAAAGAGGGCGTCATCGAAGGGCTGGGCAACTCGCCGGAAGGATTTTATAAAAACTATCTCGGCATCGTCGCGAGCGAAGCGAGCGCAGCAAACGATATGTATACACAGAAAGAGGTCATGCTGAGCGATGTGCAGAAGCAGCGCACCAGCGTCTCCAGCGTCAGCGAAGACGAGGAAATGACCAACATGGTTCGCTTCAATCACGCATACAACGCCTCCGCCCGCTGCATCACAACCATCGACGAAATGCTGGATAAGCTGATCAACGGCACGGGACGTGTGGGGCTGGTATAATTAAGAAGCTCTAAAAACCTCATGTTCGCCGTTAGGCGAACGAGCGGAGGGCTTGCGAACAGGCGGCTGTGCCGCGGCATCGCAAGCCGGAGCGGGAGGTTTTTAGAGTGACATAACACAGAAGCTCTAAAAACCTCATGTTCGCCGAAGGCGAACGAGCGGAACACGGGAATTTATTAGGATACTCAATGATTTATGGGGTGAGGGAACATGGCGCAGCGCGTAACAAACAGTATGATGGTTACCAATTATTCACGTAACCAAAACCGTGCCAGTGTGCGTATGGAGCAGATTCAGACGCAGCTCGCGACGCAGAAGAAGATCGTGCGTCTTTCCGACGACCCGGTCAACGTGATCAAGGCGCTGAACGCCCGCTCGCGCCTCTACGACGTGGAGCAATACCGCAAGAACTTAGACGACGCGAAGGCGTGGCTGACCCAGTCGGAAAACGCGATGAGCGAGCTGAACGAGGTTATTAAACGTGCGTACGAGCTGGCTGTGCAGGGTTCCAACGACGTGCTGACCGACGACGACCGCACCGCGCTCTCCAACGAGATCAAAGAGCTGCGCGACCATGTGGCGACGCTGGCCAACTCGACGCTGGGGGATAAATTCATCTTCGGCGGGTATAATGTATCCTATCCGCCCTTCGTGTTTAACCCGGACGAAGCGACCTTCTCCCTAAACGCGGATAATTTTGTGGATGTAGACAGCACCGGCGTTGTGATGTATAACATCAACGGCACCGATTACGATATGAACGACGGCAATATTGACTGGACAGATACGGAAGCGTATGAGACACAGCATATCCGTTACGAAATTACCGTAACCGGCGACCGGGAAGATTTCTCCCCGAACGATTTCTTCAGCATCTCGATACCCGGCGCGAAGTTTTTGGGCTACGGCGTGTACGAAGACGAGCTTCCTTCCGGCGACCCGAATAACCCGCTGGACAGCGGCGGCTGGAAAAGTCAGAATATCTACACCACAATGAACGAATTCTTCGTCGTGGCCAACGCGATGTCTGAGTTTAACATGGAAGAAGCGGACTCGATCGAGATCCTGCACCAGAACATAAAGCCGTTTGTCAAGCGCTTGCAGGATATGCAGAGCAGTACGCTGGCGCAGATGTCCGAGGTGGGCGGGCGGATTGCCCGGATCGACCTGATGACTGACCGCTACAGCAAAGACGAGATCAACTACACCCAAATGCTCTCCGACGTGGAAGATCTGGATACGGCGGAGGCGTACATGAATTTCTCGATGTCGGAAGCCGTTTACCGCGCGTCGATGAGTATCGGCGGCCGGATCCTGCCCCCCACGCTGGTTGATTTCATGCGGTAGATGCTGTTGCTATAACAAGACGGCATCGTTTTTGGCGCAGAAGCGTATGCGCCTGTGTGCGGCTGAGGACGGCCGCCCCTAAGAGAGCCGCGGGTTCAAAAAAGTGGAAGTGGTATGTTATGTTGTCGCTGATACGGGTGCGGACAGAGCAGGGTTCGCTCAATGTGCGTTCGGAACCTGCGCGGCTGGAAGGCGCTTACGAAAAAAAAGAGCTGTCGATCCGCGGCAACAACGGCGCGCACGTTTCGCTGCAAACCACCCATCCGCAGATTCAGATCGACCAGACCGATTCGTTCGCGAGCGTGGGGCTGAAGAAGTGGCTGCCGCAGTATCTGGAATTTTGCGAAAAGGGCTGGCAGGCGGGGCTGGAGAGAATCGCCGGTATTTCGTCCGAAGGTATACGGATGATGCAGATCGAAAAGGGCGGGAACGCGATTGCCGAGATCGCGCGGAACAAGGGTTATAAAGACGTGCGGCTGACGGTCACGAGTGTCGCGCCGCCGCAAATCAGCGTTATCCCCGGCACGGTCGAGATACAGGACGCCTCTTCCAAAATTCAGACAGAGATGCGTGATATAGACAGCACCAAACGTTACACCCCCGCGTCGATAGACATATCATGGAAGGTAAGACCGTCTATCGAGATTTGGGTGGAGCCGGGCGTGGAGATCGATCTGCCGGATACAAATGTGGGAACCCGTGTCAACAGAGCCGTGTGACCGGCGTTGCGAAAGGATGCGAAACTATGAAAATTAACACGGTTCGTTTCGGTGAAATTGATATTGCCGAGGAAAAGATCCTCACCTTTCAAAACGGGCTGGCTCCGTTTTACAGCAGTATCCGTTTCACCATCATCAGTTCGGAGGAAACCGAGCCGTTTCTTTGGCTGCAATCGCTGGACGAGCCGGATGTGGCGCTCGCCGTGATCAACCCGTTCCGCCTGTTCCCCGACTACGCGCCGGTGGTTAACGAAGCGGATTTAGAAAAGATCGGAAGCCCTGCCGACGAGGACATTTTGGTGCTGACGGTGGCGGTCATCCCGCACAGCTACGAACACATGACCACAAATCTTGTCTCTCCCCTGCTGATCAACTCTCAAAATAACCAAGCGATGCAGACGGTGATGGAAAACAGCTCGTACGTTGTGAAGCAGCCCATCTTTAGCGAAGTGCAGACGCTTCTGTACGGCATGGAATCGGAAGGAGGCGGCACGGATGCTGGTTCTGACGCGTAAGACCAACCAGTCGATTTCGTTGGGAGACAACATTCGCATTACCATTTTAGACGTAGAGGGGGACCGTGTCAGCGTGGGTATCGACGCGCCGAAGGAAGTCCGTATCTTCCGCAGCGAACTGATCGACGACACGCTGCGTTCCAACAAGGAGTCTTTGGAATCCGCAAACTTTTCGATGGCGACGTTTAAGAAGAAGCAGCAAAAACCTTAATGACACGCTCTGTGTGTGCCTTGCGGGCGCTTAATCAGCGACGGGGGAAGTTCTCTTTTTGGGGGCGTACCGGCTTCGACGGGGATGTTGAGGTATAATAAGCGGGTCGTGGCGCCAACCACGTTAAAAGGGCATCTTTATAAATTAAAGAACAACAATAACAGAGCACTCGCAGCCGCTTAAAGCGGCGGCCGTCCTGCCCGGAAGTACCACGGTCCGGGGATCCGCAGGGTTTTCCCTGTGAGGGTCGCGCGGGGATCCGTCCCCGCGTAATGGGCGTCGTTTAGTGGTGAACGTGAGCCGGTTAAGCTTTGCGCCGGCCATGCATTGATGAAGCTACTGAATCCCGCAGCCTGACAGCCGGCGGCGGGAGGAGGGAACGCAGTTGACTGTATGCACCCGGAGAAAGTTATACGGAGATGTTTTCGGACAGGGGTTCAACTCCCCTCGCCTCCACCACGAATAAAGCCTAGAACCGCAATGGTTCTAGGCTTTTGTTTATATTCATATAGAGCTATTGACCCTTTGATTTACCCTTTAGAATGAAGAACCGCCGTCCCAATAGGGGCGGCGGCTTGCGTATGCTTGCTACGTATTGGAAAGGCTCTTGATGAATCTGTCCATCCTCTCGGCGCTATCTTGCTTCATCCCTTCGGTGACATGACCATAGGTGTCGAGAGTGAACGCCGCTGTATGGTGCCCAAGGTTATCTTGAAGCGTCTTGATGTCATCCCCGGCTTGAAGGGAAGTGACGGCATAAGTGTGTCGGAGGTCGTGCAAGCGCGTTTTGGGAAGTCCGATCTTGCTGATTATGTCTTTGAAATTGTGGTAGGTCGTGGAGCGTGACAGGTGGTGTCCGAACTCATTGCAGAAAACAAAATCACCATCGTTCCAGAGACTACCCGCCAGTAACCGCGCCTCGCACTGTTCGCGGTAGTGTTTACGTAGTAAGTCGAGGATGAACCGGGCGGGGGTAATGCGTCTCGACTTACTGTTTTTGAGCGGTTGGAAGGTGTAAACCCCGTTCAGAAACTGTAATTGACGGTAAATGTGGATTATGCCGCTGTCGAAATTGATGCAATCCCACGTTAACCCAAGGAGTTCACCTTGCCGCAACCCTAGAAAGAGGTCGGTAACAAAAAGCGTTTCGTATTTATGCCCTGCTATAGTTTTCAAGAAAAGAGCGATTTGCTCGTTGTCTAGCGGCTTTATAATGAGTTTCACAATCTTTGGAATGGTGCAAGCGTTAATTGGGTTGACCCTGATGTAACCTAGTTCTAAGGCTTGTGTAAATGCCTTATGAAGAATACCGTGGATATTTTGAATGGATTTAGGGGAAAGGGCGTTGCTGTGTTTTGTGCCACGCTGTAGGTCGTTGTAGAAGGTCTGTACGCTGTGCGGTTTAAGCGCGGACAATTTCAATGCTCCGATGGATGGTTTGATTCTGAATGCAATACGGCGTTGGTAAGCGTCAAGTGTGGCGGGTTTGACATTGATAAACAAGGTCAATAGGGAGTGTAAATTACTCCGTGTAAATGGTATAATCAGCCAGTGGATTAACGATACTATAGTTGCGATATAAGCAGGGCAACGGTGGATCGACCCGACGCGTGCCGCGGCTTATACGATGAGCGGCGGACGTCTGGTTCGCCGTTTCGTCCTGTCAGCGGCAAGCCCCACGCGCAAAAACCTGGGGGTGCGGGGCTGCGCCCCGCGAAGCGATGATTACGCAGACCTTAGATCTTTGAACCGATCTTCAAAAAAGATCATCAACTGCCCAATGATGATGCCCCAATTCTGCATCGGCATCGTCCATTTCCTGCTGATATCCTGCACGGAAAGATAGATGGATTTCCGC
>JAISVY010000159.1 GCA_031271325.1 Oscillospiraceae bacterium
CGCGGTCGGGTTGAAACCCGACCCTACTTGACAAAACGGTGCCGGCAACACTATAATAAGGATTGCCGAACAATGCGGCTATTACGCTTCACAACTCTTTTCGACCGGCAAATTCAGAATTTTTCGCTTTGATTTCTGCGAAACAAAGCTCCATAATTTTGAATTTGACAACTCGCGCCTTCGGCGCTTCGGGTCGAAAAGGAGTTGTTCAGCAGCTCCTATTAATATGTTCACAGTTTTTTCAACCATTTCCAGAGCAAACATGATACAATCGCCGGAACGCAACCAACCACAGAGAGGGGTTTCGCATGATAGACGTAAAAGGGCTGACCAAACACTACGGAAAGAACCGGGGTATCGACGACATCACCTTCTCCATCCCGGAAGGGCAGATCGTGGGATTTCTGGGTCCCAACGGCGCGGGCAAGACCACCACGATGAACATCATCACCGGTTACCTGTCCGCCGACGCGGGCACCGTCACCATCGCGGGCAACGACATTCTGGAAAAACCGCTGGAGGCGAAGCGCCATATCGGGTATCTGCCCGAACAGCCGCCGCTCTACCTTGGCATGACGGTTGAGGAATACTTAGATTTTGTCTACGAGCTGAAAGGGGTGCGTTCGCCAAGCCAGCGGGAGCACATCGGCACCGTCTGCGACATGGCCGGACTGCGGGATGTATACGGGCGCGTAATCGGACATCTGTCAAAAGGATACAAACAGCGGGTCGGGCTGGCGCAGGCGATGATCGGCGACCCGGACGTTCTGATATTGGACGAGCCTACCGTCGGGCTGGATCCGCGGCAAATCGTCGAAATCCGCAACGTCATCAAGAAGATGGGCAAGAGCCGCACGATCATCCTCTCCACCCATATCCTGCCGGAGGTTTCGGCGGTCTGCGAACGCGTACTCGTAATCTCGCAGGGCGTGATCGTGGCCGACGACAAGCCGGAGAACCTTGCCGGTTCGGTCGGCGGCGAACGCACGCTGCTGGTGCGCGTCGCGGGACCAAAAAGCAATGTGCTCTCGCTGCTGCGCGGTCAGGACGGCGTGCAGAGCGTGGACGAGATCGGCGAGATGGAATCGGGCAGCCACGATTTTATCCTGGAATGCCAGCCCAATATCGATATTCGCAAACCAATGTTCATGGCGCTGGCGAAAGCGGGGTATCCCCTGCTGATGCTGCGCCCGCAAAACGCCTCGCTGGAGGACATCTTCCTCCGGCTGACCGAAGAGGGCAAACAGCCGGGTAAAAGCGGCAAACAGTCCGCCGGAGAGGGGGAAGGCGCGTAATGCTCGCGATTTTTAAGAGGGATTTTAAGGCGTACTTCACGTCGCCGATCGGGTTTTTGTATCTCGGTTCGTATATCCTTGTCTTGAACCTGTATTTTTATCTGGCCAACTTGAATGCCGCCTACCCGACAAATTCGCTGGGCAGCGTTTTCAGCTTCATGCTGCTGGTGATGATGTTCCTGACGCCGATCCTCACAATGCGCGTCTTCTCGGACGAATACCGGCAGAAAACCGATCAGCTGATGCTTACCTCGCCGGTCAAGCTGTCCGGCATCGTGATCGGGAAATTCCTGTCCTCACTCGCGATGTTCCTCTGTCTGCTGGTGCTGACGCTGCTGTGGCCGGCCACGATCGCAATCGTCGGGCAGAACAATATGGCGGAGGTGCTCGGCAACTATCTGGGTATGATCTGCATCGGCGCGGCGTATATCTCGATGGGCGTTTTCATCTCTTCGCTCACTGAGAACCAGGTGATCGCCGCAGTCGGTTCGCTCGGGCTGTTTGTAGGGTTGTATCTGCTGGAGCTTCTGACGGTGAGCCTCTCAACGACCCTGCCGGGTTGGGCGCTGGCCGCCCTGCGCTTCGTCTCGATTTTCGGCCGGTACAGCGACATTTCAGCCGGACTGCTCGCGCTGGACGATTTTGTGTATTTCCTGAGCATCAGCGCGGTGTTCCTCTTCCTGACCGTGCGCGTTCTTGAGAAGAGGAGGTGGTCGTAATGAAGAGGAAACTGAAATACGGCGGCTTCTCGCTGCTTGTGACCGCTATCTTCTTAACCGGGGTTGTTTTGCTCAATGTGTTCGCCGGACTGCTGACGTCACGCTTCTTCCTCAAAGCCGACCTGACCCCGGAGGGACTTTATTCTATTACGCCCGAAGCGGAAGAAACGCTGCGAAACATCCGGGAAGACATTGAGGTCGTCGTGCTGTCGACGCAGGGGGAGATTTCGCAAATTTCCAACCTCATGCAGCAGTATTCCGCCGTTTCCGGCGGTCGCATCAGCTACCGCTATCTCGATCCCAACCTCAACCCGGCGCTGGCGGAGGACTACCCGGGAATCACCGAGTTCAGCAACCTAGACATCATCGTCTCGTCGGGACGGCGTTCCAAATCGTTCAACGTGAGCGACATGTCTACGCAGACATACGATGAGAACATGCAGCAGGTAGACGCGTTCAACGCCGACCAGCTGATGGTTTCGGCGCTGCAGTACGTCTTAAACGAACAGGTCGCGAAAGCGGTATTCGTCGGGGGGCACGAGGAGGCGGACGACGCCTCGCTGCGCACCCTGCTGACACGGTACGGCTATGAAAACGCGGATGTGAACCTTGGGACGGAGGAGATCCCGGAAGACACCACCCTCTTGATCATCAACGCCCCCCTGCGCGATTTTATGGAAAACGAAATCGAGAAGCTGGACGTCTATATGAGCGGCGGCGGCAACGCGATTGTCGCCTACGCCTATAACGCGCAAGGGCTGAGCGCGTTCGACGGGTATCTCCGCGAATGGGGCGTCGAAGTGGATAACAAGCTGGTGCTGGACTACACAAACCACTACGGCTATCCGTTTTTCCTGCGCGCCCTGGCCGCCGGAAACGACAAAACGCCGCCGTCGATGGCTATGTTTGCCGAAGCCGGATACTATTCCGGGATGATGTACGGCCGCCCGTTCCGGCAGGTCTGGCCGACCGGGGAGCAGGGACAGCGCGCGTACAGCCCGATCTTCACGAGCTATCCCACCTCTTACGCAAAAGACAACACAGAGCAGATGGATGATCTGGAGCAAGCGGAGGGCGACGAAGCCGGACCTTTCACGGTGGGTTCTGTTACGCGGCAGAGCCAGTATGACGCCGATTCCGACTTATACTACTCCTACATGGTCGTCCTGAACGCCGGGCTGATCGAAAGCAGTATTTTGGCGGAACAGACGATGTTCTATAATGCCGGTTTAACGGCCGCGCTCGCCATCGACCTGAATCCCTACAGCGGCGAGGATATTTATATCCCCGCGAAAGCCATAGACAATAGGCTTCTGGAAATTACGCCGTCGCAGACGACCGTTGTGATGGTGCTGCTCATCATTGTAACGCCCCTGTTGATTCTGGGTATCGGCATCCTGACGTGGCGGCGGAGGAAGAATCTGTGACGCGGGGCAGACGGACGGCACTGATCGGCGGTTCGGCGGCACTGTTCGTCCTCGCGGCCGGGATCACGGTGCTCGTACTCACCGGTACGCCGGAGGCGGCGGAGCCTTCGCCCTCCCCCTCACCCGCGCAGACGGTTTCGCTGATTGCCGAAGACGTAAACGCGGTGAACGAAGTGGTGTTTACCCCGCAGGAGGGTGATTCGTTCCGCATTGTGAAGAAAGATACAGAATATACCCTTGAGCTGCCCGGAGCGCTGTTTCCGGGCGTCACATCCTCGCTCAGCGCATCGTTCCGCAACGCGGCCAACCTGACCGGCATCACGCTTGTGGCGGAAAACGCCGATGACGGGCAGCTCGCGCTGTTTGGGCTGACCCAACCGGCTATGCGGTGGGAGGTCAAACGTGCCGACGGCACGTCCGACCGTCTGATGCTCGGCGTGGAGTCCGCGACGGGCACGGGGCGTTACGCCCGCAGGGAAGACGAACGCGCCGTCTACCTGCTCACCAAGACGCAGTCGGACAACCTGATTAAGCAAGCGGAGGCGCATTACGACCTCTCGTTTGTACAAGGGGTTGAAGCCACCGAGGAAAGCCCGGCGTGGTCGCAGATCACCCGCTGCCTGCTCGAAAAGAACGACGGGGAAGTCATTGAAATCTTAAAGCGAACCGAAGAGGAGACGGCGGACTTGCCGCTTGGCTCATCGACCTACCATTTGGTGCAGCCGCGCGAAGGCGAATGCAACGAGTATAACGTAGAGGGAACCCTCATGACGCCCGCCATCGGTATTAAACCGGGCGAGATCGTCGAAACCGAGCCGGAAGACCTCTCCGCCTACGGGCTGGACAATCCGTCCAAGCTGACGCTGACAACTCTAGGGGACTGGAGCGGTACGCTGCTGATCGGCAATTTCGACAGCGAACGCGGCGGGCGGTATGTTATGATCGAGGGTATAAACTGTGTCCTGCTGGATACCGCCGGGACTTACGGCTTTTTGAACGCGACATACGCCAATTTCCGCACCGCGCAGATTTGGCTGTACGACATCAAAGAATCCGCCGGGGTAACCTTTGAATTGGAAGGCGTGACACGCGAGCTGACGTTTGAGCACCATGACGACGAAACCCTCAGGGGGTTCCTCGACGGCAAAGAGATGACCGGCGTCAGCGAAACCGGCGAAACGAACGCCCGCAGGCTCTATATGGCGGCGCTCCGGGTGATGCACAGCGGCGGTACCGACGCGGAGGTTCCGCCCGGCGAGCCGCAGTACCGCCTGACGATGCATTTCGTGGACGGGCGCCCGGACGAGACGATGGAACTGTATGCCGTCGAAGGCGAACGGCAATACCTGATCATCCTCAACGGAGAAAACCTGGGGTTGTATGTCAACTGGACATCGCTGCGGGAAAACCTCTTGGACAAGTTTGCCCTTGTGGACGAAGGACAGGATATTCCGAGGTTGTAAACCAAGAAGCCTCTTCTATAGTCAAACAAATTTACGGAAGTGCAGAGTTTGGACTTTTTCTAATTCTCTTTCTTTTTCTGTAAAAGAGATAGAATAGCCGGAGCGGGAGGTTAGAGAGTGACACATACGATTGCAGCGCTCGCGACGCCGCCTCTGTCCGGCGCGATCGGCATCATCCGCGTCAGCGGTTCCCGCACGCCCGAGCTGCTGAACGCGGTCTTTGCCGAGAATAAGCGTTTGCCTGCGGAGAGCTGGAAACCGCGCGTGATGATGATGGGCAAGGTGCTGGCCGACGGCGAAGCGCTTGACGCGGGAATGGCCGTGCGGATGGTCGCCCCGTATTCGTATACCGGGGAGGATATGGCCGAGCTGTTTATGCACGGCAGTATCCCCGCCCTTCGCGCCGTGCTGGAGGCTTTGTATAAAGCCGGAGCCGTTCCGGCGAAACCGGGCGAGTTTACCAAGCGCGCTTTTCTGCACGGAAAGCTGTCGCTTTCGCAGGCTGAGGCGGTCGCCGATCTGGTTTCGGCGGAAACGCGGGATGCCGCCCGCAACGCCGCCGGGCAGTTGGACGGCAAGGTCGAAAAAGTCTTCTCCGCCGCCTACGACGCCCTCTCGGGCCTGATCGCGCAATACTACGCGGCGGTGGACTATCCCGAAGAGGATATCGACGGAGGAACCCCCGCCGAGGCGCTGCAAGGCGTTCTGGATTCGCTGGAGGCGCTGCTGACGACGCTGGGCAAAGGGCTTCTGCTGCGGGAGGGGCTGCGCTGTTCGATTCTGGGCAAGCCCAACGTGGGCAAAAGCTCCCTGCTGAACGCGTTCGCCGGGTATGAACGCGCCATCGTCTCCCCGTACCCCGGCACGACGCGGGATACGCTGGAGGAAACGGTCTCGCTCGGCGGCGTAAAGCTGCGCCTGACCGACGGCGCGGGGATCCGCGACACCCGCGACACGATAGAGGAAGCCGGGGTCGCCCGCGCCCGCAGCGCCGCCGAAAGCGCGGAACTGCTGTTTGTGGTGCTGGACGGCTCGGAGGAACTGACCAAAGAAGACAGGGCGGCGCTCGATCTCGCGCGCGACCGCCAAAGCCTTGTGCTGATCAATAAAAGCGATCTGCCGCAGAGGATGGAGCGCGAACAGCTTGAAGCGGCGTTTTTACATGTCATCCCGGTATCCGCCAAGACCGGGGACGGGCTGGACAGTGTGGACAGCACCCTCCGCCGCCTGTTCGACGGCGGCGCGACGCTGTACGACGGCTCGGTACTGACCAACGAGCGCCAAGCCGGAGCCATCCGCCGCACGATGGATGCCGTGCGCAACGCGCTGTCGGGCTTGCGGGACGGCGTGACGCACGACGCCGTACTGGCCGAGCTGGAACGCGCCCTCGCTTCCATCGGGGAACTGACCGGCCGGCGGGTACGGGAAGAGATCATCGACGAAATTTTCGCGCGCTTTTGCGTCGGGAAGTGAGGAAACGGGGGACTTTCTGTGTTGGATAAAAGTCAAGCTAGAGAAGTAGCCGGAAAATACGCTGAAAAAGTGGTTAACTCACTGAATCCGTCTTCCGTTATTCTTTTTGGCTCTTATGTGAACGGAACACCCCATACGGACAGTGATATAGATATTGCCGTGCTGATGAATGGTTTTGAGGGCGATTGGTACGATACAGAGGTTTTGCTGTACAGGCTAAGACGAAATATAAGTTTCGACATAGAGCCGCACCTTTTAGATAGGGCAAATGACCCCCTAGGTTTTGTTGAGCATGTGGTTAAGACAGGCGAGGTGCTTTATTCTGCGTGATCTTCTTCTGTAAAAATAGAATTTTTACGGAGGTTTGTTCCTTATGACTGAAACGATGAAGCGTGAAAAAAATGGCGCAGGCGCGGACAGGCAGAGTGTTGACACATAAAACGCACGGCAGCACAAAACACGTAAAATAACGTTGTCTCCGTAGGGCGTGACGCCCCCGGCATGCCGCAATGATGCCAATGCCGCCGCATCGTAGGGCGTGACGACCCCGGCACGCCGCAATGTTTACACGGTTTGAATTTTGCAGTTTGCCACTGCCTTGCCGGGCAAGCGGTGGCAATCGGGCGGCA
>JAISVY010000175.1 GCA_031271325.1 Oscillospiraceae bacterium
GACCGAGAGCCTTGTCGCCGACAAGAAGGAACCCCCCGCTCCCCCCGCCCCCGGCGGCGGCATGGGCGGAATGGATATGTATTAAGAAATCTGTAAGGGCGGGGTCATCCCCGCCCTTATATATTTCTCGCAGGGGTGATTCTCCGGCGTACGCAGACATCCCCGGGCGTCCGTGCGTTATGCGTTCCGATGTTATTCACACATGGGAACAAATACCATAATATTTTTCTTGACATCCTCCGCCTGATCTGCTACAATGATGGGAAACGTGGGGAGGGGTTCGGATGAAGCGTTCATTTACAGCGGCATTTACATGGCAGTGGCGCGTGTGTTTCACCGAACCACGGCCTGTTTGAGTCGCTGATTTTGTAACGACCATTACTTAAACAGACATCGCGTGTCGGTGAAATCACCGGACACGCGGTGTTTTTTTGCAGGAGCGGCAGGTTTTGTATGAAATATGGCAGAGGAGGTTTTGGCATGAACTAAAGATTTGCGGCATCAGAACCCTGCGCGATGCGGATTGCGTGAACCGAGCGGGTGTGGACTGCGCCGGGTTTGTCTTTCCGCCGCACCGCCGGCGGATTGGCTTGGAAACGGCGCGGAGGAAAACGGGGAAAATTGTAAAAAGATAGGGGAGATTGCGTATGAATGCAAAATTTGGTGAGTTCGGCGGCCGGTATGTGCCGGAGACGCTGATGAACGCCGTGTTAGAGCTGGAAGAAGCATACCGGCGCTATAAAGACGACGAAGGTTTCGGCAAAGAGCTGTCCGGTCTGCTGAACAGCTACGCCGGCCGCCCTTCGCGGCTCTATTTCGCGGAGAACATGACCCGCGACCTCGGCGGCGCGAAAATATACCTCAAGCGAGAGGATTTGAACCACACCGGTTCGCATAAAATCAACAACGTACTCGGTCAGGCGTTACTTGCCAAGAAGATGGGGAAAACGCGCCTGATCGCCGAAACGGGCGCGGGGCAGCACGGTGTCGCGACCGCGACCGCGGCGGCGCTGATGAAGATGGAGTGCGAGGTGTTTATGGGCGCGGAGGACACCCGGCGGCAGGCGCTGAACGTGTATCGCATGAAACTGTTGGGCGCGAAAGTACATACCGTTACGTCCGGCACGGAAACGCTGAAGGATGCCGTGAGCGAGACGATGCGCGAATGGACGCGCCGGGTCAGCGACACCCATTATGTGCTCGGCTCGGTGATGGGACCGCACCCGTTCCCCACGATGGTGCGGGATTTCCAGAGCGTCATCAGCTGGGAGGCGCGGGAGCAGATATTGGCGTTGGAGGGGGAACTGCCGGAAGCTGTTATCGCCTGTGTCGGCGGCGGGAGCAACGCGATCGGGTCGTTTTACCATTTTATCGAGGATAAAGGCGTGGATTTGATCGGCTGCGAGGCGGCGGGCTTGGGCGTGGAAACGCCGCAGAACGCCGCGACGGTCGCAAACGGCAGGGTGGGCATCTTCCACGGCATGAAATCGCTGTTTTGTCAGGACGAAAACGGGCAGATCGCTCCGGTTTATTCCATTTCGGCGGGGTTGGATTACCCCGGTATCGGCCCCGAACACGCCGCGCTGCATCAGACGAGACGTGCCGAATACGTTGCGGTCACCGACGGCGATGCCGTGAACGCGTTTGAGTATCTGTCCCGAACCGAGGGCATCATTCCCGCGATCGAATCCGCCCATGCGGTGGCGTACATCATAAAAAATGCGAAGCGGTATGGCGGTTCCGTGATCGTGACCCTGTCCGGGCGCGGAGACAAAGACGTGGCGAGCATCGCGAGAGCAAAAGGGGAAGAGCTATATGAGTAAGTTTGTCAGCTTTATCACGGCGGGCGACCCGTCGCTCGCGAAGACGAAAGAGTTTATCGGCATCCTGTCGGAGCACAGCGACTTTGTGGAAATCGGGCTGCCGTTTTCCGACCCGATCGCCGAGGGAGAGGTTATACAGCAGGCGAGCGAACGCGCCCTGCGAAACGGCGTAACGCCCGCGCAGGTGTTCGACATGCTCCAAACCCTAGACCCGGCGCGCCGGGGCAAGTTGGTGATTTTAACCTACGCGAACACCGCGTTTTCGTACGGGTACAGCCGCTTTTTCGGGCGGTGCGCGGACTGCGGCGTATTCGGCGCGGTCATCCCCGATATTCCCTATGAGGAGCGCGGCGAAGCTGCCGGCTATGCCGCGCAGCACGGCGTTCACTTGATCACGATGATCGCGCCGACCTCGGCGGGGCGCATACAGACGCTCGCGAAAGAGGCGGGCGGGTTTATCTACTTGGTGTCGTCTATGGGCGTGACCGGCGTGCGCAGCGAGTTTTCAGACGATTTGCCCGGCATCGTCGCGCAGATACGGGAGGTAACCGACGTGCCCGTGATGGTAGGGTTCGGCATCTCCACGCCCGAGCAGGTAAAAGCCGTCGGAGCGTTCGCCGACGGCGCCATCGTGGGCAGCGCGTTTGTAAGAATCATTGCGGAGCACGGCGCGGACAGCGCGCCGCATCTTAAAAAATTCATCAAGGAGCTGACCGGAAATGGACCTGTTCCCATAGGTTAGAAAGCACCGCATCGGCGGCAAACGCCGTGCCAACCGGCACGGCGTTTTGGCAGGGCGGAATTTAATTTGCCCGGTAAAACTTCCCGAACTCCACGTCCGCGCTTTTGATGTGACGGACGATCCAGTTGACAATTGAATTGTTGAGGTCGAGCGTGAACTTAGCGGACGCGCCGTTCATGAAAAACTCCTGCTTTAATTTTCCGATTTCGGCGACATAAAGCTGATGCTGACCTTTATGCCATTCGTATTTGGGGTAGCCCGATTGCTTTTGCAAGGCTTCCTCGTCGTTGAAATGCAGAAGTATGTAGTCGCACAGGAAGTCGATTGTCTTTTCCGTCTCTTCTTTGGATACAGAATTCGCGCCCATTGACGTGACAGCGTTCAATCTGTTGACCAATTCTCTGTGCTGATCGTCAACTTTTTGTACGCCGATTTCCATGTCCTTTGTCAGGGTAATCAATGTTTACTCCTCCTTGTAATCGGTTTGACAGTCCGGGCAAAGTCCGCCGAAGGTTAGGCTCTTTATCATAAAGTCCTCCATCCCCTCGATAGAGCCGCGCGCTTCGGGGGGGATCGGCTTTATGTCAAAGACACGCCCGCAGCTTTCACAAATAAAGTGGTAATGCTTGCCGAGGTTGTGGTCGTACCGGGCGGAAGCGGACAAAACGCCGATGCTCAAAAGCTCTCCCGCTCCGGCCATCCGGTTTAGGTTCCGATAGACGGTTGCCTTGCTGACGGTGGGGTGTTCCTTCGCCACGGCTTCATACACCTGCTCGGCCGTGGCGTGGATGTCGAGCGTTTTGACCGCGTCGAGGATCAGGCGCCGCTGGATCGTTTCCCGTTTCACTGTGTTAAAAGTACCGCGCAAGCAGGCCTTGGAACCCTTTGCCGTGACGTGCCTCGTCTTTGCACATTTCGTGTACGGTGTCGTGGACGGCATCCAATCCCAGCTCTTTGGCTCTTACGGCGAGGTCTTTCTTGCCCTGCGTCGCGCCGTGCTCGGCCAGTACGCGCATTTCTAAGTTTTTCTTCGTGGAGGAGTCAAGCACCTCACCCAGCAGCTCCGCGAACTTCGCGGCATGCTCCGCTTCTTCAAAAGCGTAGCGTTTGTAAGCCTCGGCGATTTCGGGGAACCCTTCGCGGTCGGCTTGGCGGCTCATCGCGAGATACATGCCCACTTCGCTGCACTCGCCCGCGAAATTCTGGCGCAGCCCTTCCACAATCTCGGGGTCAACACCCTTTGCCGCGCCAACCGTGTGCTCGTCGGCAAAGACCAACCCTCCGGCGGCTTGCTCGTTGAACTTCGATGCGGGAGCTTTGCATTGCGGGCAGGCTTTGGGCGGCTCGGTCCCCTCGTGTACGTACCCGCAGACGGAACAGATGAATGTTTTCATGGCTGATCTCCTTTACAATAATTCGCTATTGATAATAGTTATTATATAGTATGACATTTTATTTGTCAAGCGGTTTTTCAAAAAAATCTCACGGCAAACGCATGGACGGAAAAATGCGTAAAAAGCGGCAGCGTCACGTAGGGCGCGACGACCCCGGCGCGCCGTGAACATCCCCCGGCGGCATTCGCCGCCACCCCCTTCGAATCGAAGGGGGCAACGAAAAACGAAGCGCGAACCCGCCGAGCAGTGAGGCTTGGAACCCGTAGGCATAGCGAGCCTGCGATCCGCAAACCGGCGAGCGTAGCCGGAGGGTGAAAGACGACCGACCGCGAGGCGAGATGAGCGTGACAATTTGCGGGAGGCATAACGCCTCCCCTACGGATTGTTTCTCTCGTTTTAACTGTTATCTGTTTGTTGTTCACTGTGTTGGCGAGGCGGATTCACGCTTCGTTTTTAAGCCGGATCGGAAGGTTTTCAGAGTGACATTAGTAACGATAACCGGAGCAAAATCGCAATATTGTGAATTATATATTTCTTTTATCGAAAGAATTG
>JAISVY010000078.1 GCA_031271325.1 Oscillospiraceae bacterium
GAAGGGCTGTATCTGGTGGGTTTTTTCCGGGGGAATTACGGCGAAACCGGCGATTTGCCCGAACGGATGGACCGGTATATAAAAGAACATAAGCTGAAAGTATCCGGTCCTGTATACTCCGTTTACCTGCATGATGAGATTTGCGTAAGAGACAAGAACGAGTATCTGGCGCAAGTCAGTGTGCTGGTTTCAAAATGAAGAAGCTCTAAAAACCTCATGTTCGCCGTCAGGCGAACGAGCGGAGGGCTTGCGAACAGGCGGCTGTGCCGCGGCATCGCAAGCCGGAGCGGGAACGAGCGGAGGGTAAAGTTATGGTCAGGCAGACAGAGCATGTGCAGATCCTTGTGCAGAACCGACCGGGTGTGCTGGATCGCGTCGTTGGGCATATACGCCGCGAGGGCTGGAACATCAAAAGCCTGCATGTGGACGAAACCGACGACAGCGCCGTCTCGCAAATGGATATCTATATTGAGGGTACGCACACAAAGCTTGCGCAGATTGTTGACAAGCTGATTCGTATCGACTTTGTGTTCCGCGCGCAGTTATACCGCGCGGACGGCGACATCATACGAGAAAAGCCCGTTCCCGCGCCGTTCGCCCCGCCCGCCGCCGAAAATGAACACACGCGTATCGCGCCCAAACGAGCGGGGAGCCTGCGCATCCTCACCGTCAATCCCGGCTCGACATCAACCAAATTCGCCGTCTATGACGACGAGGATTGTGTGACGGAGCAGACCGTCCGTCACAGCCGTTCCGAATTGGACGCCCCCATTGTCAGCCAAAAGAAAATGCGCACGGATTTGCTGACGGACGCGCTCGCCCGGCAGGGGGTGACGCTTGAATCGCTTGACGCCATTGCGGGGCGCGGGGGATTGGTGCGCCCGATCGAAAGCGGAACTTACCTGATCAACGAGGCGATGATCAGCGATTTGAAAAGCGCTTCGGCTTCGGTGCACGCGTCCGCGCTGGGCGCTCTGATCGCGAAGGAACTGGCCGACCGGCTCGGGATACCGGCCTATGTCGTCGATCCGATTGTGGTGGATGAAATGGATCCCTGCGCCCGTCTTACCGGAATGCCCGGTATTGAGCGTTCCAGTATTTTTCACGCGTTGAATCAGAAGGCGGTTGCCCGCCGCCTCGCCGCGCAGCTCGGGCGTCCCTATGAAAACCTGCGTATGGTCGTGGCGCATTTGGGCGGCGGAATCACCGTGGGGGCGCATCGTTACGGCCGAGTGATAGACGTCAACGACGCTATTTCCGGCGAGGGACCCTTTACACCGGAACGCACCGGGCAGATCCCGGCGATTCCGCTGATCAACATGTGCTTCTCCGGGGAGTACGCCCACCAAGAGCTGATCGACCGGGTGACGAAGTCCGGCGGAATGCAGGGATATCTGGGTACCAATAACATGCGCGAGGCGCAGCGTATGATTGACGACGGCGACGAGTTCGCGGCGTTGGTGGTCGATTCGATGGCCTATCAGCTCGCGAAGGAGATCGGAGCGATGACCGCCGCGCTGGAAGGCCGTGTGGATGTCATTGTGCTCACCGGGGGTCTTGCTCACTCCGGGCGCTTTACCGGGGCGGTGAAACAGCGCGTCGATACGCTCGCGCCCGTCCATGTCTACCCCGGCGAGGATGAGATGCTGGCGCTGATGCAGGGGGCGCTGCGTGTACTGCGCGGTGTTGAGCAGGCGGCGGAATACGAGGGCTGAGGGAGGGAAGCCGTGTTGTATACGGAAGTTTTGCTGGGGTTGCTCATCCCCTTCGCCGGAACGGTATTCGGAGCCTCGACGGTGTTCCTGTTCCGGGGAGAGATCAATCCCCGCGTTCAGAAGTGCTTTCTCGGATTCGCCTCCGGGGTGATGATCGCCGCTTCGGTCTGGTCACTGTTGATCCCCTCCATCGAAATGGCGGAAAAACAGGGCGGCTTTCCGGCGTGGGTTCCGGCGGCGGCCGGGTTTCTGGCCGGAATCGGGTTTTTGCTGCTCTTGGATCTGATCATTCCCCACTTACATATCAACGGAAGCCAAGAAGGCAGGAAGTCCTCTTTGAATAAAAGCGCCATGCTGGTGCTGGCCGTTACGCTGCACAACATCCCGGAGGGAATGGCGGTGGGCGTCGTTTTTGCCGGGATGCTGTCTGACGGGTCGGGAATGAGCCTTCCCGCGGCGTTCGCCCTCTCCGCCGGTATCGCCCTGCAAAACCTTCCCGAGGGCGCGGTAATTTCCATGCCGCTGATCGCGGGCGGTACGCGCCGCCGAAAAGCCTTTGCCTACGGCGTGCTTTCCGGCGTTGTCGAACCGGCCGGAGCCGCCGTGACCATCGCGCTGACGGCGCTGGTCACGCCTGTGCTTCCGTTTATTTTGGCGTTCGCGGCGGGCGCGATGATCTATGTGGTCGTCGAAGAGCTGATTCCGGAGGCGCAGTCCGGGGAGCACAGCAACGCCGGGACGGTCAGCGCGGCGCTGGGTTTCGTTCTGATGATGATTATGGACGTCGCTTTGGGGTAAGGGAGTCTTCCCCGGCAACGCGTCTGTACCGGGCGGCGGCGCGGCGGTTAACAACGCGGCGGCCGTATAGCGCCGTTTACCGAACCAGCTCGTAATCCAGCATCACCGGGACAAACCCGGCGCTTTTCAGCGCGGGCGCGGCGTCTTTGGGGTATTGCTTAACCGTCAGCCGGCGCAGGTGCGGGTACACCCGCTTCTTGGCGAACGCCTCCGCGAAGACGCGCAGCGCCTCCGGCAGCGTTTCCGGCTCAAACACCCGCAGCACGTTTCCCTGACGCTCGAACACCGCTGCCGGAACGCCTTCCCGCAGCGCGACGACGCTTCCGTGAAGGTTTGTAAAGTCTCTGCCCGGCAGATGCCGCAGCGCCTTTCCCCACAATTGCGCCGGGTCGGCGGCGCTTAACCACAGAATATCCCGCGCCGGGTTTTCCAGCGCGTAGACAAACCCGTCGAATTGCCCGGACAGAACGAATTGCGCTCCCGACAGCCCCTCGACGAAATACCCGCGCCGCACTTGCCCCGTATATTCCCGTATGCGCAGGATCTCCAGCGCGGAAGCCCACGGGACCTGCGAACCGGACAGTTTCCAAGTTTCCCGGCAAGCGACGGTATATCGCTCGAAAACGCGGCTCAACCGCGCCTCCGGCGACGGCTCGGTCAGCGGGCGCACCGTTTCCCAGCGCCCCTCGGTCATCAGCTTGACCTGCGCCGCGAGGCGCCGCTTCGGCGGCGCTTTTTCCGTCCGTTCCCGTTCCAGCAGCTGGCGCACCGGCACAAAGCTGTCGGCGCGGATCAACCCCTTTTCCGCGAGGGAAAGGGTTACGCCGGCAACCGGCTGCCGGTCGGGCAGCAGGGACGCCAGCGGCGCGGAAAAACTCGCGCCACGCCGCAGCAGCGCGTTGTAGATGATCTTTTCGTTCCCCTCCAGCGATTCGGAAACGGCGCTCAGGTCGGCGTCCCAATCCAGCTCGGCGGAAGGGTGAAACGTCAGAGCGCCTTCTGAGAGCGTCCAGAACCATTCGCCGCCGGCGAGCAGCGCGTCCAGCAGCGCGGGGTTGTAGTTCGCGACACGCGCCGGAAACACACTGCCCTCCCACGCCGCCGGAGAGAGGGGAACCCCGCCGAGCGCGGAAACCGCGCGTTTTAACTGCTCCGCCGGTGACGCGGACACGGCGACCCGCTCCGCAAGCAGGGCGGCGTAGCGTTCCGGCGGCGCGGTGCGAACCTGCCTGCGCCGCGCCGCGACCGTCTCATGCCGCGCCCGCTCGTATACGTCGGCGTGGTAATACACCCCGCCTTCTTCCACGGCGGAACCCGCCGCCGCGAGGCGCGACAGAACCTCAAGCACCGTTTCCTCCGGCAGGAAGTACCGTTCGGATATTTGCGCGGGCGACTGCGCTCCCCGGTAGCGGAGGGAACGGCGCACAACCTGCGTCAACGCCTCCGCGGCGCGTTCCTCCAACGCGTCCGCATAGTCCGGCGCGTGTTCGGCGGCGATCCAAAAACCCGGCTCGATATACAGCGCGCGTCCCCGGCGGGCAAGCGCCTCGAACCATTCGCCCGGCACTTCCAGTTCCCCGGCGAGCAGGTCGCCCTCCGTCATCAGCAGCGCGTGGAGCTGTTTCTCGTCCTCCGGCAGTCTCTTCCGTTCGCCCGCCCGCGCCAGCTGTTCGGCGGCGGGCTTGATTTTTTGCATCTCCTCCAGCGCCTCGGTATTCTGAATCTTGCCGGTCGTGGGGAAATAGTCATACAGCAGGGTGTTTTCGGCTTGCCGCCGCAAGGGCAGCGAAAGCGGCGAGGGAAAGTCCGCATGCACCTCCCGCACCGCGATCTGCCCGGAACGGATGCCGTTCAGCAGCCATTCCAAACCGTCTAGATCCCAGTAATCTTCCAGGCATTCCCGCTTTGTCTCGCGGATCAGCGGATGATCGTCTGTCCCGATCACCGAATCCAGCATCTCCGCGCCGCGCAGACGCTGAACCCAGAGCGGCTGACGCTTCCCTTTGCGTACGCCCATCATCAGCGCGCGCCCCGCGTTGTGGCGGAACAGCATGTTAAAGAGCGGCGACGACGGCAGCAGCGCCTCCAGCGTCCCCCGCGCCGTCTCCGGGCTGAGCCTCGAAAGCAGACCGTCCGGCAGCACCCCGCCGAAACTCGCCATCAGCAAGATCCCGTCGTCCCCGGCGTAGCAATAGGTCTCTATGCGCAGCGAACGCCTGACCGTTTCCTGCAACAGCAGAGACAGCGGCGCGTTGACCTGCTTGCCGAACACGGAATGCACCATGATCTGCTGCTCGCCCGCCTCGTCCTGAAAGTGCTCCGCGATCACGGTGCGGTCGTCGGGGAAGCCAATATTCTTCTGGCTCTTTAGAACCCCGACGGTATTCTTCACCGCCGCGTCGTCAAGAAGCCAATCCCGCAGGAGCGCCTCCATTTGGTCAGTCCCGGAGGCTTCGTTCAGTTTCCGCAGCAGCGCCCCAAACGCAAGCCCCGTCTGCCGGCGGCGCGAGAGCCAAGCGAGCTTCCAAAAGGGCGGCTGCGCCCCGGCCGGCGCGGTCGGAGCGACAATCACGGTTTCTTTGTCCATCTTGACAATCTTCCACGCGAACGAACCGAGCAGAAAACGGTCGCCCACCCGCGCCTCGCCGACAAACTCTTCGTCCAGCTCGCCGAGCTTCGCGCCGCCTTCGGTCTTCACGGCATACATCCCCAGGTCGGGGATCGTCCCGCCCGCCGACACGGCCAGCATCCGGCTGTAGGTATCGCCGTCCACCCGCCCGTTGACGCGGTCGTACAAAATACGCGGGCGCACGGGCAGGTCCCGCCGGTGCTCATAGTCGCCCGCGAGCATCCGCAGCACACTCTCCACGTCTTCCCGCGTCACGTCCCGGAACGGGAAAGCGCGGGGCAGCAGTTCCATCACGTCCTCGATTGTATAGCCGTCTTCGCCGCACGCCATCGAAACCAAGTGCTGCGCCAGCACGTCCAGACAAAGCCGGGGCGGATGCAGCCGCTCCACCCCGCCGTCGGTCGCGACGCGCGCCGTCAGACCGCAGTACAACCCCTCGGCATCGGTGCGGGGGAAGATGTCCATCACGCTCACCCGCCCCGGGTTGTGCCCGGCGCGCCCCAAACGCTGCATGACGCTGGAAATCGAGCTGGGACATCCGATCTGCATCACCCGGTCGATCTCACCCACGTCGATGCCCAGCTCCATCGACGACGTGGCGCAGAGCAGACGCAGTTTTCCGCTCCGCAGGTCGTTCTCCGCCCGGAGCCGCTGTTCTTTTGAAACACAGCCGTGGTGCGTCCGCGCGAACGCGCCGTCCTCGGTAAGGTTGGGCGCTTCGGCTTGCCGGTTGACGTAATAGGCGAGTTTTTCGGCAAATTGCCGCCCGTCCACAAACGCGATCACGCTGCGGGAATCGGCGCAGCGGTCGTATACCGCGCTGGCAAGCTCTGGCCAGACGGTGCCGTGCGGCAGGTTGTGCATATCCTCCGCCGGGGCGGTGACCGAAATAGTAACCGCCTTCTTCATTTTCGGCGCGACGACCGTCACCGGAGCGCCGCCGGAGAGGTAACGCGCCGCCTCTTCCGGCGGCTCGATCGTCGCGGACAGACCGACGCGCTGCAACGCCCGCCCGCACAGCGTGTCCAGGCGGGCGAGAGAAAGCGTCAGGTGCGCGCCGCGTTTGCTGTCGATCACGGCGTGCAGTTCGTCTATGATCACGGCGCGGGCTGTCTTCAGCATGGTTTTCCCGGAGGCGCTAGTGAGCAGTAAAAAGAGCGATTCCGGCGTCGTGATTAAAATATGCGGCGGGGTCTTGATCATCTTCTGGCGTTCGTAGGAGGAGGTGTCGCCGGTTCGCACCGCCGCGGTCACGCTGCGGGCGGGCGGCGGGAAACCCGCCTTCGCCGCTTCCCCGGCGATACCGTACAGCGGGCGGCGCAGATTTTCGCGGATGTCGCCCGCCAGAGCCTTCAGCGGGGAAACGTAGATAACCCGCAGCTCTTGCGTCAGCGTCCCGCTCCGCGCTTCCGCCATCAAGCGGTCGAGGAATACCAAAAAGGCCGACAGGGTCTTTCCGGTGCCGGTCGGCGCGGTTACCAGCGTGTGCCCGCCCGAAGCGATCGCCGGCCAAGCCTCTTTCTGTACGGCGGTCGGCTCGCCCAGCGCCGAGGCGAACCATCGCCGGGTCAGCGCGTCAAAGAGTTCCATTGCGGTATTTCTCCATGTCAGCATCGTCTTTGATTTCCAAATCCCGTTCCCCGGCCAAAAACTCCAGATGATGGGTGAACTCATGCGCCAGAATCCGCCTCAGCGCTTGCCGCGATTCTCCCGGGGAGCAGTGCCCGTACACCCGGGTAAACGAGCCGTAATAGATGTTGATATACTTCCCCATGTCGTGGCGGCTGATGAATTCCCCCAAGATATACAGCGGACGGTTCCCCCTGCTCTCCGGGTGCTTCTTTACGCCGGGCAGCAGATAGACGCCCCCGTTCAGATCTTCATAAAATTCTTGCGGGAACTCTTCCGCCAGCTCGTCCAGCATCAGGGCGGCTTCGTCAAACGTGATCATGCCATCGTCCCCTCAAAGAGCGAATAC
This sequence comes from Oscillospiraceae bacterium, assembly GCA_031271325.1. GTDB lineage: Bacteria > Bacillota > Clostridia > Oscillospirales > UBA929 > UBA929. Next base: position 7,121 of record JAISVY010000078.1, read on the forward strand.
AAATCCGGGAGAACCTTCTTCAGCGAAACGGGGCGCTGTTTCCTCGCGTCGTAATAGCAGTGCTTGGTATACCCCGTCACGCGTAGCGCGCCCGTTTCGGCGTCGGTGACGGCGTATGTCACCGTCATCCGCACCGGGGTCAGCTCGGTAATATCTGTCTGTATCAGCACCGTTTCCCCGAACCGCGTCATCGACTTATACTCGCAATGCGCCGAGAGCAGCGCGAAGTCCAGCCCTGCCGCCATCGCGTTCCGGTAGCCGTACCCCATCTGCTCCATGAAGTCCACACGCGCCTCCTCGAACCAATGGATATAATGGGCGTGGTGAATAATCCCCATCTGGTCTGTTTCATAGTAGTTGGTCTTGCGTCTGTACGGGTTCATACCGTATCTCCTTCCCCGGCGCGGCAGCCGGCGGCGGCCAGCTTCTTTTTCATCCGGCAGTGCAGCCCCGCGGTGGGGATGTCGTACGCCTCCCCGACGCTCTCCCAGCCGTGCTTGCGGTAAAACCCGACCGCGCCGATCCGCGCGTCGCACCACAGGCGGGTTATGCCCGTCTGCCGCACGCGGTCTTCGCCGGAGAGCAGCATCAACGCGCCGACGCCGCAGCCGCGCGCGTCCGGCAGCACGGCCATGCCGCGCAGACGGTAGGCCGGGACATCCGGCTCGTCTGGGTCGGCTTCGGGCTGGAAGGTCGCGACGCCCGCCTGCCGCCCCTCAAGCCACCCGCCCAGATGGAACGCGCCGGGCAGGGTATCCGTATCCCAGTAGCAGCTTTCCCTCGGCAGCCCTTCGCGCAGCACGGCGTGCCGGATGTCGTATGTCAGCTCGCGCGGTATCGGTTTTACCGAAATCATGAAATGATCAATCCTTCCGCCGTGTCTTCCGGCCGCCTGATGCGTTCCCAAAGCCAGTATTTGCCGAACGAGGGCTGACGCGCGTATCCGTTCTTTTCCAGAACCCGGTGAGAAGCCATATTCTCCGGCAGCGTGAGCGCCGTGACGCGTTCCACCCGGCAGTCCCGCTGGGCAAACGCCAGCTTTGTCAGCGCTCCCGCCGCCTCGGTCATGTATCCCTGACCGCGAAACGGCTCTAAAATGCCGTAACCGATCTCCACCGAAGAACGGTTCAATGGCGGTCCCTTAAACCCCGCTTCGCCGATATAAACCTTCTTCTCCCGGTGAAGAATCAGCCATGAGGTGCAGACCAGCCAAAAACGGGGGTCCTGCCCGATCAGCTCTCGTTTCACGCGGTAGATTCTGCGCTTCGACCGCATTTCCCAAAAACCTATATACGGCAAAGCCGCGCCGTAGGTTCTCACCACGCCGGCAAGGTCGCGCTCCGCACGTTTCAGCTCCGTTTCGCTCATCGGGTGAAGCGTGAGCCTGTTTGTTTCAATCCGCAACCGGGTCTCCCCCTTTATTTATTAATACACAGTATATAGCGAAAAGCGGCGAAATTCAAGCCCCGATGTTGACGGCTCGTTTCGTGTGTGGTATAATTTTCTCAGGATTTTTGCGGAAGGAGGGAGCGGAATGTGTATAAAACGCTGCCTTGTTCTGCTGGCGGCGGCGGTGTTCCTCTGCCTGCTCCTGTGCCCGCATGACAACGCCGAATCCCTTTCCGGCGCAAACGCGCACCGCGCCGGCGCGTGGTTTGCTTACGGTCTGCTTTCGTATACGCCGCAAACAGGGCAGATACAACCGCCTGACAGCGCTGTGGGGGCTGCGCCCGAACCCCCGCTTCTGCCGTTGATCCCGCTGATTCCGCTCGTCCTTTTGATGAAGGGCGTTTATATACCGCACCGAAAAAACCTCTTTCTCGCGCTGTCGCTTGGCGGCAACGCCCCTCCCGCGCTCAGCCGTGTTCAATCCATCGGCTTGGCCGAGACGGGAGGGGTTTTATGCACAACAGTCTGCTTGGAAAACTAAAAGATAACCTTTTATCGGTGGCGCCGATATGCGCGATCGTCCTGATCCTGCATTTCACCGGCGCGGCGCGCCTGGAAGGGTTTCTGCTGGCGCGGTTTCTCGCCGGCGCGGTGATGATCGTGCTGGGGCTTGCCTTCTTTTTGATCGGTGTGGACATCGGCGTCACGCCGCTGGGCGACCGTACGGGCGAGACGCTCGCGCGCGCGAACAAGATATGGATCGCCGTGGCGGCGGGGCTGGTTCTGGGCTTTTTTATCTCGCTCGCCGAACCGGGGCTGACGGTGCTGGCCAAACAAGTCGATACGGTTACCGAAATATCCGGTACGGGTATATTGATCACCGTTTCCGTCGGGCTGGCGCTGCTGCTTGCCGTGGGATTTTTGCGCGTGATTTTCAACATACCGCTCTACAAGCTCTTGATCGGTCTGTACATCCTAATCGGAGCCGCCGCGGTGTTTACGCCGCCGGAATTTTTGGGCATCGCCTTTGACGCGTCCGGCGCGACGACCGGGATACTGGCCGTGCCGTTTATCTTGGCGCTCGCGGTCGGCACCTCATCGCTGAAGCGGGACACCAAAGCCTCGGAAAAAGACAGCTTTGGGCTGGTCGCCGTCGCGTCTACCGGCGCGATTTTGTCGGTGATGGTTCTGAGCCTGTTCTATCGCGGAACGGAGTTCGGCGGCGCGGCGGCCGGGGCGGAAACGGATGCCGGCGGCGCGGCGTTTCTCCCCTTGCTCCCCGGCATATTGTGGGATGGTTTGATCACGCTGCTGCCGCTGCTGGTGATTCTCGTCATATTGCAGATTTTTTCGTTTAAGCTGCACCGGAGGGCGTTTGTCAAGATGCTGGCCGGGTTTGTCTACGCGTATATCGGGCTGGCGCTGTTTTTCCTCGGCGTGAACGGCGGTTTTATGGAAGTCGGCAGGCAGATCGGGCAGGCGCTTTCCGACAAAACGGCGCTGGCGCTGATCATCGGGTTTCTGATCGGGTTCGTTACGATTCTGGCGGAACCGGCGGTATATGTTTTGACGCACCAGATCGAAGACGTGACGAGCGGGTATGTAAAACGGATCGCCGTATCGGTGCCCCTTTGCATCGGCGTGGGAATCGCGGTGCTGCTGGCGGTGCTGCGGATCCTGATTCCGGCAATCCAGCTTTGGCATTACCTGCTGCCGGGGTATGTCATCGCCGTCGTGCTGAGCATCTTTACGCCGAAGCTGTTTGTCGGCATCGCGTTCGACGCGGGCGGCGTCGCCACCGGACCGATGACGGCGACCTTCATCTTGGCGTTCACGCAGGGCATCGCCGACGCGTCGGGCGGCGCGAACATCATTATCGAGGGGTTCGGCATGATTTCGATGGTGGCGCTGCTGCCGATTATTACTTTGCAGGTTTTGGGGTTAATCTATAAGAGAAAAGTGGATAAGAAAGAAGCTCGCAAAACTCTTGATTCGCCGCAGGCGAACGAACAGGAGCTTTCAGAGCGGCATGAAGAAGGTTGAGAAGTATGGGTGAGTTTACCGCGTTCGCGGAGCTGGAACTGGCCGTCGTCATCGTGGACTTCGGGATGGGCAGCAAGGTAATGCGGGTCGCGAAGTCCAGCGGCGTGACGCTCGGGCTGGTCGCGCTGGGTACGGGGACGCTGAAGAACCGCGTTCTTGAGTTTTTGCAGCTGGCCGACATCCGCAAAGAGGTTGTGATCATGGCTTCCGAACGCACAACGCTGAGCGCCGCGATGGAAGCGCTGAACGAGCGCTTTCATTTCGACAAACCGTTTCACGGCATCGCGTTCACCATGCCGCTGCATTCGCTGACCGGGCTGGGAAAGCTCAATTTCAGCCATTTGAATCCGGGGGAGAGGAAGGATTGCATGTATCGCTCGATTACCGTCGTCGTTGACAGGGGAGTCGCCGACCGGGTCATGGAGGTCGCCACCAAAGCCGGAGCGCGGGGCGGCACCATCATCAAAGCCCGCAGCGCCGCCGAGGCGTACGACGACCATACGCTGTTCCACATCGACATAGAACCGGAGAAAGAGATCGTGATGATTCTCTCCGAAGCGGGGGCGGCCGATACGATCGCCGGCGCCATCCGCGAGGGGCTTGACCTCGGCGAAGAAAAGGGCGGTCTGATCCTCTGTCAGGATGTAGACAAGACATATGGCATTAAGTAGCGATAACAATCAACCTGCAGGAGACGCCGCCCCCGGCGTCCCGCGGTTTTCCCGCCATGTAAGGGAGAAAGCAAACATCATGGTCGCGATGAGCGGCGGCGTGGACAGCACCGCCGCCGCGTTTCTGCTTCTGTCGGAGGGGCACGCCTGCGCGGGCGGGACGATGGATTTGGGGTTCGGCACGAACGCGCACAAGGACGCGGAAGCCGCCGCCGCTCGGCTCGGCATCCCCTTTACCCTGTTTGACTGCGCCGAGGTTTTTTCGCGGGAGGTCGTCGCGCGCTTCACCGACGCGTACCGCGCGGGGCTTACGCCGAATCCGTGCGTGGATTGCAACCGGCTCTTAAAATTCGGTCTTCTCGCGCAAAACGCCCGGCAAGCGGGGTTTGAGCGCCTCGCGACCGGGCATTACGCGCGGACGACCTGCGCAAACGGGCGGGTATTGCTGCAAAAAGCCGCAGATATATCAAAAGATCAGAGCTATTTCCTCTACGGGCTGTCGCAGGAGCAGCTCGCATACGCCCTCTTTCCGCTCGGCGCTCTGACAAAGGCGCAAGTGCGGGAACTCGCGCGCAAACAGGGTTTCCCCAACGCGCAAAAAGCCGAAAGCCAAGACATTTGCTTTGTGCCGGACGGCGATTACGCCGCGCTGGTGGAGCGAAGCGGCGCGTTTCCGAAGGGGCGGTTTGTGGATACGCTGGGGAACGACCTCGGAGAGCACCGGGGGATTTTTCGCTACACGGTCGGGCAGCGGCGGGGTCTTGGGATCGCGGCTCCACACCCGCTGTACGTACGGGAGATACGCCCGGAGACGCACACGGTCGTCTTGGCGCCGGAGCGCGAGCTGTACTCGAAGTCGCTGACCGCGAACCGCATCAACCTGATCGCGGCGGACTCGCTTGACCGCCCGGAACGCTTCGCTGTGAAAATACGCTGCCGCCACAAAGAGCAGCCCGCAACCGTCACGCAGACGGGCGAAGACACGTTGCGCATCGAGTTCGACACGCCGCAGCGCGCGATCGCGCCGGGGCAAGCCGCCGTCCTTTACGACGGCGGCACGGTGATCGGCGGCGGGACGATTACCGGTTCATTTGAACCATGACAAATAGGCGCATCCCGCGCCATATATGGAGAGCAATCTACCCTTTGCTCATATTTTTGGGATTAACTCTCCTTTCTTGGCGATTCTTGGACTCCATCCCGGGCGGGTTTCTTCCGTCGGAGCTTCTTTGCGTTGTGCTCTTCTTTCTTATTTGTGTGTGTATGGATATTACTCAAGCACACCAAAGCGGCGGAATTATTAACCGATGAGATAACGATATAGGTTAAACTAAAAAATCCGGGCGGCGATTCGCTTCGCCGCCCGGACTTCTTGCGGTTATACGCTTTTGGATTCGGAGACATCTTTGTCACCGGGTTCACGCCGCCCCAGCTTCCGCGCCGGGACGCGTGGTACGCCTGCTGCTCCCGCTTTGAGCGTTTTTCCAGCGGAACAAACTTCATGATGAAAACACCTCCCAAAGACAGTATACCACGCTTTGGGGCGTTTGTCACGCTGCGCTGAACAATCGAAGTGAACAGCCGCCGTAGACGTGAACGCTTGCGGCGCGGCATCCTCATGGCAATGTACAATTGACAGTTGACAATGGACAATCAGGACGCGTAGGGCGCGACGACCCCGGCGCGCCGCCGGTTTCAACGTTCTGTGCAGGGCGCGGCATCCTTGACGCGCCGTGAACAACCCTCAGTATGCGGCATTCGCCGCCACCCCCTTCGAACCGAAGGGGGCAACGGGGGAACGGGCAATTTTCAACATGCCCATAAATGGTATTTTCATAAGCGCGGGGCTGTATGCGCGCCTTCCGGTTTTACCGCCCGAACAATTTCCCCAACCGGTCCCAAAAACCGGACGGTTCGGGGTCCTCCGTCTCCGGGGCTTTCACGGCGGGCTTTTGGATACCGTCGGTCTTGAACACAAACTGCACGAACGCGATGTCTTGGTTCGTCTTCGAGGCGAACGAAACCGGCTCAAACCCTCCGCCGGTGTACGCTCCGATCAGTGTATCCAGCTCTGCCTGAACGCGCCCGGGGATCCCGGCGGTTTCGCCCGCCAGCGTCTCCGTGCCTGTGTGAAGCTCGGACAGCCCGTCCCGCAGGGCGGTCAGACCGCCGCTCAGTTCCGCCAACGCGCCGCCCAGCATCGGGTCGCTGGCCGCGAGAGCCGCGAGAGCCGCCGCCGCGTCCGCCAATTGAGACGCCGCGTCTTCAGACGCGCCGACCCCGGCGCTGATCTCCCCGGCGGCACCGGAGAGTTGGGTAAAGCCGCCGAGCAGAGCGGCGGTATCGGGCTGCTCGATCTGCATCGAGAACGGCATGGCGGTGATGTCAATCCCGGGCATTTCGAAATCTGCCGCGTCGGCTGTGATTAGGATGTCCGCGTCGGTCTTTGGCAGCACGGTGAACGCGAGGACGCGGTTTTTCCCCGCTCCGGCGACCGCCGCGCCGGGCGCTTCGATATTCGAGCACTTGTCATTGCCGAGCGTGACGGTGATCTGCTGCATGTAATGCTCATAAAACACGCCGCCGGCGGTATTTGAAGCGCTCGTCAAGCGGATCTCCAGCTTGCCCGACTTCCCGGCGAGGTCTTCGGGAGCGATGACGGCTCCGTCCAACCGGTACTCCGCGGTATACACCCACGGGAGGGCTGCCGGGTCGGAGAGGGTTCCCTGGTAATAAAAGTTTCCGCTCTCCGCCGGTACGGATACCGTACCGCCGCTGAGCGTGACCGGTTCAAGCCCGGTGAGGTTCACCGCTTCGGAATAATCCCCGTAGTCGGTGACCGCGCCGCCGCTTGCCAGCGTGAAATGGTTGACGATATACGCGCTCTCCGCGCCGCCGTTCCCGGAGAGGCGGGCGTATACCACCTCGTCCTTACTCGTGACTTTCGCGGGTTCTGTCAGGCTTGCCGGTACATCCGCGCTGTCCGGCGCTTCCGCGGCGGTTGTGATTCCCGCGGCGAAGAATACGGCAAAAAGCAGCGCTAAGGCGCAAAATCTCTTTTTCATTTGGATTCATCCCCTTTTATTGTTTTTCGGCCGGGCAAAAACTTTGATTTCCACGTTGACTTCGCGATCACGCGGTCGAAGATCGTTAGCATGGCGGGCAGGAAGACCAGCACCATCAGCATCGACAGCAGCGTACCGCGCCCGAGCAGGATTCCGATGTCGGCGATCAGCGGATTGGACGAGGTGCCCGCCAGCGTGAAGCCTGCCGCCGACAGCGTCACGGCGGATACCAAAATGGAGCGGAACGAGGTTCCCAGCGCCTTATGCGCGGCTTCCCGCTTGGGCATGGTTTGGCGGTTGCGCGTATAGCTGACGGTCAGCAGAATGGCGTAGTCCACTGTCGCGCCGAGCTGCACCGTGTTGAGAATCAGGTAGCCGATATAGTTGATCGACGTGCCCGTGAAGTACGGGATAGACAGGTTGATCCATATCGCCGCCTCGATTGTCAGCAGCAGGATCAACGGCAGCGAAGCCGAGCGGAAGGTCACCGCCAGCACCAGAAAGATGGTGAGAATCGCGATTAAATTTGTCAGTTGGTTGTCCTTTTGCACAACGGTCTTGATGTCATAGAGGTTGGCGCTTTGCCCGACCGAGTACACCCCTTCGGGGTAATACCGCTCCGCCGCCTCGGTGATCGCCTCAACCGCCGCGAACGCTTCCGTTCCTTCGGAGGGCGTGTCGGTGCCGACGACCAGACGGGCATAGTTCTCCGAATAGAACTGTTCGGTTACCGAGCTGTCCAAATAGCCGGGCGGGATGCCCGCCCCGACCGTTCTGGCGTACGACATCACCGAGGTGACGTGCGGGAGCGCCAGCAGGTCGTTGCCGAGCGATTCCTCTTTATAGATGTCGCCCCTCGGCACGAGCAGCACCATCACGGTGGCGTGTTCTCCGTTACCCTGCCCCGTCATCGAGTCGAACGCGGATTGGTAACCGTAGGAGAAATCGGTTCGCGACTGCCCCAAAAAGCTCGGAACAATCAGCAGCGCAACGATCAGCAGGGCGGGGACAGCTAACTTTCGAAAGACTTTGTAGACATTTGAAAAGGTCGGGATTAAGTCACGGTGGTGTGTCTTGTCGATGACTTTGTAAACGCACATCGTGAGCGCGGGGAGGAACACCATCACGGATACAAAACTGAACAAAATCCCCTTCACGAGGCTCAAACCCAAGTCCGCGCCGATTTCAAAATCCATAAACAACAGCGCCATAAACCCGAACAGCGTCGTAGAGGCGCTCGCGGCGACTGTTGAAAAGCTCTCCTTCACCGCCTTGCGCATCGCGTCTTCGACGCTGTCGCCGCCCTTGCGGTGGTCGCCGAAGCTGTGCAGCAGGAAGATGGCATAGTCCAGCGACACGGCAAGCTGCAAAATCGGCGTGACCGCGTTGGTCAGGAAACTGACGCTGCCGGAGAACGCGTTGGTTCCCATGTTGATCACAACCGACATGCCGATGGCGGCGACAAACAGCAGCGGCTCGATCCATGAGTTTGTGGACATGACCAAGATAAACAGGATGATCGGAATCAGGATGATCATCGCCTTGACGACTTCCGTTCCGGTGGCGGTCTGCACGTACTCAATCTCCGCCGCGTCGCCGGTCACGGCGCCGCGCCCGCCGAGCAGCTCGCGGATCTCCCGCACGCCCTCTTTTTCAAACCCTTTTGCGATGACGAGCGAATATTTCGCGTCTCCGCCCTTGTAATAAGTCTCGATCAGTTCGCGCTCGCCCATTTCGAGCGGCACGGCCAAATCGGCGGCGTCGTCCAGCCAAAGCACCTCGCGCACATGTTCCAGCGCCGCCAGTTTCTGCTTGAACGCAAGCGCTTCCGCCAGCGAAACACCCCGCAGCGTCACGTCGGCGTTCGGCATCGCCTGCGGAAACTCTTCGGACAGCACGGTCAGCGCTTCGGTAGACTGCGCGTGCGGCGGGAGATACTCCGCCATGTTATAGTTGACCTGAACGGCCGTAAACAGCACGGCGCTCAGGATTGCCGCGGCGATGAAAACCGCGATGACCGCCCTCCGGTGACGGATCACCGCCCCCGCAAACCTCTCCATACGCAACACCCCATTTTTTTTACTTCCGCGCGCCTAAACGGCGCGTGACTGCATGACTTCAGTCTGCGGCACGCCCCGCATCACCCGTTCCCCACTGGCGAACACGGAATTTTACCGGGCTTCATGAGTGCAGTATAACAGACACACTGTCGGGTTACAACCGTCAATGTGCCTGTGAGCTGCCGGAAAACCGACAGAAACGCATGATCTGTTGTTGTTACTTTATGCTAAAACCCGAAAGCCCTTTGTAGAGTAAGGTTGAGCACAGCTCAGCCATTTCTTGGACAGACTCCTTTGCGCCGTCCGCGAGCCACCGGTGGATGACGCTCAGCGCGCCGTTTACCACAAAGTATTGCAAATAGTTTGAAATCCCGGCCTCCAGATGCTTCATATGCTGAAGGTCGTGCACAATCTTCTGCTGCGCAAGCAGCATGACCTCCCGCTGAAACGCGGAATCGCCGTTTTCGCCGAGCAGCGCCTCAAACAGCGCGGCGTTCGCTTTCGCGTAGCCTAAAATCTGCTCCAGAGCCAGTACGGTGAGCTTGGTGTGTTCGGAAAACGCGCTGTCGGAGATATGGGCGGAAACCTCGGCGATAACCTCCCGCTGTATCTGCTCTAAGAGGTCATATACATCGGTGTAATGCGCATAAAAGGTGCTGCGATGGATCCCGGCGTGTTCGCAGAGCATTTTGACCGAGATGCGCGGAATTGGAGCCGTTTTCATAAGCTGCACAAGGCTTTCGCGGATGATCCGCTTGGTCAGCCGCACCCGGTGGTCGCTCTTCTCTTTGTTCATAATGTTTCACCCGTACACAGTATAATATAGCTGTGTGCGTTTATCAAGGAAAAAATCGCTAAATAATGTTGCATTTCATAGGAGGACATGGTATAGTATGGGTATTAATTGAAGGGGGGAACAGCATATGGTTACGCCTGAACTGGTAGCGCAGTTAAAGCAAGTCAATGTCAGCCAAGATAAGGACAAGACGACCGAACGTGTCAGGGACGCGTTTTTTCCCGCTTCCCGGAAGGACAAGCATGACATCGAAAAACTCTCTGGGCAGAAGCGCACGTCTATCTACCGCGTCGCCAAAACCGGCAGCATCAGCGCGAAGATCGCCCTGCCGATGGCGGAGATACTCAACATCTCCCCCTACTGGCTAACCGGAGAGAGCGATGAAGCGGAGCCTTGCTCCGACGCTTTGGTGCTAAAATTCCTCGACGACCGGGGCTACAAACTCGAGAAGGTCGCGAAGCCTCCGAGAAAGCAGCGCGCGCAGAAACCGGAGCCGGTCTCCGAACCCGCCCCCGCTCCGGCGCCGGACGAAAATATCCTCTCCGTCACCGTTTCCCTGAGCAATACGCCCAAGATGCGGCAAGCCGTCGAAAACCTCGACGCGGAATCCGCCGGGCAGCTGCTTCAGGCGCTTCACCTGAGAGCCAAAGCGGGCGGCAACGCCGAACAGCTTTGGGATTTTGTCAAGCTCTGCCTGCTTTCATAACGCGTCATGAAAACACTGCTGGGAATTGATCTGGGAACGTCTGCCACCAAGACGGTTCTCTTTGACGAAGATTTAAAGCCGCTCGCGTCGGCTTCGGTGGAATACCCGATGGATCAGCCGCACAACGGCTGGGCGGAGCAAAACCCCGAGGATTGGTGGAACGCCGCCGTCGAGACGATCGGCGCGGTGCTGCGGCAGAGCGGCGTCAGCGCCGACAGCGTGGCGGCGCTCGGCATATCGGGGCAGATGCACGGACTTGTGATGCTGGACGCAAACGGCAGGGTTCTGCGCCCGTCGATCATCTGGTGCGATCAGCGCACAAGCGCCGAATGCGCGGACATGACCGAACGCCTGGGCGCCGCGCGCCTGGTGGAGATCACCGCGAACCCCGCGCTGACCGGCTTCACCGCCTCCAAGATTCTCTGGGTCAAGAAGCATCAGCCGGAGATTTACGCGCAATGCCGGCACATTTTATTGCCCAAAGACTACCTGCGGTATATGCTGACCGGCGACTTCGCCACCGAAGTCTCCGACGCGTCGGGGATGCAACTCCTCGATGTTCCGAAACGCCGCTGGTCCGAAGAAGTACTGCAAAAACTCGACATCGACCCGTCGCTGCTCGCGAAAGTCTACGAGTCGCCCGAGGTGACCGGTACGGTCAGCGCCGAAGCGGCGAGGGTGACCGGTCTGTCGAAAAAAACCGTTGTGGTCGGGGGCGCGGGCGACAACGCCGCGGCCGCCGTCGGCACCGGCGTTGTGGAGGACGGCAGGGCGTTTACCACCATCGGCACGTCGGGCGTCGTCTTCGCGCATACCGACAACGTATCCATCGACCCGAAGGGGAGGGTACATACCTTCTGCTGCGCCGTTCCGGGCGCTTGGCATGTGATGGGTGTGACGCAGGCGGCGGGGCTGTCGCTGAAATGGTTCCGCGAACAGTTCTGCACGGAATATTCCTATAGGCAGATCGACGAAGTGGCGGCGCGCGTCCCGGTGGGGGCGAACCGTCTGCTGTATCTGCCATACTTAATGGGGGAGCGCACCCCGCATCTCGACGCGGATTGCCGCGGCGTGTTTTTCGGTCTTTCGGGAATGCACACCAAAGCCGACATACTCCGGGCGGTGCTGGAAGGCGTGGTATATTCCCTGCGCGACTGTATCGAAGTGCTGCGCGGTATGGGGGTGCAAACCTCCGAAATGCTCGCCTGCGGCGGCGGCGGAACCAGCGCCCTTTGGCGGCAGATGCTGGCCGACGTGTTTAACTGCCCGGTCAGGACGGTCGACGCGGAGCAGGGTCCGGCGCTCGGCGCCGCGGTGCTCGCGGGGGTCGGCGCGGGGTTGTACTCCTCGGTTCAGGACGCTTGCGCGAAATTTATCCGGTACAACGCGCCGCAAGGACCCATAAACACTGCCGCGTATGAGCCGTATTATACATTGTATACGGAGCTGTATCCTTCCCTTCGGGCGCATTTTTCACGGCTTGCGTCACTATAATTGAACTGGGGAAAGAAGAGGGATAACGATGAGCGAAAAAAAGAGGATTCTCATAGTAGACGGCGGGAACGACGAAGCGCTGGCGTTTGCGGACGCCGTGAAGGACAAATATTCCGTCTTCACCGCGCCGAACGGCGAGGCCGCCATTGAAGAGATGCGGAAATCGCCTCCCGAGTTCATTCTGCTGACAGGCGCGGAGTATCTGCGCGTAATCGAGCAGATCGACATGACCGACGGTCTGACCAAGCTCCCCAACCGCCGCCTGTTTGAAATGCAGGCCGCAAAAGAGTGGGAACGCACCATCCGCGAGAAGAAGGTCATCAGTATCATGCTGATCGACATCGACGGCTTTGAGAACTACAACGATCTGAACAGCGACCCCAAAGGCGACGACCTGCTGCGCGCGATGGCGGACATACTCAGGGCTTCGATCAAGCGTCCGTCCGACGAGTTCGCGCGTTTCGAGGGCGATCAGTTTATCGCGATCCTCCCCGGCACCTATACCGAGGGCGCGAAAGAGCTGGCGGAGCAAATCCGGGCGCAGATGGAGGCGCTGAAGATCCCGGTCGGTACGGGCAAGCACGTGACGATCAGCATCGGCATCAACACGGCGGCGCCCCGCGTGGGCAGTTCGTTCGAGACCTTCCAGTCCGGCGTAAAAAAAGCGCTCGCCTCGGCCAAAAACGTAGGCGGCGACTGCATCCGGGTAATGGCTTAGGTTCTTAAGAATGTTTCCCCCCGTTTTGCGCATACTGACGCAAGACGGGGGGTTGCTGTATGGACGACGTTTTGACGCTTTCCGCGCGGCAGAACGCCGGGGAAATCAAGCGCCGGTTTGAACGTGACGATACGTTTATCCTGCGCACGGTGATCTGTCAAAAAGCGCCGGAAACCGTGTACTATCTCGCCTATTGCGGCGGGATGATCGACAGCGCGCTGGTCAGCCGCTTTATCATCGCGCCGCTGGAAGAGAGCGGCGGTTTGACCGAGGCGGCGGCGGTCATGGAGCGCGTCTTATCGGCGCATTTCCCCAAACTGACAAACTCGTTTGACGAGATAGAGGACGGCGTCGCGGCGGGCGACACCGCCGTTTTCGTGTCCGGCGGCGCGATTCTGCTCAGCACGCAGGGTTACGCGGCGCGCGGCGCGGGCGAACCGCCCGGCGAAAAGGTGCTGAGCGGGTCGCATGAGGGGTTCTCCGAGGTGCTGTTTGCCAACCTCTCGATGCTGCACCGCAGACTGCGAACGGCAAACCTGAAGATGGAGTTTAAGACCGTCGGGCGGCAGACCCGCACCCGCCTCGCGATCTGCTATATGGACAACTTGGTCAAAAAGCCGTACTTGGAAGAGCTGAAAAAGCGCCTGGACAGGATAGACATCGACGGGATCCTGGATACCAACACGGTCAATGAGCTGATCCGCGACAACCGGCGTTCGCCGTTCCGCGCGTTCGGCACGACGGAGCGCCCCGACACCGCCGCCGCGAAGATGATGGAAGGGCGGATCGTCCTGCTCGCGGACGGGTCGCCGTCGGCGCTGACGCTGCCGTATCTGTTCGTTGAAAACTTCCACAGCAGTGAAGACTACTATGTCAGTTTTTTACACGCGTCGTTCGCGCGCCTGCTGCGCGCCGCCGCGTTTATCCTCACGACGCTCACACCCGCGCTGTATGTGTCCGTCGTCGCGTTCCACTATGAGATTCTGCCCGGCGGGATGATGCTGAACATCGCTTCGGAGTTTAAGAATACCCCGTTCCCGGCGGCGTTCGAGACGTTTTTTATGTTGGTTGTGTTCGATGTGCTGCGGGAAACGGGGATGCGTATGCCCGCAAACGGCGGGCAGGCGCTCAGCATTGTCGGGGCGCTGATCATCGGTCAGGCCGCCGTACAGGCGCGTATCGTGTCGCCGCAGATGATCATCGTGGTGGCCGTGACGGGGATAACCGGTCTGATCGTGCCGAAACTGGACGAAGCGTGTCTGTATATCCGATTTTTCCTGCTCTTCTGCGCTTCCGCGCTGGGGTTGTTCGGGTTCACCGCCGGAGCCTCCGTCGCCGTGATACACATCCAGCGCCTGCGTTCGCTGGGGATTCCGCAGACCGGAGGGAAACGTTCCGACACGAAAGATACGCTGATTCGCGCCCCCTTCTGGAAGCTGACGCACCGCCCGTCAAAACTCTCGGACAACCGGCGGCGCATGAGGATCCGCCGTGACCCGTAAAGTTTTCGCTGTTTTGCTGCTGCTCCCGCTGCTCGGCGGCTGCTGGGATTATAAAGACCTAGACCGCCTGAGCATCGTGACGGGCATGGCGGTCGATTCCGCGCCCGGCGGCCGGGTACTCGTCACGCTCGAAACGGTTTCGTCCTCCGAAGGTACCGTAAAAGCGCGGCTGGTGCGCGGGGAGGGGAGAACCGCGGAAGCCGCCGTGCGCGAAGCGAAGAAGCAGCTGGAGCGCGAGCTGTATTTCGGGAATATGAGCATTGTCGTGTTTGGGGAATCCGTCGGCATACACGCGCCGGTAGAATGGCTCAAGAGTGTGCGGGGTATCCGCGAAACGGTGTATATCGCGGCGGCTTCGGCTTGCGCCGGGGAGCTTTTTGATACGGAAGAAGGAGCGTTTCAGCTGCGCGACATGCTGGACGCTTCGGAAACGGTGAAACCCGCGGAGCTGTATCGGTTCGGGAACACCCTGCCGCTGTTCGCGCTGACGGAGGGCAAACATCCGGCGCTGACCGGAATTGTTCCCGTAAGCGGTACCGGGTCATGAGCACGTATAAAATGCTGTGCGTTCTCGCGCTGATGATGACGGGGGAGACGCTGGGGCTGCCCGCCGCACCGCTGGCGGTGCTGCCGCTGACGCTTCTGACGGGGGCTTTTGCTGGGAGCAAGGCGTTTTCCGTCCTGCTCATCCCTTGCGCCGCCGTGACGGCAGGTTCGGCGGCGGTGCGGTTTGCGCCGTTGGCCGGGCTGGGGGGGTTGGAAAAAACGCCGCTGTGGGTCGTCGTGCTCGTCACGGCGGCGGTCGCGGCATACCTCGCTTCGGGCGGGGCGGAAGGGCTTTCGAAATGGGCGGCGGTATCGCTGCCGCTCACCGCGGGGTTTTTGTCGCTGACCGGGCTGCTGCTGGCGGGAAAGTTCCGGCTCGCCGGGTTTTATATCCCGCAGGTGCGGACGGAGAACCCGGCGGTTTTGGTCTGCGAAGCGGTGACGATACTCGGCGTTATACCGGCGTTAGGGGGAACTAACCGCCCCTTCCGGGTATACCTGAGCGCACTGACGGTTGCCGCCGGGATCGGCGCGGCGTGCTGGGCGATGGCGAATTTTACGCTGGGTGCGGAACTGGCGCGTAAAACGGCGTTTCCATTTTTCACCGCGCTGCGCGTCGCGAAGGGCGGCGAGCTGATCGGGCGGATCGAAACGCTGCTGATTCCCGTGTCGTTCGGTGTGACGGTGATGAAAATAGCGGGGAGTTTGACCGTATTGCGGACCGCGTACGGAACGCTGCGCCCGGGCTCCGCTCCCGCTTGCTTTTTAT
>JAISVY010000097.1 GCA_031271325.1 Oscillospiraceae bacterium
AAGGAGATTGCCTGATGAAAATTCTGGTGGTAGACGACGAGAAGACGCTCGTCAAGGGGATTAAGTTTAATTTGGAGCATGAAGGCTACGAAGTGGAGACGGCGGAGGACGGCGAGGAAGCGGTGGTGAAAGCCGGTCAAACCTGTTTTGACCTGATCGTGATGGATCTGATGATGCCGAAGATCGACGGGCTGGAGGCGGTACGCAGGATCCGCGAGTTTTCCGGCGTGCCGGTGATCATGCTGACGGCGCGGACGGAAGACACCGACAAGCTGATCGGGTTTGAATACGGCGCGGACGATTACCTGACCAAGCCGTTTAATATTCTGGAGCTGAAGGCGCGTATCCGCGCCATATTGCGCCGCGCGTCGGCTCCCGCGGCCGCGGCGGGCGAAAAGCACGAATTGGTGACCTTGGGCAATATCACGCTGAACACGGCGCAGCGCAGCGCCGTGGCGGGCGGACGCACCGCCGACCTGACCGCCAAAGAGTTTGACCTGATGGAGCTGCTGATGCGCAACCGGGGGCGGGTGTACAGCCGCGAAACCCTGCTGAATCTGGTTTGGGGCTACGAGTATCCCGGCGATATCCGCACGGTGGACGTGCATGTGCGCCGCCTGCGCGAAAAGCTGGAGGCAAACCCCGCGAAGCCGGAGATCCTTCTGACGAAGTGGGGGGTGGGGTACTATTGTAAAGCGTAAAGACAGACCGGAGCGCAGACCATACGCCGAAAAGCACGGCGGGCGGAAGATCGGGCTGTTCAGCCGCTACCAGTTAAAAATCGCGTTTTCCTACCTCGGGATCCTCGCCCTGATGCTCGTACTGCTCAACACATACCCCGTCTGGATTTCCCAAAACGTGATATTCTCCCATATCCAGACGACGATGCGCGCGCGCGCGTCGCTGATTACCTCCGCCCTCTCCGACGCGGACACCGTCACGGCCGAAAGCGTACGGCGCGTGATGGACAGCTTGCGCGACCAGCCGCAGTACCGGACGGTGGTTTGCGACCACACGGGGCTTGCGGTTTACGACAGCCTGTCCGCCGGCGCGGTCGAGGGGCGGTATACGCTCATCCCGGAGCTGGCCGAAGCGCTTCGCTCCCACGACGTGTTCCGCAGCGTGTATCGGGACGCGGCGTTCGACAGCCGCTACGCGATGCCGGTGTTTTCGCGCGGCGAAGTGGCGGGAGCGCTGTATCTGGGGCAGTACGACGCGCCGCAGGGCTTGATTCTCGCGGGGCTGCAATCGAATATGCTGATGGCGTCGGTGATTATCTTCTTTGCCGTTCTGCTGTTTTCGCTGTTTGTCTCGATGGCGCTTTCACGGCGTATCTCGGGCATTCTGCGGGGTATCCGCGCCGCGCACGGCGGCGATTACGGCTATACCCTGTCCGTTCGCGGGCGCGACGAGCTGACCGAGGTGTCGGGGCAGCTGAACCGCCTGTTCGCCCTCTTGCAAAAAACCGAAGGGCTGCGGCAGCAGTTCGTGTCCAACGCGTCTCACGAGCTGCGTACGCCGCTCGCGGCGGTGCGTTTGCTGGCCGACTCCATCCTCGGCACGCCCGATATGCCCGTTGAAACAATCCGCGAGTTTGTGGCCGACATCGGTGAGGAGACAGACCGCCTAAGCCGGATGACGGAAAAGCTGATGCTGCTCTCCCGCTTGGATACACAGCCAGCGGCGGCGGCCGTTACCGATACAGCCCCCGTGATCTGGCGCGCCGCGCGTATGCTGGAACCGCTCGCGCGCGACGCCGGGGTCACGATACGCTGCGAGCTGTCGGAACGCTGCCTGATCAGCGGCAGTGAGGACGAGCTGTATCAGGTGCTCTTTAACCTGATGGACAATGCCGTGAAATATAACAAGCGGGGCGGCGACGTGCGGGTGCTGTCGTTCTGCCGGGGGAACGAAACGCACATCGTCGTGTCCGACACCGGCTCCGGGATTCCGAAAGAGGATCTGCCGTTTATCTTCGACCGCTTTTACCGCGTGGACAAAGCGCGCAGCAGAGCGGCGGGCGGCGCGGGACTCGGGCTTTCGATCGTCGCGCAGACGGTCGCGCGGATCGGCGGTTCCGTCAAAGCGGAGAGCACTCCGGGCGAAGGCTCGCGCTTTACCCTGATCTTCCCGCTCGCGAAAGGGGCTGACCGCCATGAGTAAAGCCCGCGTTTCTGTCACGGCTCTTTTCCTCCTGACGCTCTTCGCCGGATGCGCTCCGGAGCAGGCTGAACCGGGCGTCCCGGTGACGGTGTACACCCTCGGCGGCGCGGAAGACCGCTCCCCGCTGCTGGAAAATACCCTGATTTGCCCCGAGGGCGGCGTTTTGTGGGAATTCGCCCTGCGCGAGCTGTTCGAGATCGAGCGCTCGCCGTTTCCGCCCGGCGTAACGATGGAAGACGCCGTTTTGCAAAACAGCACCGTGACGATAACGCTCTCCGAAGAAGCGCCCGTTATGACAGGGCTGCCGCTCACGCTGGCCCGCGCCTGCGTGGTGCTGACGCTGACGAAGCTGGACGGTATCGGCGCGGTGAGTTTTATCGGAGGCGGGGAGGAACAAACGCTCAGAGCGGAAGATTATATTTTGGATACGCTTGTGATCTCCGACACCGAGCAAAACGTCACGCTGTATTTCTCCGACACGGAAGGCACGCGAACCGCCCCGGAAACCCGAACCCTTGTCGTGAGGGAAACCTATACGGCTGACTGGTACCTGAACTATATCGTCGAAGAACTGATCACGGGCCCGAACGCCCCGGGGCTGCGCCCCATCTTCCCCGAGGGGACGAGGCTGCTCAAGATTACCGTCAACGGAGACGTCTGTGCGGTCGATCTGTCCGATGAACTGCTGATACCGGATGAGAGCGTAAACCCGGCGCTGACGTTATCCTGCCTGTTCCGCTCGGTGACGGCGCAGGAGGGCATCGCCTCGCTCACACTGTGGGTCGAAGGACAGCTGCTGGGCGATTACTTTGGCATCGACACCTCTGTGCCGCTGACATCGGAGAACGTTGATTGGCTTCTTCCGTAGGTTCACGTTTACAAACCCGCGCCAGCCTGATATAATGTGACACAATCGAGAAGCTCTAAAAACCTCGTGTTCGCCGAAGGCGAACGAGCGAAGCGCTTGCGAGCAGGCGCCCATGGCGAGGTGTCACGTTCACCTCGCCTCGCGGGCGGTCGTCTTTCACCCTCCGGCTACGCTCGCATGCTCGCTATGCCTTCGGGTTCCAAGCCTCCCTGCGAGGCGGGTTCGCGCTTCGTTTTCAAGCCGGAGCGGGAGGTTTTTAGAGTGACACAATCGAGAAGCTCTAAAAACCTCGTGTTCGCCGAAGGCGAACGAGCGAAGCGCGTTATTTTTCATATCCATAGAGGAGGATACTGATGAGAGACGAAACCCTTTGCCTGCACGCGGGTTATACCCCGAAGAACGCCGAGCCGCGCGTGGTGCCGATTGTCCAGAGCACCACGTACCGTTACGATTCGGCGGAGGAGATCGGCGAGGTCTTCGACGACCCGTCCAAGAGCCTGATCTATTCCCGGTTTGAAAACCCCACCGTGATGGCGGTGGAAGACAAAATCGCCGCGCTGGAGGGCGGGGCAGGCGCGATGTGCACCTCGTCGGGGCAGATGGCGTCGATGCTGTCCATCCTCAACATCTGCGGCGCGGGCGACAGTTTTATCTCCGCCTCAACCATTTACGGCGGCACGGTCAACCTGTTCGCAAGCAGCTTGAAAAAGCTCGGCGTCGAATGCATTTTCGTCGATGCCGGCGCGGACACCGAAACGTTGAATGCCGCGTTCAAACCGAACACCAAGGCCGTATTCGGCGAGACGCTGGCGAACCCCGCGCTGACCGTGCTGGACATAGAGAAATTCGCGGGGCTTGCGCATTCGCACCGTGTGCCGCTGATTGTGGACAACACCTTCCCAACGCCGGTTTTGTGCAAACCGATTCAGTACGGCGCGGATATTGTCGTCCATTCCACGTCAAAATACATGGATGGGCACGCGCTGCAAGTGGGCGGCGTGATCGTGGACAGCGGCGGCTTCGACTGGCACGGCGGCGCCTTCCCCGGTCTCACCGAGCCCGACCCGACCTATCACGGAATCACATATACCGAAACGTATGGCAAGATGGCGTACATCCTCAAGGCGCGTATGCAGCTGATGCGCGATTTCGGCGCGTATCCCTCCGCGCATTCGGCGTTTCTGCTCAATCTGGGGCTGGAAACACTGGCGCTGCGGATGGAACGGTATTGCCAGAGCGCGCTGCGGGTGGCGCGGTATTTTCAGCAATCGCCGAAAATCGAGTCGGTCAGTTACCCCGGCCTGCCCGAAGACCCGAACTATGCGCTGGCGCAAAAATACCTCAAAGGCGCGAGCGGCGTAGTCACCGTCGTCGTCAAGGGCGGGCGGGAAGGCGCGATCCGGTTTATGAACGCGCTGAAACTCGCGAGCAACCAGGTCCACGTCGCGGACATCCGCACCTGCGTCCAGCATCCGGCGAGCTCCACACACCGCCAGCTGACCGACGCGCAGCTTGCCGCCGCCGGCGTAAACCCCGGCACTGTGCGTTTCTCGGTCGGTCTGGAACATGTGGAGGACATCCTGGAGGATATAGA
Organism: Oscillospiraceae bacterium; assembly: GCA_031271325.1. Classification (GTDB taxonomy): domain Bacteria; phylum Bacillota; class Clostridia; order Oscillospirales; family UBA929; genus UBA929. The sequence continues at coordinate 4,626 of JAISVY010000097.1, forward strand.
GCAGGCGATGAGCAAATAGGTACCTCTAAAAACCCCCGCTCCGGCTTGCGATGCCGCGCCATAGGCGCCTGTTCGCAAGCGCTGCGCTCGTTTTCGTTCGGCTTCGCCGAATGAAAACATGGGTTTTTAGAGCG
>JAISVY010000129.1 GCA_031271325.1 Oscillospiraceae bacterium
TAAGGGCGGGGATGACCCCGCCCTTACAGATTTCTTAATACATATCCATTCCGCCCATGCCGCCGCCGGGGGCGGGGGGAGCGGGGGGTTCCTTCTTGTCGGCGACAAGGCTCTCGGTCGTCAGGATCATCGCGGCGATCGAGGCGGCGTTTTGCAGCGCCGAACGGGTGACCTTCGCCGGATCAACGATGCCCGCGTCGATCATATCGACGTATTGCTCGGTTAGGGCGTTGAAGCCGTAGCCCTTCTTTTGGGCGTTCTTCACGTTCTCGAAGATGACGGAGCCTTCCAAGCCCGCGTTGGCCGCGATCTGGCGCAGCGGCTCGGCGAGGGCGCTGATGACGATGTTCACGCCCGTCTTCTCGTCGCCGGAGAAGTCTTTCAACAGCTCCGAAACGTTCGGGATGGCGTTGACATAAACCACGCCGCCGCCGGGTACGATGCCTTCTTCGACCGCCGCGCGGGTCGCGTTCAGCGCGTCCTCGATGCGGAGTTTCTTCTCCTTCATCTCGACCTCGGTCGCCGCGCCGACCTTGATAACGGCGACGCCGCCGGAGAGCTTCGCGAGGCGTTCCTGCAGTTTCTCGCGGTCGAAATCGGAGGTGGTTTCTTCGATGGCGGCGCGAATCTGGCCGATACGGGCTTTGATGTCTTCTTGGGTTCCCGCGCCGTCCACGATGATTGCGTTTTCCTTCTGCACTTTTACCTGACGGGCGCGTCCGAGCTGGGCGACTTTCGCTTCCTTGATGTCAAGACCGAGTTCGTCAGAGATCACTTCGCCGCCGGTCAGGATGGCGATGTCGCGCAGCATGTCTTTGCGGCGGTCGCCAAAACCGGGAGCCTTGACGGCGACGCAGGTAAACGTGCCGCGCAGCTTGTTGACCAGCAGGGTAGTCAGGGCTTCGCCCTCTACGTCCTCGGCGATGATCACGAGCTTCTTGCCGCTCGCGACGATCTGCTCAAGCAGCGGCAGGATGTCCTGCACGGAGGCGATCTTCTTGTCGGTGATCAGGATATACGGATCGTCGATGACGGCTTCCATCTTCTCGGTATCGGTGACCATGTAGGAGGAGATATACCCGCGGTCGAACTGCATGCCCTCGACGACCTCGCTGTATGTCTCGACCGACTTGCTCTCCTCGACGGTGATGACGCCGTCGGCGGAAACTTTGTCCATCGCGTCCGCGATCAGCTTGCCGATAAACTCGTCGCCCGACGAAATCGAGGCGACGCGCGAAATATCCTGCGAGCCGCCGACCTTGACCGAACTGTCGGCGATCGACTTGACGGCGGTGTCCACGGCGGTTTGGATGCCGCGCTTCATGATCATCGGGTTGGCGCCGGCGGCGACGTTCTTCAAGCCGTCGCGCACCATCGCCTGCGCCAGCAGGGTGGCGGTGGTGGTGCCGTCGCCGGCCACGTCGTTGGTCTTGGTGGCGACTTCTTTGACAAGCTGCGCGCCCATGTTCTCAAAGGGGTCGTCCAGCTCAATCTCTTTGGCGATCGTCACGCCGTCGTTGGTGACCAGCGGAGCGCCGAACTTCTTGTCGAGCACGACGTTGCGCCCTTTCGGGCCCAGAGTGATCTTCACGGTGTCGCTGAGTTGGTTCACGCCCCGTTCCAGCGCGCGGCGGGCTTCTTCTCCGTACAAAATAATTTTAGCCATACGTTTTTATCCTTCCTCTCTTAGCCTTCTACTACGGCAAGGATGTCGTTTTGCTTGACGACCATCAGTTCCTCGCCGTCAATCTTGATCTCGGTGCCCGCGTATTTGCTGGTGATGACCTTATCGCCCGCTTTTACGTACATGACAATGTCTTTGCCTTCTACATTGCCACCGGGGCCGACAGCCAAAACTTCGGCGACCTGCGGTTTTTCCTTCGCGTTGCCGGTCAGGATGATACCGCTCTTGGTGGTTTCCTCCGACTCCACCATCTTGATAACCACTCTGTCCGCAAGGGGTTTGAGCTTCATTTCGTGTTCCTCCTCGTATCTGTCTTTTAGCACTCGTATGTCGAGAGTGCTAATCACCGTACATCATAAACGCGGGACGCTCTTTTCGCAAGCTGCGGCGGGTTGCGTTTTTGGGCGATATTTTGTATTATTCAAAGATTATCTTCTATTATCTCTCATATGCTTATATTTTCTCTGTATTTCTTCAAGAACGTTGACAACGCGCGGACGAATGGTATACTAAGGAGTATGAAGAAGATTGTGATTATCGACGGGCAGGGAGGGAAGCTCGGTTCCCTGCTGATAGCCAGATTGAAAACAGAGGCGGGGCACTGCGCCCTATACGCTGTCGGGACGAACAGCCTCGCGACTTCGGCAATGCTGAAGGCGGGTGCGGATTTCGGCGCGACCGGAGAAAACCCTGTCGTCGTACAAAGCCGGGACGCCGACATCATCGCCGGACCGGTCGGGATCACCGCGGCGGACGCGCTCTTTGGGGAAGTCACCCCCGCGATGGCCGTCGCCGTGGGGCAGAGCCGCGCCTTAAAAGTGCTTTTGCCGGTCAACCGCTGTAATTACCACATCGCCGGGACGCGCGATATGCCGGTCGCCGAACTGATTGATACGGCAGCCAAATATATTTTATCGAAGTGTTGAAAATTGCGTGAGCGCCTGCGGCGCGGCATCACATTCCCCTCGCCTCATGGCGATGGACAATCAGGACGCGTAGGGCGCGACGACCCCGGCGCGCCGCCGATTTCAATGTCCTGTGTAGGGCGCGGCATCCTCATGGCAATGTACAATTGACAGTTGACAATGGACAATCAGGACGCGTAGGGCGCGACGACCCCGGCGCGCCGCCGGTTTCAATGTCCTGTGCAGGGGAGGCGTTTTGCCTCCCGTTATACCTGCGGGCGGGATAACCCCGCCCCTACACGGCGGCAATTGTCATGTTCCCCTTGCCTCACAGGCAGTTAACAGTTACCGGTGTGCAGATAACAGTCAGACAGGCAAGCCCCGTTTCAAGCTGTTATCTGTTATCTGTTCGTTGTTAACTGTTAAGGAGCGGGAGGGTTTTAGAGTGACAATACTGTACTACACCCCCACATGGGAAGGGTTTTTAACCGCCGTCTTCGAGGTGTTCGACCGCAAGCGCAAAGGGGAACAGCTCTCCGTCCGGCACCCGCGCGAGCGGGGCGAGACGAGCCTGTTCCCTTCGGAAGTTCTGCTTCCCGACGCGCAAAAAGCCCGCCGGGTTGAGGACGGGATGAAGCGTCTCTCGCCCACTCTGGCCGAAACGCTCTACACGGCGTGGCTTTCGGAGCTTCCGGGCAGTGAGGACGACATGGTCGCCCTGCTGGAAATGGGGTTTTCGATAAAACGCGACCCGCGCGGCGACCTCGCCAATCCGGTGGTGATCCGCGTCAATAAGGCGGCGAAAGCAGCCGGGTGGGAAGCGCACCGGATGCTCCAGTTTGTGCGGTTTGTGCAGACGCCGGAGGGCATCTACGCCGCCGACATCGAGCCGTCGTGCAATATCCTCTCGCTGATCGGCGACCATTTTCACGGGCGCTTCAACGATCAGCGCCTGCTCATCCGCGATCTGCGGCGGCGCTTGGTCATGGTGTCACAGCAGGGGAATTGGTTTATCCGCGAACTGTCGCCGGAAGAAGAGATCCCGCCGCTGCCGAAAGACGGTATCTTTGAGGAACTTTGGCGCGGTTATTTCCGCGCCGTCTCCAACCCCGCCCGGCAGAACCTCAAGCTGCAGCAGCAGTTTGTCCCGCTGCGCTACCGCAAGCACCTGACCGAGTTTTGGGAGACGCCGAGAAAATAAGAACCTGTTCCCATAGGTTCTTATGAACCCTGCCTTGCCGACAAGACGTTTTCGATCACGGCGACACGCCGCTGCCAAAGGGTCTTGTCTGTTTCTTTGCGTTCGGAAATTCTCTCGCCAAGCATCGGCGCGATGTAGGCGGAAAACTTCTCCGCGCCCCACACGTTGAAGTGCTGCGGGTCAAAAAAATCTGTTTCCACCTCAACCGACAGATCGCCCAGATGATTGTTGAAGTTGATAAACTCCGCGTCTTCAATCGCCCCGACCTCGTGTTCCAGCAGGGGTAAGCGCTCCCACGGATAATAGTTCGGCGCGAGGAAAAACAATACCCGGCTGCCTTCCTCGCGGCAGACCCGCGCGATCTCCCGCAAACTCCCGATGTTCGCACGAAACACACCTTCGTCGTACTCCACCGGGCGCTGCAGCATCCCCCCGATGTCGGTCGTCTCCGTCACGAGCGTGTACCCCGCAAGGTCGTCGGCGGGGTATCGCAGGTTCTCAAAACGCAGTTCTTCGTCGTGATAGTTATACGGCGGGAAGAGCAGCCCCAGCCGCTCTTCCGGTTCGGCGGCGCGGAAGGTCGCGCCCAGGCGGTTGAGCGACGGCGGCATATACCCGATATTCGCTTTGGTGTAGGCGGTATACTTCGGGTAGAAAACGCCGGTCACCTCCACCAGAACCAGTTTCGGGCTTTGCGTGCGGAACATCTCTTTGACATAATACTCCGTTGTCGTCAGCGTCTGCTCCGGTCCTGCCAGCACATAGGAGCTAATCCCCGACCGCTCGTAAATCACCGCCGGGATGATGTCGCAATAGACAATCGAGCTGCCGAAAAACACCGCGTCCAAACTGTCGCGCTTCTCTTTTTGAAACGCCCCCCAATTCGCGCCGAACTCCGTCCTGTGCGGGATCAGCACCGCCGACGCCAGCCAGACAAAGCCGAGCAGAGCCGCGAGGAAGCAGCAGAACGCCGCCCCTTCCTTGAGCCGGGAGGTTGTTTTTTTGTGCGGTTCGGTCAATGCTATCCCTCCTCATGCGGGCGCGGCAACCGGTTCCGGCAGCGCTTCGCGGCGCCCCGCGCGAACCCGGGCATCTTGCCCCTTAAAACTGGAAATAGATAAACTCCTGCGGGTCATACCCCGCGCCGTAGACGCCGAACAGCATCATCGCGCCCAGCAGGAAGAAATACACGGCGTATTTAAGCCACCGCCTCCCGGCGATCCGCTCCGTGAGGTCGCGCTTCCGCGACACGCCGTCCACGATGAAAAGAATCATAACAGCAACCAGCACGGCGGTCAGGTCTTTGCCCGAAAGCCCCATTTCCCAGACGGAACCCGTGAAGGGGTACAGCAGGATCCGCTTCAGCACCGAAAGCGCGCCCATCACCGAACGCGCCCGGAAAAAGACGAACGCGCCGGACACCAGCGCGAAGTTGAACAACACCCGAAACCCGGTCAGTACCGGGTTCGTTTGGGAGACGCGCAGCGCGGCGAGCGCTCTTTCCCGAAGCGGCTTGGTCAGTCCCGACGCCACTTGGAACAGCCCGTGCAGCAGCCCCCACGCGAAGAAGGTGAGCGCCGCGCCGTGCCACAGCCCGCTGACGAGGAACACGGCCATCAGGTTCGCGTACCGCCGCCACGCCTGTTTGCTCCGGCTCCCGCCCAGCGGGAAGTAGAGGTAATCCTTAAACCAAGTGGAGAGCGAGATATGCCACCGCCGCCAAAAATCCTTGATCGACGCCGCCAGAAACGGCGCGTCGAAATTGCGCATCAGCCGGATGCCCATCATCCGGGCGGAACCGCGCGCGATGTCGGAGTAAGCGGAAAAGTCGCAGTATATCTGCACCGTGAACGCCACGGCGGCTGCCGCGTACTGGAACCCGCCGGCTTCCCCCGGCGGCGCGTCGAACGCGAAATTGACCAGCACCGCCAGCCGGTCGGCAATCACCAGCTTCTTAAACATGCCCCAGAGAAACAGCACCGAACCCTCAAACACCGCCTGAAGCCGGAAAGGGTGCGCTTTCTTTAACTGCGGCAGCAGATTTCCCGAACGTTCGATAGGTCCCGCCACCAGCTGCGGGAAATAGGAGACAAACAGAGCGTAATCAATAAAATTCCGTTCGGCGTCCAGCTTTCCCCGGTACACGTCCATCGTGTATCCGAGCGCCTGAAAGGTATAGAACGAAATGCCGACCGGCAGCAGCAGACCGGAAAGCGGCGGCGTAAACGAACCCCCAAGTAAGGAAAACAGCCGCCCGGTCAGTTCGGCGGCAAAATTATAATACTTAAAGAAGAACAGAATCAGCAGGTTCAATACCAGGCTGAGTACCAGCCATAAACGGCGGCGGCTGAGAAACCGCCCCGCCATCAAGCGAGCGCACAGATAGGTAGCCGCCGTGCTGGTCAGCATCAGCAGCGCGTACAGCGGCTCCCAGCACATATAGAAGAAATAGCTCGCCGCCAGCAGAAACGGGTTTTTTAGGCGGCGCGGCAGGAGAAAATACAGGAATAACGTGACGGGCAGGTAGAGGCAATAGCCGAGCGAGTTGAAGTTCATCCGCCGAACGCCGCTTGCGCCTGATTCGGGCTTTGCCTCGGCTCCAGTCCCGGAAAACGCCGTTCCAGCGCGGCGCGGGAGATTTCCAGCACCTCCGCCGCCTCATGCTCGTCGAAACAGCCCACCGTCACCATGTCGCACGGGCGCAGCGTCGCCCATGAGAAGTTCAGCCCCACATACGGCGTGACGCGCCCGGCGGCCAGCGGTTTGATCGTCATCACCGGCTTCCTGGCGTTCCAGATGATCCCCGCGACCGTCTCGATCTCCACCTGCATCAAAAAGCCCATGCAGTTATAGATTTGGATATATGTCTCCACATCGTACCCGTTTTGGTCGGAATAGACGATCAGTTCCGGCATGTGCGCCGAAAGACCGGGAATCATCCCCTCGCCGCGGATCATTTGGGTGTAGTCGTCCAGCCGGTCGATAATCCCCTTGTTTTTGTTGACAAGCTGCTCGGCGCTGGAATGGTGCAGGAAGCAAAACGCCGCGCCCAGTTCCCGGCTCTCGCGGAAAGTCGCGGCGGCTTCCCGCCGCCCCTCGGCGGTATCGTCTACGTTGACGATCGGCGTATCCACACGGATGATCGCCTTCCCCAGCCGCTGTTCCGTCTCGCGCACCGCGTCCGCCAGTTGCGGCACACGCCCGAAGGGCGCCATCACGGCGTCCACGCCGTTCCCGGCAAACGTCTCCAGCAGCGGGACGATGCTGTCCGCCGCGTTATGGTGGCGCTTGATCCGCTCGTCGGCGGCGGGGGTGCGATGGCTCCAGCCGGCGAGCCAGTTTGTACCGATGATCATGCGCGGCATCGACACGCCGCCGACCGTTGTGCGGGGAAAGGTTTGCATGAGGGGGTACCTCCTTTAATCCCGCCGGGGGATGTCACCGCCGCAGCGCCGTTCCGATGCGCCCCGGCGGGGCGACGTTCAGCGTATAATCCTTCCCGGCAAAAATCCGTTCGCCGGAAAGCCGTCCCGTGGCGGCGGACTCGGCGAGTTCGGGGCGGTTGTTTTCTTTTGAAAGGTGACAGAGCGTCACATGCCTCACGCCGCTCTTCACGGCGGCCAGCGTCACTTCGGCCGAGGCTTCGTTGGAGAGGTGCCCGCGCGGACTGAGGATACGCCGCTTCAAAAAAGCGGGATACCGCCCGCTGTTTACCATTCCCTCGTCGTGGTTCGATTCGATCAGCAGGTAGTCCGCCCGGCAGGCGTGCTCCAGCACGGTTTTGGTCGCGTGCCCCAAGTCGGTGCAGACGCAGACCATAAATCCGCCCAAATCAAACAAATATCCCAGAGAGTCGGGGGTGTCGTGAGGCGTCGCGAACGGCTCCACGCCGATGTCGCCAACGCCGAAATTCCCCGTGACCTCCGTGATATGTAAAAACGGAGCCGCGCTCCGTATCGCCCGCGCGGTGAGAGGCGGCGCGTAAACATCCCGCCGCAGAGCCGCAAGCCCTCTGGTATGGTCGCCGTGCTCGTGGGTCACCAGCACACAGGCGGGTTCGGAAACGCCCAGTTCCCATAAGGCGCTTTTGACGCGCCGGGCGGAAACGCCCGCGTCCACCAGCAGCACCGTATCTTTATACCCGATCAGCACGGCGTTTCCGTCGCTGCCGCTGGCCAGCGTACAGACGATCATCAGCCGGTTTGACCCGCCATTTCCGAGTCATCGACCTCTTCGACGCGAATATCCGCGCCAACGCCGCGCAGCTTGCCCGAGACATCTTCATAGCCGCGTTCCACGTGGTAGACGCCGCCGACTTCGGTGACCCCTTCCGCGCCGAGCGCCGCCACAATCAACGCCGCGCCCGCGCGCAGGTCACACGCCTGCACCGGCGCGCCGGACAACTTGCCGATGCCTTCCACGACGGCAAGCTTGCCGTCTACCTGTATGCGAGCGCCCATGCGCTTTAATTCGTCCATATACCGGAAGCGGTTGTCGGCGACGCTTTCGGTGATCATGCTTGTGCCTTCGGCGAAGCTCAGGCAGGCCGCCATCTGCGGCTGCATATCGGTGGGGAACCCCGGATAGGGCAGGGTCTTTATGTTCGTCTTGCGCAGACGGCGCGTCCGGCGCACCAAAACCGATTCGTCGTACTCCTTGACTTCCACGCCGATCTCGGTCAGTTTGGCTGTTATGCACTCTAAATGCTTCGGAATGACGTTGTTCAGCGTCACCTCGCCGCCGGCCGCGGCGACCGCCGCCATATACGTACCCGCTTCGATCTGGTCGGGGATGATGGTGTACGCGCCGCCGGTCAGGAGCTTCCTGCCCCGGATCTTGATGATGTCGGTTCCCGCGCCCTTAATGTCGGCTCCGGTGCTGTTTAAGAAGTTCGCGAGATCGACGACGTGCGGCTCGCGCGCCGCGTTTTCGATCACGGTCAGCCCGTCGGCCATCACCGCCGCCAGAATGATGTTGATCGTCGCGCCGACCGAGGCAACGTCTAAATAGATCGGGGAGCCGACCAAGCGGCCTTCCCGCGCGTTGGCATGGATAAAGCCGGCGTTGACATGCACGTCGGCTCCCAGCATTTCAAAACCCTTAATATGCTGATCGACCGGGCGGACGCCGAGGTTGCAGCCGCCGGGCATCGCCACCTGCGCGTTCAAAAAACGCCCGAGGAACGCGCCGATCAGGTAATACGAAGCGCGCATCCGGCGCACCTGCTCATACGGAGCCACGCTGTCCGCGCGTACGCCCCGGCTGTCGATGAGGATTGCCCCGCCGCCCGCCGGCGACACCGTCGCGCCGATGTCCTTCAAAATCTCCAGCATCAGCGTGACGTCGGTAACGTCCGGGACGTTCTCAATCCGGCAGACCCCGTCCACCAGAAGGGTGGCGGGCAATATCGCCAGCGCCGCGTTCTTTGCTCCGCTGATATTGATTTCGCCGTGAAGGGGACGCCCCCCGCGGATAACGTATTGGGTCAAATCAAGCACCTACTTGTCTTATAGTCGAAGTGTTGAAAATTGCGTGTCCGCCTGAAAGGCGAACGGGCGCGGCGCTTGCGAACAGGCGCTTTAGCGCGGTGTCACGTTCCCCTCGCCTCGCGGGCGGTCGCCTTTCACCCTCTGGCTACGCTCGCCGGTTTGCGGATAGCTGTGGCTCGCTATGCCTGCGGGTTCCAAGCCTCCCTGCGAGGCGGGTTCACGCTTCTTTTCAAGCCGGAGCGGATTTTCAACATGCCCATTGCAACACAAAAGAATCTGCAACGGATATGATTTCCTGAAAAGGGACGGTCTATCCGTGCCGGCGCGGTTTTACGCCAAGAATTTTCGGCATACGGAACTGACAGGATTTCCCTCGCAGAAAGAGACAATCTTAGCACAGTATAACAGACTTGTTAACATAATGCAAGTAAAAAATTTCCATATATTTCAATCCAACCCCGGAACCAGCCGCCCGATTA
>JAISVY010000154.1 GCA_031271325.1 Oscillospiraceae bacterium
CGCGCCCTACGCGTCCTGATTGTCCATTGTCAACTGTCAATTGTACATTGCCATAAGGCGCTCGTTCGCCTTTCAGGCGAACACGCAATTTTCAACACTTCGTTATAATTTCTCCGCGACGCGCAATACGGCGCTGGCGGATCGCGGATTTTCTTCGACCTCGCGCTGTGAAGGTTTTTGCCTTCCCAGCAACCGTACCGTTGGTTTGTTGCCGCATACGCAGACCGGAAAATCCGGGGGGCAGGTACAGCCTTTGGCGGCTTCCGCCATCACGCGCTTGACGATGCGGTCTTCCAGCGAGTGAAACGCGATTACGGCGAGTCTTCCGCCGCCCGCCAATCTGTTCAAAGCCGCGCTCAGCCCGGTTTCCAGTGCGTCCAACTCGCCGTTGACGGCGATCCGCAGCGCCTGAAAGGTTCGCCGCGCCGGATGCTGCGCTTCACGCCGCCCTTTCGGGGGCATCGACTCCAAAATCGCGTCGGTCAGCTCGGCGGTGCTGCGGAGCGGGCGGGCGGCTACAATCCCCCGCGCGATCTGCGGCGCGTACCGCTCTTCTCCGTAATCGTACAGGATCCGTATCAGCGTCCTGTACTCCCAATTGTTAACAATCTCCTCCGCCGTCAGCGGCTGCGATAAATCCATCCGCATATCCAGCGGCGCGTCAAAGCGGTACGAAAACCCCCGTTCCGGCGCGTCGAGCTGCATCGAGCTTACACCGAGGTCTAAGAGAATGCCGTCAACTTCGCCCGCGCCCGCCAGATCCAGCAGGGTATCCAGATCGCGAAAATTCCCTTGGAGCACCTGTACGCGGTTTGTGAAACGGGCGAGACGGGTTTTACACGCTTCCGCCGCCGCCGCGTCCCGGTCGATGCAAATCAAGGTGCCCCCGCGCTCCGCCAACAACTCCGAATGCCCGCCGAGACCGGCCGTTCCATCCACATACAAACCCCCGGCGCGCGGGTTCAGCGCTTCCACGCATTCGTCCGGCATCACCGGAATGTGTGCGTAATTCATACTACAGCCCCAAAAGGTCCATCGCGGTTTCCATCGGGGTTTCGCCGAACTTCCGGCACTCTTCCTCCCATGCCGCATCGTTCCATATCTCCGCGTAGTCCCCCGCTCCGATGATCGCGATATTTTTATCGATCTTCGCGTGCTCCCGCAGCGCCGGGGAGAGCATCACCCGCCCCTGGCTGTCCGCCACGCAGTCCTGCGCCGTTGAATACAGATTGCGCCGCAGATCCCGCGACTGGGACTTCGGCAATTCGGAAAGGTTTTCCCGGAGCTTGTCCCATTGCTCCTGATTATAGACGCACAGGTACTGACTGGAACCTTTGAAGATGTAAAAGGGTTCGCCCAAAGCTTTCAGCAGGCGGGAAGGCATGAAAAAGCGACCCTTCGCGTCCACGCCGTGCCGGTATTCACCGGTTAAGCTGTTCAAGCCGCTCCCCTCCTTTTCGCTCCACTTCGCTCCTAACTGGTTTTAGTATACTGCATAACCCTCCCATTTTGCAAGCATTATTTTTCGGTTTTGAGAACGTTTTCGTGCCGAACATTTGTAATATTCAAAGAAACCGTTACTTTTTCGTATTTTACACGCGTGTTCGATTATTTATAAAACACATGTTTGCCTAAAACAAAACATGGCGTCTCCGATCAGGAGACGCCACAAGGTATTGCGTTAAAAACCCAAACAACCGAGCTGTTTTATAAATGTTGCAAAAGCATCAAAATGTAATAAACATGTAATATTGGTTACAAAAAAACTTTTACCGTTTCGCCGTGTTCCGAAACTCCAGCCGGGAACGCCGCACCTCGTTCAAGGCGGTGTTGATGGCTTCCTCGGTGCGCTTGAGCAGGTCGTCTACATATTCGTTGGTGGCTTGGCGCAGCTCCCGCGTTTTGTTTTTGGTCACCGTCTCCAGCTCCTGCGCCTTGCGGCGGGCGGTAGCGAGGATCTCCTCCTCGGAGGTCAGGCGGCGGGCGCGTTCCTCCGCCGTCTTCACGATCGACTCGGCTTCACTTTTGGCTTTGCTCATCATATCGTTGCGCTGCGCCACGATGCTGGTTGCTTTACGCAGTTCCTCCGGCAGATTCTGCGTAATCTCGTCGAGCAAACCCATCGCCTTGTCTTTGTCCAGTACGCACTTATCGCTGCCCAGCGGCAGGGTAAACGAGTCCTCGATCTGCGCGCGCAGCATGTCCAGCAAATCTTCCACCTGATGCGGCATGAGCAGTCCCCTCCTTATTTTTGGTTACGCAGCCTCGCGACAATCTCGTGATAAACTTCCTGCGGAATCAGCCCGCTTACGTCCCCGCCGTAGGAGCATACTTCCTTGATGACGCTGGAGCTGAGGTATTGGTACGTCTCGCTCGCCGTCAGGAAGACGGTGTCCAGGGTGCGGTTGAGTTTACGGTTCATCAGCGCCATCTGGAATTCCAGCTCGAAATCCGAAACCGCGCGCAAGCCTTTGACAACAACGACCTCGCCCTTTTCGGCGCATACCTCGGCCAGCAGGCGGTCGGAGCTTTCCACCGTCACGCCGCGCAGACCCGCCGTCACTTTGCGCAGCATCGCGGTGCGCTCTTCGGTTGTAAAGTTATACGTTTTCCGGCTGTTCTGCATCACCATGACCACCGTACGGTCGAAGATACGCGCCGCCCGCTCGATGATGTCCATATGTCCCAGCGTCACCGGGTCGAAACTGCCCGGGCAGATCGCGGTTTTCATTGCGTCCCCTCCGTTTGCCGCGCATACAGCAGCAGCTGCTTGCTGCCGTACGGGTAGGTTTTTTGCAGGGCATAACCCGTATGCGCTTCCGGCGGTTCGGTTTCTCTCGCGCACTCGCACAGGATAAACCCGCCCGGGCTGACCATATCCCGCCGGAATAAAATTTGCAGCGTCTTTTTCGCCAGCTGAGATTGGTACGGCGGGTCGAGCAGCACAATGTCAAACGTACCCGCGGCACTCTCCAGCCACCGTAAAACCTCGGCGACGCGCACCTCAAAACGTCCGGCGAAAAACCGCGCGTTCTCCCGTATCACGTCCGCGGCGGCTCCCGACTGCTCCACAAAGACGCATTCCCGCGCGCCGCGGCTGAGCGCTTCCACGCCCAGCTGCCCCGAACCGGCAAACAAATCCAGCACCCGCCGCCCCTCTAAATGGAACTGCAAGATGTTGAAGATCGATTCCTTCACCCGGTCGGAAGTGGGGCGCGTCCCCTCCTCCGGCACCGGTTTGAGCTTTCTGCCCCTCGCTTCGCCTGCTATGATTCGCATCTTGTTTCTTCTTGCCTCCGGCGGCCAAAGAACCTTTTTTGCGAAACGGTTCCGAAACGGTTCTTTGGGTTCTCTAAAAAATTCATGTTACGGGTGACCGGGGGATGTCTACGCGGGTTCGCAGGGATTGTGGAAGTGGTTGTATACATTGACGGCGACGGATTTCGGGAGCAGCGCTTCCAGCTCCTCCGGGGTGGCGGACGCGATTTTCTGTACGCTCTTGAAATGCCGCAGCAGCGTGTCTTTTCTGCTCCCGCCCAACCCCGCGATGCCGTCCAGCTCGGAGTCGAACTTGCTCCGCTGTTTTTGATGAAAGGCGATGGCGCTGCGGTGCGTTTCTTCCTGAATCTGCGCCACCAGCGCGAAGACGCCGGGGCTTCCGGTCAAGGCGGCTTCCGCGCCGTCCGGGTTGACGACCGCTCTCGTGCGGTGCTTGTCGTCTTTCACCATGCCAAAAACCGGGATGTCCAACCCGAACCCGTCCAAAACACGCCGCGCCATCGATGCGTGGGTCGCGCCGCCGTCCACCAGCAGCAGGTCGGGAGCTTCGTCAAACCCCGCTTCGCCTTTGATCAGGCGGGCAAAGCGCCGTGTCAGCACTTCCTCCATCGAGTGATAGTCGTCGCGGATGTCTTGGTTTTTAATGATAAACTGCTTGTACGCTTTTTTCAGCGGCTTGCCGTTTTTATAACAGACCATCGCGCCGACCCGCCCGCTGTCGCCCGTGTTGGAGATGTCTACCGATTCGATCCGTTCGGGCGGCTCGGGGAGCGAGAGGATACGCTTCAGTTCCGAGAGCAGGAAGCGGGTCTTTTCCTCGCGGGTGGTCACCCGCGCGATCTCTTCGGCGGCGTTGCGCGCCGCCATCTTCACCAGTTCCGCCTTTTGCCCGCGCTGGGGCACCAAAAACTCTGTCTTCATGCCCTTTGAGAGAAACGCGTCTTTTAACAGCTCCGTATCTTCGATCGGGTGCGACAGCAGTACATACCGGGGTATCTTGCCGCGCGTCATATAATACTGCGATACGAACGCGGAAAGCAGTTCCTCCGGCGACTCCCCCGTCTCCTCCGACATCTCCGTATCGCGCCCCATCAGGTTGCCGTCGAGATAATGCAGTACGGCGACGCCGTTCCGCGCTTCGCCGATTACGGCGGCGACCGCGTCGGTATCGGCCATGCCCCCGCCTACGACGATCTGCCGCCTGCTCAGCGCCTCGATCGAACGCATCTCGTCGCGGATCTGCGCCGCCGCCTCAAACCGCAGATTCTCGGCGTGGGTTTGCATCTCGGCTTCCAGTTCCTTGTAAAGCCCTGCCGTCTTACCTTCCATCATCAATACGGCGCGCCGGATCCGTTCGTTGAACGCCTCCTCGCCGATGCCGCCCCGGCAAACGCCGATACAGCGGTTCATATGAAACTGTAAGCAAGGGCGGCCTTTGCCGATATCGCGCGGAAAAACCCGTTTGCAGGAGGGCAGGCGCAGGGTGGTTTGCAGCGAGTCGATCACCGTCTGGGAGATGCCCCAGCCGCCGTACGGTCCGTAATAACGGGAGCCGTCTTTGACAAGCTGGTTGTCGTGCACCACCGACAGAGCCGGATACGCGCCCGGCGACAGCCGGATGAACGGATACCCGCTCCCGTCCTTGAGTTTGATGTTGTAGCGCGGGCGGTGCCGCCGTATCAGGGAGCACTCCAGAACCAGCGCCTCAAACTCACTGACCGTGATGATGGTGTCGAAATCGTATACACGCTCTACCATCCGGCGGGTCTTGGGACTGTGCGCCGCGCTGTCTTGAAAGTAAGAGGTCACGCGGTTTCTTAAGCGTTTGGCTTTGCCGACATAGATTACCTTGCCCTTTTTGTCGGCCATGATGTACACCCCGGGCTGCAGCGGAAGGGACAGCGCTTTGACCTTCAGCCGCTCAATCGCAGAAAGGCCGCCGTCAACGGCGGCGCTTTCGGTTGTGTTCATCGTTTCGCGTCACTCAAACAGTTCGGACGAGATCAGGTTCTTCAGAGCTTCGACGGCGTCGTCTTCGTCCGCTCCGTCGGCAATGATGGTGATGGAAGAATTTTTCACGATACCCAAACTGAGCACGCCGAGCAAACTTTTGGCGTTGACGCGGCGTTCGTCCTTCTCAACCCAAATGCTGGACTTAAACTCGTTGGCTTTCTGTATAAAAAAGGTTGCCGGCCGGGCGTGCAGCCCCACCTGATTGTTCACGGTTACTTCCGCTGAAACCATTTCCCCATCTCCTATCTGTTGATTATTGACCCACTATACCAAAAAAATACGGCTAAGTCAAGATTTTTTTGCCGGGCAAAGCGCCTAAAAATCCTTGTTGCGGTTTGCTTTACGGTATGGTATAATCAACAATACAAGGGAGGCGATAGAGAGGAATGGACTCTCACAGTATAGGCTATCTACTGGTCTTGGCAGGCTTAATCATACTTTCCGCGTTTTTTTCCGCTACCGAAACGGCGTTTTTATCGATGAACCGCATCCGCATCAAAAACATGGCGGAAAACGGTTCCAAGCGGGCGTCGCTTGCGCTGAAGCTGTACGACGGTTACGATAAGCTGCTCTCCACCATCCTTGTCGGCAACAACATCGTCAACCTGACCGCCGCGTCGGTCGCCGCCGTGTTTTTTATCAGGCACTTCAAAGATGCAGGCGCGACGATCTCCACCATCGTCATCACATTGGTGGTTTTATTTCTGGGCGAGATTACCCCCAAAAGCCTCGCCAAAGAATCCCCGGAAAAGTTCGCGCTGTTTTCCGCGCCGATTTTGTATTTCTTCATCCTCCTGCTGACACCGCTGAATTTTGTCTTCATCCAGTGGCAGAAACTGCTCGGCGTCATCTTCAAATCCTCGACCGACGACCGCATCACCGAACAAGAGCTGTTAAGCATCGTGGAAGAAGCGGAGCAGGACGGGGCGATCGACGAAGAGGAAAAGCAGCTCATTCACAGCGTAATCGAGTATAACGACCAGCAAGCCTTTGACATCCTGACCCCGAGGGTCAACATCATCGGCATTGCCAAAGATACGCCTGTAGAGGACATCACGGCGCTCTTTCTGGAATCCGGCTACTCGCGCCTCCCCGTCTATGAGGAGTCGTTGGACAATATCGTCGGCGTATTGCACCTCCGGGACTTTTTTGAACGGATGGTGCAGAAAGGCGAACCTTTGGAGAGCATCATCTCGCCGGCGCTCTTTGTCACGCCGTCAATCAAAATTAAAGATCTGTTCAAACTGCTGCAAAAGAAAAAAATCCATATGGCCGTTGTTACCGACGAATACGGCGGTACCGACGGCATCGTCACGATGGAAGACATTTTGGAAGAGCTTGTGGGTGAAATCTGGGACGAGAGCGATGAGATCGTGGAAGAGTTCGTCTCGCTCGGCGACAATACATACAGGGTCATCTGCGCGGCCGACATCGACAATCTGTTTGACTTTTTCCACCTGCACCTGTCGGGAGAGGTGGATTCCTCCACGGTCAGCGGCTGGATCATGGATAAGCTCGGGAAGATCCCCGAAAAAGGCGACTCGTTTGAATATGAAAATCTGCTGATCACGGTCACCGCCGTTGACCAGCGCAAAGCGCTGGAATGCACCGTCACGGTGAAACAGGACGAAGACACTTGAAACGCTTCGGAGGTTTTGAATGCGCATTTGTGAACTGTACCAACCCGGAAAGACCATTTTCTCTTTAGAGGTTTTCCCGCCAAAGGGGGACGAGACGCTGCCCGTGGCGGAACTGGCGGGGTTGTCCCCCGCCTTTGTCAGCGTCACCGTCCACGCGAGCGGAAACGTGGATAAAACGTCGGCGATCGCCGCGGAGATTCAGCGCCACGGCGTTCCGTCAATGGCGCATATGACCTGCGTCAACTCCGCGCGTTCTTCGGTCAGCAGCTCTCTGGATTTAATCCGGGAGCGCGGCATCGAGAACATACTCGCCCTGCGCGGCGACCCGGTAGAAGGCGCGGAGCCGAGCGATTACCGCTACGCCGAAGAGCTGATCCGCGACATCCCCGGCGATTTCTGTGTCGGCGCGGCGTGTTACCCGGAGGGACACATCAGCGGCGACCCGGAACGCGACATGGAATATCTCAAGCGCAAACAGGATGCCGGGGCGTCGTTTTTCATCTCCCAGCTCTTCTTCGACAACACCGTGTTTTTCCGCTTCGCCGAAAAGGCGAAGGCGCACGGAATCCGTATCCCCGTTTCAGCCGGCGTAATGCCGGTGCTTTCAAGAAAACAGATTGAGAAAATGATCTTCCTGTGCGGCGCGTCCCTGCCCGCGCGGGTGGTTCGCCTGCTCCACCGCCATCAAGACAGCCCCGGCGATTTGCGTAAAGCCGGAATCGAGCTGGCCGCCGAACAAGCGCGGGAACTCTATGAAGCGCGCGTAGACGGCGTACACATCTACACCATGAACAAGCCGGAGGTCGCGCAATGGATTTTTCGCTGAACACGTCCGTCCTGCTCTTTGACGGCGGGATGGGGATGCTGCTGGCGGAGCGCGGCCTGAAACCCGGCGCGGCTCCGTACACCATGAACACAGAAGCGCCGCAGGTTGTGCTTGCGGCGCATAAAGAATATGTCGCCGCCGGCGCGGACGTCGTGTCGTCCAACACCTTCACCGCGTCCGACCCCGCCGACGCCGCGGCGGGCGTAAGGCTTGCCAAACAGGCGGGCGCCCGCTTCACCGCCTTCTCGACCGGACCGACCGGCAGACTGATCGAGCCGATGGGCGGCATGACGTTTGAGGAAGCCTACCGTCACTACGCACCGCTGATGGCCGCCGCTGAAGATAACGGCGCGGATCTGGTGATCATCGAGACGATGTCCGACCTCTACGAGTGTAAAGCCGCGATCCTTGCGGCAAAAGAGCATACGTCCCTGCCCGTATTCTGTACGGTAACGGTGCAGGAAAACGGGCGTATGCTCACCGGCGCAACCCTCCCGGTGGCCGCCGCCGCGCTGAAGAGTATGGGCGTAACCGCACTGGGCGTGAACTGCTCGCTCGGTCCCGCGCAGCTCAAGCCGCTGTTGACGGAACTGATTCAAGCCTCCGGGCTGCCGGTTATCATCCAGCCCAACGCCGGAATGCCGCGCCTCGCGCCGGACGGCTCCGCGGTTTATGATGTGACCCCCGAGACCTTCGCCGAATACGCGGAGGGTTTTCTGCGGGCGGGCGCGCAAATCGTCGGCGGGTGCTGCGGCACGACCCCCGCGCACATCGCGGAAATGCGGGCAATGATTGATTCTTTCGGTAAAGCCGCCACACCGGCGGCCAGATCTTCTAAGCCCCCCCTTGCCGTTTCCGGCACACGCTCCGTCACGCCTGGCGGCGAGGCGCTGGTGATCGGCGAACGTCTCAACCCCACCGGGAAGAAGCGCCTGCAGGCGGCTCTCCGCACGGGCGATATGTCGGTTGTCCGGCAGGAGGCGCTGGCACAGCAGGAGGCGGGATGCCATATCCTCGACATCAACGCCGGGCTGCCCGACATCGACGAAGCGGCGGTTCTGTGCGCGATGGTCCGCACCGCGCAAAGCGTTTCCAATCTGCCCGTGCAGATCGACAGTTCCGACCCGAAAGCGATTGAGGCGGCGCTGCGAATCGTCAACGGAAAGGCAATCATCAATTCGGTCAGCGGGAAACAAGAATCTCTGGAAGCGATTCTGCCGCTTGCGGGGAAATACGGCGCGTCGGTCGTTTGCCTGACGCTGGATGAAAACGGCATCCCCGAAACGGCGGAGGGGCGTTTTGCCGTGGCGAAAAAAATCCGGGACGCCGCGTCGGAAGCCGGAATCCCGGACAGCGACCTGCTGATCGACTGCCTGACGCTGACCGTCGCGGCACAGCCGGAGCAGGCGGTTGAAACGCTGAAAGCGGTACGGATGGTCAAAGAGCGGCTGGGGCTTGCGACCGTGCTGGGCGTAAGCAACATCTCCTACGGGATGCCGGAGCGGGAGAAACTGGGTTCGGCGTTCCTGCTGACGGCACTGTCGGCGGGGCTGGACGCCGCCATCCTCAACCCGCTCTCCGAACCGTTTTCCGACGCGCTGCGCTGTTGGCGGCTGCTGACGGGGCGCGGCGAAGAGCAAAGCAAAACCGCTGTGCAGGATAAACCTTTACAATGGTACATTGAGCAGTATGACGCGGGAACGGTATTTCTGCCCGAACTCCTAAGCGCCGCGAAGCGCGAAATCGCAGAGCTCAAAGCAAACGCGTCGGGCGCGGTGATGGATATTCCGCCGATTCTGATGGCATCGGTGCAGGGCGACATCCACGACATCGGAAAGAACATCGTGATCACGATGCTGGAATGCCACGGCTTCCCGGTCATCGATCTGGGAAAAGACGTTCCGCCCGAAACGGTCATAGCGGCAATCGGCGAACACAGCGCGCGTCTGGTCGGGCTGAGCGCCCTGATGACCACCACGGTCAAGAACATGAAGGATACCGTTTACGCGATCAAGGCGGCATATCCAAACTGCGCCGTGATGATCGGCGGCGCGGCGGTCAACCCCTCCGTCTCCGAAGCCGCTTTCTACGGGCGCGACGCGCTGGAGGCGATAGCCATCGCGAAACGCGAAGCAATGTGAACGGCGGGCGGTTAACCCGCCGCCTGTGCGCGTTTCACGGAAGAACCGGGAACCTCATATTCGCCGCAAGGCAGACATGAGCTTTTCAGCGTGACACAACCGTCAACTCTCCGCCCTCCGCCGTCAGCTGCACACCCAGCAGCGTCAGCACCTCGCACAGGGCTTTGGACGACAGGTTCTGCGGCAAATCCAGTTTCTTTTGCAGCTCTTTGCGCAGTTTCGCGCTGTTCGGGCTGCCGGACAAACCCCACTCAAACAAGTCCCGCTTGGTAACGGTCCTGACTTCCCCGGTGCGCTCGGTCGCGCCCGCGTTGCAGAGCGCCTGACGCAAAATCTCCGGGCT
>JAISVY010000038.1 GCA_031271325.1 Oscillospiraceae bacterium
TCCCGCGCTGGCGCGGCAGATATGGGGCGATTTTATTAAATTGCATTGTCGTAATTTCCATATGCATATTATATCACAGTTCAACTCACGTGTCAATAATTGTGTGAACAGACTCTAATTGAATTCGTGGTTGCTTTTACTCTGAAACGTCTCGCGTTTCGGTCTGTTCGCTTTGCCCTCTTTGCTCAATAACAACCGTATAATGGACATCCTTCTTCTCTTTTGCCCTCTTTCGCACTCCTCTCAGTACGCGTTCCGCCTTGGATTCTCAAGCTTAACGCTACTGCTACCCGCTGTTGCATTTACTTTGGGAATTAACCAAAAAATTTTGGATTAACCTTTACATTCGTCCGGCACCGTGGTATAATGCTTTACGCGCCTATGCGCGAAATAAGCCCCGGCGCTATGTTTGAGGGTGACGGTTCCGTTTTGCCGGAGCCGCAGGATTCACCGCCGACGCCTAACCGTCGGTTCCGCCTCATACGCCGCGCCGCGGGGACAAAAAAAGGAAAGGTGAAACATCATGCTGCTCAAGGAGCAAAAAACCAACGTCATCGAGCAAAACCGCATTCATGAGACCGATACCGGGTCGCCGGAGGTGCAGGTCGCGATTCTCAGCGAACGCATCAAGCAATTGACAGAACACCTCAAGATTCACAAAAAGGACAAGCATTCCCAGCGCGGTCTGATCAAGATGGTCGGTTCCCGGCGCAGTCTGCTCAACTATTTGCAAAAGAAAGACATTGAGCGGTACAGGGCGCTGATCGCGAAGCTTGGCTTGCGTAAATAGCAGCTGCCGAACAATTGAGCCCCTCTAAAAACCCCTCGCGAGGAAAACACTGCGGATTCATTCCGCCGCAGCGGTTTCCTCATTCGCAATCCGAGAAAGCCTCAGTTTTTCGAGGGACGCAGTTCATTAAGATGTGTGTCATCCCCGCGTTGGACAGGGAGACAGGAAAGGAAACAGTCAATGACAAAAAGAGAATTTCCGGCCGCGAAGACCTATGAGACGACAATGGCCGGCCGCCCCCTGCGCGTGGAGGTAGGCATCATGGCGGAACTGGCTGGAGGCGCTTGCATGGTTCGCTATGGAGACACTTCGGTGCTCGTCACAGCGACGGCGGCGGCTCAGCCGCGCGGCGGAATCGATTATTTTCCCCTATCGGTGGACTTTGAGGAACGCCTCTACTCGGTCGGCCGCATCCCCGGCTCGTTCCTGCGGAGAGAAGGCCGTCCCAGCGAAAAGGCCGTGCTGGCCTCCCGCCTCATCGACCGCCCGATTCGTCCGCTCTTCCCCGGCGATATGCGCAACGACGTCGCCATCGCCGCCACCGTGATGAGTTTGGAACCGGATTGCGCGCCGGAGATCCCCGCGATGCTGGGCGCTTCGATCGCCCTTTCGATCTCCGATATTCCGTGGAGCGGTCCGATCGCCGGTATCTCCGCCGGAATTGTGGACGGGCAGCTTGTGATGAACCCCAATACGGCACAGCGCGAGAAATCCACGCTGCAGCTTACCGTCGCCGGAACGGCGCAGAAGGTCGTAATGATCGAAGCCGGAGCCGACGAGGTTCCCGACGATGTGATGTTCGACGCGATTATGAAATCCCACGAAGAAATCAAAACTCTCTGCGCGTTTATCCAGACCATCAAAGACGAAATCGGCAAGCCGAAGTTCGACTATGTCAAAGCGTATTTCAACCAAGAGTTGTATGACACGCTCAAAGACAAAATCATGGACAAACTGCGCTATTGCCTCGACACCGACGACAAAAACGTGCGTGAGGCGCGCCTGAAAGAGCTTCGCCTCGCGATTGCGGAGGAGTATGCGGAACGTTTCCCGACGCTGGACGCAGACCTCGGCGAAGTGCTCTATAAGCTGCAAAAGATCGTCGTGCGCCGCTGGCTGATCGAGGAGAAGAAACGCGTGGACGGGCGCGATATGATGGACATCCGCCCACTGGACGCGCGCGTGGGTCTGCTGCCGAGGGCGCACGGTTCCGGTATGTTCACCCGCGGGCAGACGCAGGCGTTGACCGTATGTACGCTGGGCACCATCTCCGACCAGCAAAAGCTCGACAACATCTTCGACGACGAGTATAAGCGCTATATGCACCATTACAACTTCCCGTCTTACTCGGTCGGCGAAGCCCGCCCCTCCCGCAGCCCCGGACGGCGCGAGATCGGGCACGGAGCGCTCGCGGAACGGGCGCTGGAACCGATGATTCCGCCCGAAAGCGAATTCCCCTACTGCATCCGCTTGGTCAGTGAGATCCTCTCGTCCAACGGCTCGACGTCGCAGGCGAGCATCTGCGGCTCAACCCTCGCGCTGATGGACGCGGGCGTACCGATCAAAGCGCCGGTCGCCGGCATCTCGTGCGGTTTGATCACCGAGGACGACGGCAACTGGACGACCTTTATCGATATACAGGGTCTGGAAGATTTCTACGGCGATATGGACTTCAAAGTAGCCGGCACCAAGTCGGGCATCACCGCCATCCAGATGGACCTGAAAATCGACGGCTTGACCCCGGAGATCATCAAAAACGCGTTCGCCATCACCAAAGAAGGCCGGGAAAAGATCCTCGACGAGATCATGCTGCCCTGCATCGCTGCCCCGCGCGAAGAGCTGTCCCCGTTCGCCCCGAAGATGATCCAGACGCAGATCGACCCCGAAAAGATCCGCGAGGTCATCGGCAAGGGCGGCAGCGTCATCCAGAAGATCGTGGCCGATACCGGCTGTAAGATCGACATCGAGGACGATGGTCGCATCTTCATCGCGGCGATCAATAAAGAAGACTGTGAAAGAGCGCTCAAGATCATCAAATCGATCGTTTTCGAGCCGACGCTCGGCGAATCGTATTACGGGCGGGTGACGCGCGTTATCCCGATCGGCGCGTTTGTCGAATACGCGCCGGGCAAAGAGGGAATGGTGCACATCTCCAAACTTGAAAATTTCCGCGTCGCCAAGGTAGAAGACGTTGTAAACGTCGGCGACATGGTTTGGGTCAAGTATCTCGGCGCGGACGAAAAGGGGCGCATCAATCTCTCCAAGAAAGACGCGATACCGAACAACTGAGAAGCTCTAAAAACCTCGTGTTCGCCGTTAGGCAAACGAGCGGAGCGCTTGCGAACAGGCGGCTGTGCCGCGATGTCACGTTCCCCTCGCCTCGCAAGCGGTCGCCTTTCACCCTCTGGCTACGCTCGCTGGCTCGCTAGGCATGCGGGTTCCAAGTCTCCCTGCGAGGCGGGTTCACGCTTCGTTTTTAAGCCGGAGCGGGAGGTTTTTTAGAGTGACCCAACTGAGAATTAAGAAATCCAATCAGGGACACCCTAACCGGTGTCCCTGTATTGAGAAGCTCTAAAAACCTCGTGTTCGCCGCCAGTCGAACGAGCGGAGCGCTTGCGAACAGGTGCCTCTGGCGCGGCATCGCAAGCCGGAGCGGGAGGTTTTTAGAGTGACCCTATTGACAATAAGGGGGAAACAATATGATACAGACGAAAACGCTGCCCAACGGGGCGCGGCTCGTCCACGAGTATATGGAGCATGTACGCAGCGCCGCCGTGGCGTTTTGGGTGGGGCACGGTTCCCGCTACGAGCCGGAAGGGATGGCCGGCGCGTCTCACGCGATTGAGCATATGGTGTTCAAAGGTACC
>JAISVY010000079.1 GCA_031271325.1 Oscillospiraceae bacterium
GAGTATACAGGACCGGATACTTTCAGCTTATGTTCTTTTATATACCGGTCCATCCGTTCGGGCAAATCGCCGGTTTCGCCGTAATTCCCCCGGAAAAAACCCACCAGATACAGCCCTTCCGCCCGATACCGGTTTCCGGTCGGATCGAGCGAGATAAAACGTTCGGGTTGACCGGGCGTTTTTAGATAGCTGTTTATATCCGTGTGATAACCGCCGACCGGATAACTAAGATTGACCCGCATCTCCTCCGACTGCCGGCAAAAACGCATAAACGGCTCAATGAACGTTTCATCCTTCCCGAACGCATTGGGAGGACCGAGGATAAACGCTCTCCGATCCCGCCGCTGCAGGGTAATGCTCCCCTCGCCCGTTCCGGTGTTTTTTTCGGCAACCAGACGCATCCCGTACCGAATCAGTTCCAGCCGGGTGTGCATGATGGAATAGCATTCGCGCAGCCTTTGCATTTCCATGTCAAGCTGACTCTCTTGCCGCTCAATCAAATGCATGACGTTCTCCGGCGTCCGCTCGCTGGAGATCGCGCCTATCATTTTCAGCGGGATATTCAAGCCGCTTAGGACGGTGATAAAGTTGACCGCGATAATCTGCTCCGGGGCGTAATAGCGGTAATTATTGTCGGGGTTGCGCTTCACCGGGGAAAAGATACCGATCTCGTCCCAATACCGCAGGGTTGTCTGTTGAATGCCGGATAGCCTGGAAAACTCTTTGATGGTCAAAAACTCTTTCATTCGTTCTCTCCCGTCCATATATTAGGGCTTGCTGAACAACGCCGCGGTTATATTTGTCTAGGGCTTCGCCGAATGAGAAACACGGGTTTTCACAGCGTCTGACGCCTGAAGCCACAGCCGGTTTTCACGCGTCCTCTCTGTTTTCCTGCGCGATCACCGCGAATTCATCCTGAATATTCCTGAAGATCTCCACGAGCACGGGATCGAAATGTGCGGCGGAGCCGTCAATAATAATGCCGGCGGATTTTTCCGCGCTGAACGGCTCCTTGTACGGCCGCGCGGAGGTCAGCGCGTCATAAACATCGGCAATCGCCATCAGACGTCCCAGAAGCGGGATTTCCAGCCCTTTCAGCCCGAACGGGTAACCGCTGCCGTCCCATTTCTCGTGGTGTGTGCCGGCGATGATTTCGGCGTATTGCAGGAAAAGCTGGTTTTCGCCCTTTGCCGCCATACGCCGGATTGCCTCCACACCCTTTGCGGCATGGGTCTTCATCGTGTCGAACTCTTCCGCCGAGAGTTTTCCGGGCTTATTCAAGATCGCGTCGCTGATGAATATCTTGCCCAAATCATGCAATTGAGTCGAGGGGATAATGTAGTCCATGTTTTCCCATAACAGGACTTCCTCGGAATACACGCCGTCTTCAACCAGACGGCCGATCAGCAATTCCATATACTTCTGCGTGCGGCTGACGTGCCCGCCGGTCATCACATCCCGAAACTCGACCAAATCGGCGACAATGCTGATAATTGAGCTGTGAAGCCCGAGGATCTGCGATGTCTGCTCCTTGACCATGCCGATCAGGTTGTCGTTGAGGCGTTTCAGCTCCGCTTTTTGCTTCTGGATCAGCAGATGGTTTTCGATCCGCTTCAGCAAAATCGCGGCGGAGAAGGGTTTGGTCACATAATCGACCGCCCCGAGTTCCAACCCCTCCAGTTCGTTCATTTCCTCCGATTTAGACGTAACGAAGATCACGGGGATGTCCGTGTACCTTGCGTCGGCTTTCAAAATCCGCATCACGTCAAAGCCGTTCATGCCGGGCATCGCAATATCCAGCAAAATCAAATCCGGCGTAACGGTCTCAAGAAATTTGAACAGCCTTTCGGCGGACGGCAGCGCGTAAACCTCAAAAGAACCCTTGAGCATGGTCTTCCCGATGTTCAGGTTTGCCTGGTTGTCGTCAACCAGCATGATTGTCTGGCGCTTTTTTTCCGGCATGCTATTTCTCTCCTTTGACGGCATACATCCCTTTGCTTTTTTCAAAGAAATCGTCAACCGTTTTCACGATCCGTTCCGGGGGCATGGTTTTGAGCAGATACCCCTCGGGTTTGAGATTTACCACATTCAGGAAGCTCTCTTTGTCCTCTTTGGCTGTTAGGAACATGACCGGAATATTGGAAAACTCGGTCTCCGTGCGGATCATCTCCAATACCTGCTTCCCGTCAACAACCGGCATGGCGTAATCCAGCAGAACCAAATCCGGCCGGTTCAGCGTCAGATACTTGATCGCCATCGCCGCCGAATTCGCCAAAAAAACATTGTATCTGTCCCCCAGCCAACCCTTTACGCTCCGCAGCATCGCCCCGGAATCATCCACGACCAGAATCTTCTTCCGAAGCTGTCCGCTGTATTGCCGGATCAAATGATCCACCGTCTCCGTCAGGCTGTTCACGTTAATCGGGCGCGAAAACTCCCGGATTATATGTTCGTTGGGAATTACGGTCTTCACTTCTTTAAGATTGTCCAGCCTGCCAACGGTGAAAACGGGGATATCCTCCATGATCACCCGGTCCTTTAGAAACGTCAGAGCCTGCTGCTGCTCAAGCAGTTTTTTTTCCGCGTATACCACGACGCCGCATACAGGCTCCTTGATGTCATTGATGGCATCCGTGTCCGCAGGGACAAGAGATACCCGGTATGGCGTTTTTTCAAGCTTCTCCTTAATAGATGTCAGTAAAAAGCTCTCCGTTTCCGTTACGATCATGATATGCTGCATCTATAAGCCCTCCTCTATCGGCGCAGTTTCGGCGATTTCCAACAGTTCCCGCGCCCGTTTAATAACCTCTTCCATATCGACGTCGGCGGCGTATATGCCCAATAAATCCATATGATTTTGATATTCTCCGGGGAAAAGCAGCGTCTCCAGTTCCTTCACGGCATCGTCTACGCCGTCTAAATCAAAGTTCTCCGCGGCGGCAACCAGGTTCCGCAGCGGCACAGACCGCTCTGCCCAAGAGGATTTCCTTTTCTCCCTCCGCTCTTTCTCCGCAAACGCCTTCAGCCGCGGCTTAAAACTCCGGTACAGCGCCAAAACGGCGGGCGTCTCCCGCTTCAATGCATCCGGGTTTTCCTCTCTTCCGTACCGCTCCAAGCGGTCAAACCCTTCCGCGAGTTCCCCGGCGCCGATGATTTGCGCGGTGGTCTTCAGCGCGTGAACAATGACCGTCAAGTCAGGAATCCGGTCTTCGGCGAGAAACTGCTCGATTTTCCCCGACTTTAGGTCGATCAGTGTATAGAAGTCCCGCAGAAGCTTGCAAAACATCTTTTTGGACCCCGAACGACGGATGCCCTCCAACGCGTCGATCCCTTCCACATCCGGCAGGACGTCGTCCTGAACGGCGGGAAATTCCATCCCGGAGATTTCCTCAAAGGCCATGTTGCCAACCTGTTCGCGCAGCCAGCGCACCAGATCCCCGCCGCTTCCGTACCGGAAGGACTCAAGCTTCTCCATCGCCGCGTCCACACCGTCCATATCGAACGCCTCGCACGCGCGGCGCAGTTCCTCCAGCAGCGCGGGATTTGGCGCGTCCGCAAACGGTTTGCCGGTATCGCGGGAAGCAAGGGCGCTGTCTATAGCATCCAACAGCGCCTCCGTAAGCGCCGCGAACGCGGGATGCCCGGCGTTCACCGTATCCGCGTCCCCCTCATTGGCGGCCTTTTCAAGTTCGCCGGCCGCTTTCCCTGCCTCATCGGCGCAGATCCCGTAGCTTGAGCCTTTGATCCCGTGGACGATTATGGCGTATTCGTTCAGATCGTCCAAGCAGAGCCGCAGTTTTTCCAGCAGAGGCCGGGTACCCGCCGTATAAGAGCGCAGGATTCCGGCAAGGACGGCTCCGTCGTTGTTGAAGCGCTCCAGCGCCTTTGCGATGTCCAGACCGGGGATCGTAACGCCGTCCAGCAACCCCGCCGTATCCTCCGGCGCGTCTTCCTCCGTGCCAAATTCTTCCTGATCTTTATCCCGAACCCAGCGTCGGAGAACCGAGTCCAGCTTCATGAGGTCGATCGGTTTGGAGATAAACGCCTGAAACCCCTTGCTTAAAAACATCTCCTCGCTGCCTGTCACCGCGTTGGCGGTCAGCGCGATGATCGGGACCGTCCTCGCGTACTCCGTGCCAATCTCCTCACGGATGACCTTCGTCGCCTCAACGCCGTCTATGCCCGGCATCATATGGTCCATGAAGACCGCGCTGTACCGGACTTTCTCCTCACGGATCGCGCGGATTGCCTCCAAACCGCCCGTCACACAGTCCACACGCATCCCGTAAGGCTTCATCAGACCCTTGGCGACATCCAAGTTGGTGATGTTGTCGTCTACCAAGAGAACCTTCGCGTAGGGGAAACGGATACGCTTCGCGTGCGAGTTCCGGTCGAGCTTGTTGGCAGAATACTGGAACCGCTTTAAGCTGTCCGCCACCTTGGCGCCGATCACGTCGTCCGTCACAAGTCCCTGCCGGATGCGGACCGTAAAGACGCTGCCCTTCCCGTACTCGCTCTCCACGCTGACGTCTCCGCCCATCATCTCCGCCAGATTCTTTGTGATGGACAACCCCAGACCGGTTCCGCCCGCTTGGTGGTAGGAAGTCGCGCCGAACTGCTCAAAGTCGGCGAACAGCCGCTCAAGGTGGTCGGGGCGGATGCCGGAGCCTGTATCCGAGACCCGGATGGTCATCCACACCGCATCCCCGTCCCGCTCACACGTAAGGCACAGTTCCACCGTCCCCTCTTCGGTATACTTGAACGCGTTGGACAAAAGGTTGCTGATGATTTGCTTGACGCGGAGCTCATCCCCAAACAGGCGCGCGGGGATAGCCCCGTCGATCTCCAGAACAAACCGGATTGGGCGGCTTCCGATGCGCAGGATGTTTTGGAGAACGGAATCGTTGATCAAACTGGGGACATCGTAGGGGTTCGGGATGATCTCAAACTTCCCGGACTGTATCTTGGAGATGTCCAGGATGTCGTTGACGATGCTCAATAGGGTGGAGCCGGAGTTGTAGATCTTCTCCAGATTCTGCTTGATGTCTTCGTCCATATCGCCCCCGCTGAGGGCGATTTCCGAAAGCCCGATGACCGCGTTGAGCGGCGTCCGCATTTCGTGGCTCATACTGGCAAGGAAATCGCTCTTGGCGCGATTCGCCCTTTTTGCCTCCTCCAACGCCGTTTCCAGCTGGGCGGAGGTCTTTCGGAGTTCCGAGACCATCTCCTTCTCCGCCCGAAGATCCCGCGAATACGCCGCGACCACATAGCCGTCCCCGTAAGGGACGCGCACCATCGTCAGCTCGGCCGGGAGAGGGGTGCCGTCCGGCAGCTGGTACATCCAGTCGCAAGTGAAGGAGCCTTTCTCAAACGCCTCGCGGATAACCACCCCCGCCTTTTCACGCGTCACCCGGCCGTCCGGCTGGAATTCCGGCGAAAGCTCATAATAACGCTCTATGTATTCCTTTTTGTTCTTCAGCCCGAAAAGTTTGACGGCCGCCTCGTTGCATTCGATCAGACGGTAATGCTGATCCCACAGGCGGCTCGCAAGGGGGTTCGTGTCCAGCATCAGCTTCATCCGCTCATGCTCCTCGCGGATTGCCGCGGCCTGCGCCCTGATCGTCGCGTTCAGCTTCTCCAGCGCGCGGTTCATCAGATCCTTCTCCGAACGGGGTTCCAGCGTGACAGACAGACCGCCGTTCGCAATCTCTTCGACCGTGCGAACCTGCCGCCGGGTGTTATCCAGCATATTGTTGAACGCGTCGGCCAAGGTGCGTGTTTCGTCCTTCGTATTCACGCGGAGTTCCAGTTCGGTGTCGCCCACCGCCAGCGCGGACGCGGCTTCCGTTACGGCGCGGATCGGCTTGACAATATGCCCCACAATGATCAGAAGGACTGTGATCGAAAGCGCCAATATCACGACGGTAATCACCGAGCCGCCCTGCACAAAACCCCCTATGGTCTTCAATTCCTCGTCAAAATACTGCCCGATGAACAGCATTCCCACAGCTCTTCCGTCCGGGCCGTTAATCGGCGTGTAACGGCATACGGCAACCCGCCCCAGAATATCCACACGCCCGGAGTACGCCTTCCCGGACAACACCGTTTCGGCGATAGCCGCGTCCGCCCTCGTGCCGATCATGCGGACGCCGTTTTCCCCCAATACCGTCGTCGCGATCCGTTCATCCCCCAAAACAACCGTCGCCTCACAGCCCATCATCTCCTTGATCTCATCGACAAAACGGTCTGTATCCAAGCGAAACCCGACGGATACCACGCCGATCACCTTGCCCTCCGCGTTCAAAACAGGTGTGCCCGAGCGGACGGACAGGCGCACGACCGAGCCTTCCTCAATCGCGGTCAGGGACTCCCCGTACATGGCAGAGCGGATGTTCGCCTGATCCGAAATGATGTCCCCCGTCTCCTCCGGCGCGTGCGTCCGCACGAGCACACGCCCCTGAGCGTCCGTAACCGTGCAAAACTCAACGCCGTTCTCCTCTTGCAGAGACAATGCCCGGGACAGCAACGCCTCCGCGTTCCCTGCCTCGACCGCGGCGATAACGGCAGAATCCAGCGCTATCCCCTGCGACACCGCCGCTGCCTCCGACTCCATCAGACCAAGGCGGTTCACCGCCACCTTCGTGACCATATCCACATGATGTATCGTCGACTCGTCCACAAAATCGGAAAACTGGACGATGTTCCACAATAAAACACCCGACGCTGCGCACAGGATGATCACCACCGCCGGAAGCAATATCTTCCCTTTTATCCCTCGCAACTCCACTTCAGCTCCCCAGGCTTAACTTTTTCCGAAAAACGCAGTACAAAAATTGCGCCTGCGGCGCTTCGGGTCGAAAAGGAGTTGTTCGGCAGCTCCTATTTAGGGATTGCTGAACAACGCGGCTGTCACGCTTCACAACTCTTTTCGACCAGCAAATTCGGAATTTTTCACTTTGATTTCTTCGAAATAAAGTTCCAAAATTCCGAATTTGACAACTCGCGCCTGCGGCGCTTCGGGTCGAAAAGGAGCTGTTCAGCAGCTCCTTTATTATCTCTCCGACCTCGCCAAAAAGGGTGAAACGAATTCTTCTTGCGGCGGCGACTGTACGCTGTCGCTGGTGTTGAACAGGGTAGCCGAATACAGAAACAGCACGTCGGGGTCGCCGGAGAAGTCCGCATAGTCCCCGACGAGGTCGGCGCGGATATACCGGAGATCGATCAGCGTCACGGCGGCGTAACCGTCGAGAAGCAGCGGCGCGAGAGAACCGGCGTAGGAATCGCGGAAGATGATCAGTTCCTTCCCGCCGGGGCTGCCCGGATTCTCAACCCGCACCACCGCCTGCGGACCCAGCAGGAAGATGTTGTAGGAATCCATGCCGCCCAGCTGGCTTTCGTCATAGACCGGCAGTACCTCGCCCGGCTTTTCGATGCTGGTCACAACGGCGTTCTCGGTGGTGCCGCTGACGAGGTAGGTCAGGGTGTCCGGCTCGACATCCAGGGCGGACTGCCCGTAGTACACGCCGTAAAAGGGGGCGTATGTCTTTTCGGTATACGCGTTGCCGTCAAACCGGAGCGCGCTGCCGAACCCTTCGGCAACCGCGTTGACCACCGGGGCGAGCGTCTCCTGCTTCCAATGGGCGTCGGTCAGGTAGTAACTGTCCGCCGTCAGAGCGTCAAACAGGCTGATTTCTTTGATCTCCGCGTCCATATTGTCACGGATTAAACCGGACATGGCTTGGTAGTCCAGCACCAAATGCCCGGACTTGTCCGGGAGGTAGTAGTTCTTGTCCGGCACGAGGGCGTAGCGTACGTTCAGCCCGGCAAGATACCGGCGGTTGACGTAGTTGAGGATGCCGCACAGGCGGGTTACGCTGTTCTCGCGGATTGGGTACTCGGTTTTGAACACCTGACCGCCCTCGACGAAAATCGCGTTGTTGTCCGTCTTGAGCCATACGTTCAGATCGAACCGCGCTTTCAGCCTGCGCCATTGCTCCCGGAAGGCGATCTGATCGACGGCATAGTCGTCAAACCCCTCCATCGCCTCGGCGCTGAGGATTGTTTCCGCGTTCAGTTCGGGGAACTGCGCGAGCTTCCGGCGCTCGCTGTAAGACAGCTCGTCCGCCGGCTTGAGCAGGTTCAGGAAGAACACGGCGTACAGGATTCCCAAGAACACAATGACGACCGCCAGATCCCGCGCTCTGATTTTCATCGCGATCAATCCTCCTAAAACCGGAAATACAGGAACGGGTTGAACGAGGAATCGACCAGATAGGCCGATACCACCAGCAAAAGCCCGCCGGTGTATACGGGGTTCAGCACATGGATCACCCGTTCCAGCCGCACATTGGCGCGAGCCGCCATGACAAGGCGCTTCAGCAGGGGCGTAGCGCCTATCACAGCCGCCAGCAGGATTATCTTATAGCTGTTCAGGTAATACGCCGATTCGGCGTTGACCAGCGGAACGCCGCCAAAACCGAACATCCCCTTCAGGAAGCCCCAGATGCCCGGCAGTGTCTCCAGATGGAAGATCACGAAGCTGACCGTGACGACCAGCAGGCAGTATATATGCCGGCATATCCTCGGGATTTTTTCAAGCCATTGGAGGATAAACAGTTTTTCTAAGGTCAGCAGGACGCCGAAATACAGCCCCCACACAATAAAGTTCCATGCCGCGCCGTGCCAGAAGCCGGTGCAGAACCAGACCACCGCGATGTTGCGGATCCACTTCCAGCGGGGTACGCGGTTGCCGCCCAGTGGGATGTAGATATACTCACGGAACCATGTCCCCATCGAGATATGCCAGCGCCGCCAAAAGTCGGTGATGCTCCGCGCGATAAACGGGTAGTTGAAATTCTCCAGAAAGGTGAAGCCGAAAATCTTGCCCAGTCCCAGCGCCATGTCGGAGTACCCGGAAAAATCAAAATAGATTTGCAGCATAAACGCGGTGATCGCGAGCCAGTACATCAGCACCGACTGATTGCCCGTGGTCAGCGCCGTCTTGTTCAGTTCCCCGAGCGCGTTCGCGATCAGCACCTTTTTCCCCAACCCCATAACGAACCGCGCGGCGCCTTCGGCGAATCCCTCAAGCGAGTGTTTCCGCTCCGTCATCTGGTCGGCGACGGTTTGGTAGCGCACGATCGGTCCCGCGACCAGCTGCGGGAAGAGCGATACATAGGTTGCGAAGTCCAAGGGGTTCTTTTGCACCTGCGCGTCGTTCCGGTAAACGTCGATCGCGTAGCTCATTGTCTGGAATGTGTAAAAGCTGACGCCGAGCGGCAGCGGGATATGCAGCAGCGGGATGTTCACGCCGAACAGGGCGTTGATATTGGCGATAAAGAAATCGGAATACTTAAAGAAGATGAGGATCGAGAGGTTCATCAGCACGGAGCACAGCAGGGCGCGTTTCGCGGCTTTGGTGCCCCGGTGTTTGTTGATCACGAGACTGACCGTAAAGTCGATTGCCGAGGACAGCAGCAGCAGGAAGACATATTTCGGTTCGCCGTAGAAATAGAAGAAGAGGCTGAACACCAGCAGGACAAGGTTGCGGAATTTCCGGGGCATGGCGAAATACACCGCGAACACGAGCGGCAGGAAGTAATACGCAAATGAGATACTGGAGAATAACATGGCGCGCCTCCCGCGTATTTTCAGGTCTCCCCCCGGAGTGCGCCTCCGGGGGGAGACGGTTTTCATTCAGCCAGTTTGAGGAACGCGTCGTGCAGCGCTTTGCTGTTGTCGCTCATGATCAGGATGACAAGGTTGCCCAGGCTGTCCACCACTACGTTGCCCGGGTCGACGGCGACGCAAATCCACTTGTTCGGTTTCACGGATCCTTTGATGTCCGTTTTGGCTTTTTCGATGTCGGCGTTGTCCTCCATGCGCAGCAGCACGAGGGAATAGGCCGTTGAGCCGATGGCGGATTCCGACGCCACGCCCTCCCTGAATGGGATGCCGGTCTTGCCGATATAGTAGTCGAT
>JAISVY010000100.1 GCA_031271325.1 Oscillospiraceae bacterium
CCGCGGCATAGCCGCCTGTTCGCAAGCGCTCCGCTCGTTCGCCTAGCGGCGAACATGAGGTTTTTAGAGCTTCTCGATTGGTATATATGGTTTCCTATGAAAAACCAACCCCCCGTCCCATGTCCGGGACGGGGGGCTTTTTGTTGTCCGCCGTGAAGCGGAGGTCAACCGAGTTTTTTCAGCCCTTTGGCTAGGCGGCTTTTGCGCCGGGCGGCCGTGTTTTTATGGAGCAGACCTTTTTGGGCGGCCTGATCGATCATCTTCTGCGCCTCCGCATAGGCGGCGCCGGCTGCCTTCGCTTCTCCGTCTGCCGTGAGCGCGTCCACCTTTTTGATGGTTGTTCTCACGCGGGACTTTGCCATGCGGTTTTGTTCCGCTTTGTGGGCTGTGACCGATACCCGCTTCTTGGCGGACTTTATATTCGGCAAGCCTACCACCCCCCTTACTTGTGTTTTTCGCGCCGCTTTTCAACGGCGTGGGTAACAGTATATCACGCCTGCAGGGCAAACGCAATACCAAATTTGCGATTCGGGATTAATTTTGGGACCAATCAGTCGGTCACATACGGCAGCAGCGCGATGTGACGGGCGCGTTTGATGGCGAGGGTCAGTTCCCGCTGATGGGCGGCGCAAGTGCCGGTCATGCGGCGGGGCAGAATCTTGCTGCGCTCAGAGAGGAAGCGCCGCAGTTTGGGCGCGTCCTTATAGTCGATGTGTTCCACACGGTCTACGCAGAAGGAACATACCTTCCTGCGCTTGCGTCCGCGCGGTCCGCGGTCGATAGCCATACCGAAATCTCCTTTACGTTAAGTTCCTTGGAAAACTGCTGTTTTTCTCGGTCAGAGCGCGTTCAAATCAGAACGGCAGCTCTCCGTCATCGTCGTCGTCGAGTTCGGCGAAAGTCGCCGGGGTGTCGAGCTGGAACGGCGGCGCGGCGGTTTCTTGGCGCGGCAGGCGCTGCGGCGGCGGCGCATCGGGAATCGGAGCGCCATAGCCCTCCTGCTTGCGTTCGGCAAAGTACACGTTATCGGCGACGACCTCGTAGGCGGTGCGCTTGTTGCCTTCTTTGTCTTCCCACTTGCGGCTTTGCAGGCGGCCTTCCGCGGCCACAAGCTGCCCTTTGCGGAAATACTTGCTCACGAAGTCGGCGGTGCTGCGCCACGCAACTATGTCGAGGAAATCGGTTTGCTTCTCCTCGCCGCGCGTCGCGAAGTCGCGCTCAACGGCAAGGGTAAACGAAACGACGCTGACGCCGCTCTGGGTGGTACGCAGTTCCGGTTCGCGCGTCAAGCGCCCCATCAGGACGATTCTGTTTAGCATAACTTGCCTCCCTATTCGTCAAGACAAATAATCAGGCTGCGCATAACGCCTTCGGTAATGCGGTAGACGCGGTCCAGCTCCGCCGGGAAATCGGGTGCGGACTCGAAGCGGACCAGCGTGTAATACCCTTCGTTGAAGTCGTTGATCTCGTAGGCGAGACGACGCTTACCCCAATCTTCGACCTCTCCCAGCGTACCGTTTTGCCCGATGAGCGCCGTAAACTTCTCAACGGCGGCGGCGGTAGCCTCTTCGGTCAGATTGGGGTTGAGGATGAACACGGTTTCATACCTGCTTTGAATTTTTGCCATTTTGACACCTCCTTTTGGACTTTGGCTCCGCGACCGGCGCGGGGCAAGGAGCTGTGCCCGACGCAACGCGGCAGACACGCAAAAGGTATTATACATCTTTTTGGGATTTTGTCAATGGGTGGAATTCCCATTTGTCAGTCTGCCCCGCCCATCAGCAGCGCCATTACGGCTTTTTGCGCGTGCAGGCGGTTTTCCGCTTCGTCGTAGATCTCGGCGGCATGGAGCGAGAACGCCTCGGCGCTGATTTCCTCACCGCGGTGCGCCGGAAGGCAATGCTGCACCATGACGTTTTCGGCGCAGAGGGACAGCAGCTTCACATTGACCTGAAAACCTTCAAAATCAGCCAAGCGCTTTTTCGTTTCGGCTTCCTGACCCATGCTGGTGAATACGTCGGTAAACACGACGTTCGCGCCTTCGGCGGCTTCGCGCGGGTCGCGAGTCAGGGCGAACGCGGGGTTTTTGCTGGCTTTCGCCAGCACCTCCGGGTGCGGGTCGTACCCTTCGGGGCAAGCCGCGCGCACATACATACCGCATGTCAGAGCGCCGGTGATCAGGCTGTTGCAGACATTGTTGCCGTCGCCGATCCAGCAGACCGTCAGCCCGGCGAGGGCGGAGAGGTGTTCGCGGATCGTCATCAGGTCGGCTAAAATCTGGCAGGGATGCGCGAAGTCGGTTAACCCGTTGATGACGGGCACACTGCCGTACTTCGCGAAATCATCGGCGTCTTGCTGCGCGAACGTGCGGATCATGATGCCGTCTACGTACCGGCTCAGGACATTCGCGGTGTCCTCGATCGGTTCGCCGCGCCCGAACTGCGCGTCGGCCTGCGTGAGGTTGATGGCATGCCCGCCCAACTGGAACATACCCGTCTCAAACGAGACGCGCGTCCGTGTGGACGCTTTGGTGAAGATCATCCCCAGCGTTTTGCCTTCCAGCAGGCGATGGGAAAGCCCGTGCTGCCGGTTAAACTTCATTTTGTCGGCCAACGCCAGAATCTCCAGAATATCGGCGTTCGACAGATCGGACATTCTTAACAGATGCTTACCGTTCATGATGAGCCCCCTTATTCATTTTGCGGGAACGACGGCAATCGCCCCGACGGTTTACCCCAGTACTTCGCGCAGAATGGACAACCCCTCGGCAATCTCCGCGCCGGACACGGTCAGCGGCGGCAGCAGCCGCACGGCGTCGCTCCCCGCGTACAGGCAGACAAG
>JAISVY010000101.1 GCA_031271325.1 Oscillospiraceae bacterium
TCGGGCGGGGTCTGTTCGGGGCTGGGGATGTTTTCCGGGCTGGGTTCGGGGCTTGGCGCGGGGCTAGCGCCTCCCCCGCATGCCGTCAGGGCGCTGAGTGCAAGCAGCAGCGCGATGACTCCGAGACGTTTTTTCATCATCTTTCCTCCTAATACGTGTGGCATGTTGAAAATTACCCGTTCCCCCGCCACCCCCTTCGATTCGAAGGAGGTGGCGGCGAATACCGCACACCAAAGGTTGTTCACGGCGCGCCGGGGTCGTCGCGCCCTACGCGTCCTGATTGTCCATTGTCAACTGTCAATTGTACATTGCCATGAGGCGAACACGCAATTTTCAACACTTCACATATATAACCCCCCGTTCCGAAGTTTGGAACGGGGGTTATTTGGTTTTGCTCAGTGGTCGGAGAGTACCTTCTCCAGATTGATGATCAGCTTGTTGCCGTGGTCGGTGCGGGCGATTGATTTGATGTAGCGGTTGGGAGTTCCCGCCTTCACCCCCGCGGGATCGCCGAGCAGGCTGTCGTCGATGTCCAGAACGTCACGGATGGTATCGATGATGAGACCGATGGTGCTCTCTTCTTGGTTGACGACGATGATGCATGTGCGCTCGTCGTATTCCTGCGGCGGCTTGTTAAAGCGCAGGCGTACGTCCATAACCGGGATGATTTTCCCGCGCAGGCTGATCAACCCTTTGATATAAGACGGGATGTCGGGCACTTCCGTGATGGGCTGCACGCCGATAATTTCGATGACGTAATCGATCTCAATGCCGTATTCCTCGTCACCCACAGAAAAGGTCAGGTATTTGCCTTGTGTTTCGCTTTGCTTGAGCGCTTCGTTATATTCGTCCATCTGCCTATCCGTCCTTTCGCTTATCGGGCATTGTGGGTGAGGCTCTTCACGTCGATAATAAGGCTGATGCTGCCGTCGCCGAGCAGGGTGCAGCCGGAGATGCCGTAAATATTTCCAATCCGCTCCGTGATGAAGCTGGGAATGGGTTTCACGACCGCCTGCTGTTCGCCGACCATCACGTCCGCGAAGACGCAGGTCATGCGGGTGTCGTCCTCTATCATGATCATGATGCCGTCTACGAAATCGGTGATGTCGGTCGCGACGTTGAAGAGGCTGTGCAAACGCACGATCGAGAAGCACTCGCCGCGGTACATGATCATTTCGTTTCCGTCCGGGTCGATAATAATGTCTTTGACGTCCGGCTTAAACGCCTCGCGTATGTTCAGGGTCGGTATCAGGTAATTGTTGCTGCCGACGCTGATCTCGATCGAGGGCAGAATCGCCAGCGTAAGCGGGATACGGATGTTGACGGTCATCCCGTCACCCGGCGTGGAATCGAGGTCTACCGTGCCGCCGACCTTCTCTATGTTCCGCCGCACGACATCCATCCCCACGCCGCGCCCGGACAGTTCGGTCACCGTGTCGTTGGTGGAGAAACCGGGCAGCATGACAAGCTGATAGATTTCTTTGTCGGTGTATTCCTCCGCGCCGCGCGAGACAAGACCGTTCAGTTGGGCTTTTTCGAAGATCTTGTCGCGGTTGAGACCGCGTCCGTCGTCGGTGCAGGAGATGATAACGTCGGAACCGGAGTTCCGCGCTTCCAATACGATACGCCCGACCGGCGATTTCCCGGCGGCGACGCGGTCTTCGCGGCTGTCTTCGATCCCGTGATCCATCGCGTTGCGGATGATGTGCATCAGCGGGTCGGAGAGATTGTCGATGATGTTTTTGTCGACTTCGGTCTCTTCGCCCAGGATCACAAGCTCGGCTTCTTTGCCCAGCTTCTTGCCCGTGTCGCGGACGATGCGCGACATTTTATGGAAGGTAGACGAGATGGGCAGCATCCGCACCGAGCGGATGATGTCCCGCAGATCGCCGGTGTTTTTCAGCAGTTGCGCCGACGCTTTTTCGAAGTTGTCGAGTTGGAGACCGACCAAGTCGGTGTTGTTCACGACCATCGAAACCGAGATAACGATCTCGCCCATCAAGTCCATCAGTTTATCCAGCTTGTTGACGTTGACGCTGATGAAGTTTTGCTTGATTTCGCTCAGCTGCGGCACCGGGGCTTCGCTCAGCGCGGCGCGCTGCTTTTGCGGAGCGGGGTCGCTCGCCGCCGGAGCGGGAGCCGCCGCCACAGGCGCGGCGGAAGCGGCAGGCGCTGGAGCCGGCGCGTTCGCCGCCGGAACAGGCGGGACGGAAGCGGGAGCCGGTGCCGGAGCGGTCGCGCCCTGACTGATAACGGAGAGGTCGAAACGCTTAATAAACAGCGCTTCGGAGATAATACTGCGGATCTTTTCCAGGGGGGTCGTGGTATAGATGGTCATCGACACGCCGTTGGCGATGATTTCGTCGGCGCAGTCGTCCAGCAGGTCGGCGGGCACCGTTTCGACCTTCTCGGCATAGTCCATCAGGAGGTTGACGATTTGGTAGGCGCGGATGTTCTCCATCTTGCAGCCGTCGTCAAAGATAATATGGCAGGCGTAGGAACTCAATCCGCCCTGCGGGGCGCCGCCGGCCGGCGTTTCCGCCGCCGGGGCGGGGACATCTTGGGGGGGAGGCGCGGAGGGGGCGGCGGTTTTGCCGGACATCGCGTCCATCGTCGCGGCAATCCTGCCGAGATAGGCGGCGGTATCGCCGTCTGAGGTGCCGCCGGTTTGGATCTTCGCGATTTCCTGCTTAAAGAAGTCCACAGCGCCGAGGCAGATGTCGGAAATCTCGCCGGAATCGGGCGACACGTCGTCGTGCTCACGGATATAGAAGAACATGTCTTCTATATGGTGGGCCAAGGTGGCGATGGGATCGAACTCCATCATGGCGGCCGAACCCTTGATTGTGTGCATGATACGGAAAATCTCGTTGATATGCTCCTCGGTAAAGCCGCCCTTTTGCTCGCAGTCAATTAAAATTTCTTCCAGGCGCTCGGTGAGCTGGACATTCTCGAAGATAAACATATCCAGCATGGGATCGTTGGCCATCGTGGAAACACCCGCCTTATTTCACAGTATTTAATGTGTCACCGCACTATATTGTAACATACTTCGCGCAAAAATTCTATAGATTTTTTTCTAAATAATACGCGATCAGCATATCGACCACCCTGCCGTAGCTTTTGATGCCTTCGGGCTGGCTCATCGCCTGCAGATACGTGTTGTTGACCGAGGCCGAAACCTCCTGCAGGGGACCTTCGTAACGCTCCCACGCCTCGCGGCTTCCGGCGAAGTCGTCCCGCACGGTCTGCGGAAGCCGCGCCCATAGGAGCGCGCGGTTCTCGGGGTCGGAAAGGGCGCTGTAGCAGTAGTTGAACGCCAGCAGCTCCCCGGAATAGCGTACAATGGCGTCTCCGCTTTCGGCACAGGCGAGATAGGCGATCATGTTCGCGTCCTCTTCCGGCGCGAACCCCAGCCTGTGCGCCAGTTCGTGGCACATGGTGGACGGCAGGAACGGCTCGGTGCTGACGGTGTTGACGTGGCACTCGCCGGTAAACGGCACATATACGCCCGAAATCCCCAGATACCCCAACGCTTCATACGCGACCACGCGTTTCGGCGGGGAAACGGCACCCTTTACCAAGCGGGGAAACCTTGCCGCCAGCGCGTTGACGGCTTCCGCGGCTTTGGGCGCGAGCGCCTCGAACCCGCCTTCATCCGGCGCTCCGGTTTCGTCCCTGTTGATTTGCCCGGCGAAAAGGGACGCCTGATCTAAATGCCACTGCGCCGTTTCAAAGAGAACTTCTTCCGGCTGCGGTCCGGTACGGAACGGGAAACGCGTTTCCAGCTTCGGCACGAAGTAGTTGCAGCCCCATAACGCAAAAAACAGAGCCACAAAGATCACGGCGGCCAGCAGCAGGTCGAATCCCCACCGCAGCAGCGGCCAGCCGCCGTGCGCGCGTATTGAAGCGGAAAGCGACAGCAGGAAATAGAGAAGCAGCGCGGCGGTCAGCGTGTAGAGAATGAATTCCGCCGCGGAAAAACTCGTAAAAGAAAAGAGAAACCCAATCCAGCCGGAGACAGTGCGTGAAAACGGGGTGTAAACACGCAGGGCAAACCCCTCGGAAACGCGAACCGCCGTGATCAGCGCGGCGGTGACCATTGCTATGGCGATGATGGCGATGCCACTATGTAAAATATGGCGCAGAACCCGGCGTTTTAGAAACATTTTCCAAACAATCCTATCGAGCGTTCGATTAACAGAACCCAGTATAGCACAATTTTTCCTGTAAAGCAACACCGATTTTTCATTTTCTTGGACGGCGGGATCGCCGTACGGGGCTTCAGAGAGGTTGCGCCGCAGTTTTGCTTTACAATCAGGGAAACATTGGGTATAATGGTGGCGTGAAAGAGAGGGCGCACCGGATGATACAATTTGAGGAGTACAGGCAAAAGCTGCTGGCGTTGGAACCGCGTCTCGAAGAACTGGCGCGGGGGTTGGGGTTAAACGCTATGCGGGAGGAGCTTGCCAAGCTGAACGCCGAATCCGAAGAAGACGGCTACTGGAACGACCTTGAACGTTCCCAGGAAGCGCAGAAAACCATACGGCGGCTGGAAACCGTAATCAGCCGGCATGAGACGCTTCGAAATACGCGGGACGACCTGCTGACCCTCTGCGAGATCGCGCTGGAGGAAAACGACGACGGTTCCCTGCTGCCGGAGGTGGAGCAGGGTTTCGCCGCGCTGGAGGAGAAAATCGCATCCGAGCGGCTCTCCACCCTGCTCAAAGGGCGGTACGACAACTCCGCCGCGATTGTATCGCTGCATGCGGGCGCGGGCGGCACCGAGGCGCAGGACTGGGTGCAGATGCTGGTGCGGATGTACACCCGTTACGCCGAGCGGCACGGGTTTTCCTGCAAGACGCTGGACTTTCTGGACGGCGACGAGGCGGGGCTGAAGAGCGCGGAACTGCTAGTGGAGGGCGACAACGCCTACGGATTTTTGAAAGGCGAACATGGGGTGCACCGCTTGGTGCGTATCTCGCCGTTCGACGCGTCGGGGCGGCGGCACACGTCGTTCGCGGCGGTCGAGGTGCAGCCGGACATGGAACTGGACGGCGAGATCGAGATCCGCGACGAAGACTTGAAGGTGGACACTTACCGTTCCGGCGGCGCGGGCGGCCAGCACGTCAACAAAACCGAGAGCGCGATCCGTATCCAGCATATCCCGAGCGGCATCGTCGTGGCGTGTCAGAACGAACGCAGCCAGCACCAAAACCGCGACGTCGCGATGCGGATGCTGCGGGCGCGGCTGTTAAAGCTCAAGGAAGAGGCGTTTGAAAACGAGCTGGCCGGCATCAAGGGCACCCAGCGCGCGATCGAATGGGGCAGCCAGATACGCTCGTATGTCTTCATGCCGTATACACTGGCAAAAGACCACCGAACCGGCTATGAGGACGGCAACATCGGCGCGGTGATGGACGGTAAACTGGACGGCTTCGTCTCCGCCTTCCTCACCTGCTCGGCGACAGGGCAATGGGCTACAAAATAAGAAGCTCTAAAAACCTCATATTCGCCGATAAATACGCACCGCCCCTGTGTAGGGCGCGACGACCCCGGCGCGCCGTGGACATCCCCCGGCGGCATTCGCCGCCACCCCCTTCGAGTCGAAGGGGGCAACGGGGATACCCGCGGGCGGGAGGTTTTTAGAGTGACACCACAATTGTTCTTCTCAAAAAAGCTGCCGCGTGATCCGCGGGAGCGGTTTGCCGCGCTGGAGGCGATGGGGTACGCGCCGGTGTTCACCCTGTACCAAGAACACGGCGATACCGTCGTCCGGCTGCGCAAACCGTTTGAATGTCCGGGGGCGGACGCGCTGATTGAATCTCAGCCGCACGGCGACGCGATCGTGACCGATCAGCCGGGGTTGTGTATCGGCGTGAAAACCGCCGACTGCGTACCCGTCCTGCTTTGGGACGGGACAGCGGGTGTGGCGGCGGCGGCACACGCGGGTTGGCGCGGCACGGCGAAGGACATCGTGGGTAAAACCGTGCGGGTGATGCGCGGCGAATTCGGCGCGAGACATATCTCGGCGGCGATCGGACCCTGCGTCTGCGCCCACTGCTACGATACGGGAAGCGACGTGCCGGAAGCGATGCCGCCGGAAGCGTTTGACTATATCACGATGACCGCGCCGGGTCGGTTTACGGTAGACCTGCCCGGCATCAACGCCGCGCTGCTGCGCCGCGCGGGTGTGTCGGAGATAACCATGCCGAAGGCGTGTACCGCGTGCCGCCCGGACATGTATTGGTCGCACCGCAGGCACGGGAACGACCGCGGCTTGCAGGTATCGGTTATACGATTAAGAAGCTCTAAAAATCTCATGTTCGCCGAAGGCGAACGAGCGGAGCGCTTGCGAACAGGCGGCTGTGCCGCGGCATCGCAAGCGGGAGCGGGAGGTTTTTAGAGTGACACAATTGACAACGGACAGCAAACAACAGACAACGGGGGGCGAACGGTTTGGGTAAAAAAATCGTTTCACTTCTTTGTCTTGTTCTGCTGCTGCCGGGCTGTTCGCAGCTTTTCCCGTACGATTACCCGGAGGCTGCGCCTTCGCCGTCGCCTTCGCCGTCGCCCGCGCCGATTGTGCTGCCCAGCCCCGCGCCGAAAGCGAATATGTTCGGCATCGCCTATTCGCCCGTGAGTTCATTTCAGCCGCTGACCGATACCCTGCGGCACAACGACCATATCGCGCGCCTGTGCTACGAAGGTCTTTTCGAGCTGGACGAGACGTTTACGCCGCAGCCGCTGCTGTGTACCGCGATGGAGACGGAAGACAACATCACATTCCG
Source organism: Oscillospiraceae bacterium (assembly GCA_031271325.1). Lineage (GTDB taxonomy): Bacteria > Bacillota > Clostridia > Oscillospirales > UBA929 > UBA929. The sequence goes on from JAISVY010000101.1 coordinate 6,792, forward strand.
TTTCACCCTGCGTGAAGGGGTCTTTTTTCATGACGGAAGCCCGCTGACCGCCGCCGATGTGGTGTACTCGGCGGAACTGGCGCGGCAGGAGGGCAACCCGTATGCCGCCCGGCTCGCTTGCGTCGCCGGTGTATACGCGGCGGACGGCCGCACGGTGACGGTCGAGATGAACCGGGCGGTTTGGAACGCCGCCGCGCTGTTTGATTTCCCCATCGTGCGCGAGGTTACGTCGAGCGTCGCGCCCGGTACGGGTCCGTACCGGATGACGGTGTCGGGCGAGGGCAATTATTTAATAGCCTCGGATACTTGGTGGCGGGAAAAACCGTTGCCGGTCAGCCGCATTGATTTGGTCGCCGCCGAAAGCGCCGATAAGCTGGTTTATTCGTTTCAGTACGGCTATATCGCGATGCTACCCGCCGACCTGTGGGAGACCTTTTCGCCCGGTATCAGCTCGGGGTTTGAGCAGGTTTCTTTCCCGTCGGGAATCGTGCAGTTTATCGGCATCAATACCGGGCGCGAGCCGCTTGACGACCCGGAACTGCGGCGCGCTCTCGCGCTCGCGCTCGATCGCCAAGGCGCGATAGACGCGGTATACGGCGCGGACGCGGTCGCCGCCGCGCTGCCGGTGCCGCCCGCTTCGCCGTTTTACTCGCACCCGGCGGCGGAGCGGTACCGCCGCGACCCGGAAGCGGCGGCGGGTATTATGGCAAGCTGCGCGCAAGCGCCGGAACTGGAGCTGGTTGTCAGCTTGGAAAACGCCGCCCGCGTGCAGATGGCCGAAGCCGCGGCGGAATCGTTCCGCGCCGCCGGTTTTGTCGTGACGGTGCGCGCGTTGATCTGGCAGGATTTTCAGCAAGCGTTGTCGGACGGCGATTTTGACCTTTGCTATGCCGAGGCGAACCCCGCGCGGAACTACGACCCTCGGGAGTTTTTCCTGCCCGGCGGCGCGTTTTCCTTCGGCGGAAGCGAGGCGATTTTGGAAACCGCCGCCTTGCTGGACACCGCCGACCCGTACGCGCCCGACGGGAGCGCCGCGCTGGAAGCGCTTTGGGACGCGGTCTACGGCGAGCTTCCGATGCTGACCGTCTGTTTCCGCAACCAGAAATTTCTCTCGCAGCGCGGTCTGCTGAGCGGTCAGACGCCGACCTTCGCGAACCCATATTACCGTTTTGCGGATTGGACAGTAACGAGGGAGTAATTCTATTTTTCGTTTTAAGCATTCGGGAGGAAACGCGAGCAAAACGGCGTTTACGCGGGGTTGGCGGAGATGGGTTAAAAATTTTTCGGAAACACGCTTGACAAGCGAGGTCATCTGTGTTTTAATATGGGAGCGCTTTCTCGCAAGCGCTCGCGCTGTTCGCCCGGCGGCGGACACGAGATTTTCAAAGCGTTGTCTCGGAGGATACATTCCGGCGCGGCAACGTCCCGATTCTAACCGAGAAAAACATCAGTTTTTCAAGGAACCCAAATTTGAGGAGGCTCCCGAATGGGCACGTACATGGCAAACCCCGAAACCGTTGAACGGCAATGGTATCTGCTCGACGCCGCAGGCGTTCCGCTGGGGCGCACCGCCGCCGAAGCCGCCGTGCTGCTGCGCGGCAAACACAAACCCGAATTCACCCCGCATGTTGATTCCGGCGATTTTGTCGTCGTCATCAACGCCGACAAAGCCGTTCTCACCGGGCGGAAGGCGGAGCAGAAATACTACCGCCGCCACAGCGGTTTTGAGGGCGGTCTGAAAGAGACGAAATACCGTATTTTAATGGAAAAGCGCCCCGAACTCGCCATGGAGCTTGCCGTTAAGGGTATGATTCCGCGCACCACGCCCGGGCGCAAAGCGATGACGCGCCTAAAAGTTTACAAGGGCGCGGAACATCCGCACGGTTCGCAAAAACCCGTAGCCCGCAGCATAGGAGGGAACGCGTAATGTATCAGCCGAAGAAAACATATTTTTACGGCACGGGGCGCAGAAAATCCTCCGTCGCCCGCGTCCACCTCTTCCCGAACGGCACCGGCGAAATCACGATCAACAAGCGCGAGATCGATAAATATTTCGGTTTGGAAACACTCAAGGCCATCACCCGTCAGCCGCTGGTCACCACCGCCACGATCGGGCGGGTGGACATCGAGGCGACAGTGGTCGGCGGCGGCGTTTCGGGGCAAGCCGGCGCGATCCGGCACGGCATCGCCCGCGCGCTGCTGAAAATGAACGAAGAGTTCCGTCCCGCGCTGAAGCAAGCCGGGTTCCTCACCCGCGACCCGCGCATGAAGGAGCGCAAGAAATACGGACTCAAAGCGGCGAGAAGAGCTTCGCAGTTCAGCAAACGTTAGAAAATTAAGGGTTCTAAAACCCATGGTTTCATTCGGCGAAGCCGAACGAAAACGGGCGCAGCGCTTGCGAACAGGCGCTGCGTTCATTTTTCGTTATAACAGGATCCCGGAGGATCTCCCGATGTCCCGGCGGTAAAACGCGCCGTCAAAGCGGACGGTATCAATGTTTGCGTAAACGCGGCGGAGCGCGTCTTGCTGCGTCTTTCCCTTGGCGCAGAGCGACAGGACGCGCCCGCCGCTTGTGACGAGGGTTCCCGCTTCGCCCGGCGCCGTCCCGGCGTGAAACACAATAATATCCGGAGGCAGCTTGTCCAGACCGCTAACCGGAAGCGCGGTACGGTAATTTTCGGGATACCCGCCGCTCGCGAGCACCACACACGCGCACGCTTCGTCCGACCACACCGGCGCGGCTTCGCCGAGCCTTCCTTCTTCGATTGCCAAAAACAGTTCCAGCAGGTCGCTTTCGAGCAGCGGCATCAGCGCCTGCGCTTCCGGGTCGCCGAACCGCGCGTTATACTCGATTACTTTCGGTCCTTCCGCCGTCAGCATCAGCTCAAAATACAAAACGCCGGAAAACGGCCGCCCTTCGTTCCGCAGGGCATCCACCGTCGGCCGGATTATCTCGCGCATACAACGCTCCGCCAACTCCGGCGTGTAGTCGGGTACCGGGGTGATCACGCCCATGCCGCCTGTGTTCAGCCCTTCGTCGTTGTCAAAGGCGCGTTTGTGGTCGCGGGAAGACGGCATCGGGCAGATCGTTCCGCCGTCGGTGAAGCAGAGCGCCGTCACCTCGCGCCCCTCCATATACTCCTCGATAACCACTTGTTTGCCGGCGCCGCCGAAGCGCCCTTCTTCCATCATCCCGCGCAGCGTCTCCTCGGCTTCGGCGGCGCTGCGCGCAATCACCGCCCCTTTGCCGACCGCCAATCCGTCCGCTTTGATCACAATCGGTTTCGCCGGCGACGGGTGTCGCGAGTTCGCGTAGCGAACAGCGGTTTCGCAATCGGTGAATACCTCATAAGCCGCCGTCGGGATGTTGTATTTCTTCATCAGGTTTTTGGCGTATATCTTGCTCCATTCGATTTCGGCTGCCGCTTTGGTGGGTCCGAACGCCCGCACGCCGGCGGCTTGGCAGGCATCCACCAATCCCTTCTCAAGCGGGTCGTCCGACGCGACGACAACGAAATCAATCCCGTTTTCCGCCGCGAAGGTCACCAGCGCGTCAACC
>JAISVY010000148.1 GCA_031271325.1 Oscillospiraceae bacterium
GCTCCGTTTATAATACTGTCGTTGCGTACGGAGAGGTGTCCGAGCGGCCGAAGGAGCACGACTGGAAATCGTGTGTACGCAAAAACGTACCATGGGTTCAAATCCCATCCTCTCCGCCAGATTATTCACTATCCGAACCCTCGCTTAATCTTTGTGAACGGTCTGTTCGGAATCATAGTCCAGTGTTAAGCCACAAACGCAAAAGAAGCCCCCTCCGGTTTGTCACTTAAGCGTGACTGACCGGAGGGGGCTTCCCATCCTGACAATCCCCCCGTCAATCCGGCGGGTCGCCCAAATACGCCTGTATCGCCTTCCGAAAAAACCCCGCCTTTGTTTCGCCCTGCTGCGCAAGCTTTTCCGCAAACCGGAAGACAAGGTCTTTATTCAGCCTCACGGCTATCTGCTCGTAAGCCTTCTTATTGTAGCGATTTTTTACCTCGCTGGACGTTTTACCCATTGACATACTCCGTTGTCGCCAATGACAGCAAATCATTTGTCGTCCGCTCGTTATATATGCGCTCGATACGCTGTTCGTAATCATCCCCGCTCTGCGACATATACAGCGCGTAATACAGCCCCTTTTGCGCCAGCAGCTCGTCGTGGCTGCCTTGTTCGGCAATGTTGCCGCTGTCGATGTACAGAATCTTTGTGCAGTTGCGGATGGTGGAGAGCCGGTGGGCTACGATGAACGAGGTGCGCCCGACCAGCAGGCGGGCGATTCCCTCCTGCACCAGCCGCTCCGTATGCGTGTCAATGCTGGAGGTTGCCTCGTCGAGAATCAGGATGCGCGGGTCGCTCAGCAAGGTGCGCGCGAACGAGATCAGCTGCTTCTGCCCCGCCGAAAGCCCCTCGCCCCGCTCGTTGACCGGGGTGTAATAGCCTTTCGGGAGCTTCTTGATAAATTCGTCGGCGAAGACCGTTTTCGCCGCCTCAATACACTCCGCGTCGGTCGCGTCAAGCCGCCCGTAACGGATATTTTCGATGATGTTGCCCGAAAAGATAAACGAATCCTGCAGCATGATGCCCATTTGCCGCCGCAGTGAGGGCAGCGTAACCTCACCGATGTCGTGCCCGTCGATGTATACCTTGCCGCCCGTGATGTTGTAAAACCGCGACAGCAGGTTGATGATGGTGGATTTGCCCGCGCCGGTGGGACCTACCAGCGCGATCGACTCGCCCTCCTGCGCCTCGAATGTCACGCCCTTGAGGACGGGGATACCTGGGTCGTATTCAAAGGTCACGTCCAAAAAGGTGACGTTGCCCTGTATCGGCGGCAGCCCGTATGCGCCCTCGCGGTCGGTGACGGTGACAGGTTCGTCGAGCACCTGAAAGATGCGTTCGAGATAAGCCACCGTGTTGATCAGGTTGTTATACAGGTTGCCGAGGTTTTGCAGCGGTCCCCAGAACCGTCCGGCGTACCCCGCCATCGCGATGATGACGCCCGGTTCCAGCACCGATTCCGCCCCGCCGAGAATCGCGACGCCGACGACATAGATCGCCGCCGTGACCAGCCGCGACAGAATGGACGTGACCGGCCACATGCTGTGGGTGATGTATACCGCCCGCATCCAAACGCTCCGGTTTTCGTTGAGCAGGTTTTCCATGACCTCTTGGTTTTCCCCTTCGCGGGAAAACGCCTGCGTCACGCGCACGCCGTTGATGTTCTCGGCGAGGTAGGCCGTCATGTTGGAGGATTTGTTGGAGACGATCTGCCATGAGCGGCGCTGACGTTTCTTGATCAGGAAGATATACACGGCGAACAGCGGCAGACCGCATAGCATGATCAGCGTCAGCCGCCAAGAGACGAAGATGGCGGCGTACAGCACGATAAAGATCATCGCGAGCGGCTCGATCAGGAAGTTGATCAGACCGCTGGAGAGAAAGTCCGCGACCGTGTTGATGTAGTTGACCACGCGCACCAAAATCTTTCCGGCGGGGCGGCTGTCGTAATAGTCGAACGGGAGCTTTTGCAGGTGCGCGAACAGATCGGCGCGCATCTCGGAGATGATGTGCTGACCGGACAAGCTGTTGAGCCGCGAACGGGCGCGGTTGCACACCGCGATGACGACGCTGATCGCGATAAAGATTACGCCCGCGATCACCGTGCCGGCGACGTTTTTGTTGGGGATAAACTCGTCGATCACCAGCATTGTGAGCAGCGGCGTGAGCAGCGAGAGCAGGATGGCGGCGATGCTGATGACAAAGGTTTTGATGAATTTCCCCTTATGCCGCGCGACATAGCCGCCCGCCCGCCGCAGATGCTTCCAATTGAACGGGGCATCCAGCTCTTCGTCTACGTTGAAGGTATTGCGCCGTTTATTCGCCATTGTCCGCGCCTCCTTCCGCCTCGCCCTGCTGGAGCAGATAGGTTTGATAGTAGTACCCCCGATTCGCCATCAGCTCGTCGTGGGTTCCCTCTTCCGTGATTCGACCGTCCTCTAAGATGTAGATGCGGTCGGCGTGGCGGATCGACGATACGCGCTGCGCGATGATCAGCGTTGTGGCTTTATGGGGCAGCTCGCGGAGCCGCTTTTGAATCAGCTTTTCGGTTTCCATGTCCACGGCGCTGGTGGTGTCGTCCAGTATCAGGATCTTCGGATCGGGCAGCAGGGCGCGCGCCAGAGAGACGCGCTGTTTCTGACCGCCGGACAGACCGGTGCCGCGTTCGCCGACAATCGTTTGATAACCCTCGGACAGCGACGAGACGAAACGGTCGGCGTCGGCGGTTTCGGCGGCTTTTTGTATGCGCTCAAACGGCGCGTCCGAAGCGCCGTAGGCGATGTTGTCCTCCACCGGCGCGGAGAAGAGAAACACATCCTGCATCGTCATCCCGACCGCGCCGCGCAGACCCGACAGCTCGTAATGCTCCACGTTGATTCCGTCCACCAGCACCGCGCCCCGCGTCACGTCGGCGAAACGCGGGATCAGCGAAGCGAGAACCGTCTTGCCCGAACCGGTGGGACCCATGAACCCTACCGTCTTGCCCTCGCCGATTTCCAAGTTTATGTCGGTCAGTATGTCCGTGCCGCCGATTTGCAGCGATACGTTTTTAAACGATATGCCGCCCCGGATGCCGCCGGTCTTCGCCGGTTCCTCCGGGCTTTGAATCGGGTTCCGGCAGTAATAGATCTCGATCAGCTTTTCACAGGACGCGAAGAAACGCTGCGCGTCGTTTATGTACATCCCCATTTGCACCATCGGCTGGTTCAGCGCCCACGCGAGCGAGGTGAAGATCTGCATCTGCCCCAGCGTCACCCGCCCGGCGATGACCATGCACCCCCCGACGACCAGATTGATGACGCTTAAAAACTGCGACACGGTTTCGAGCAGCGGCGCGTAACGCAGCCATGTTTTGTTGGCGCTCAGCTGCGCGTCGCGGTAGCGTTCGTTTTCGCGGGTGAACTTGTCCGTTTCGAACGACTCGCGGGTAAACGCCTTGACGACGCGGATACCGTTGATGTTCTCATTGACGACGGTGGACAGCACGGCGCGCTGTTCCCGCACGGCTCCGTGCGCCGGGCGCATCTTTTTACCCAGCCGCAGCGCCAGCAGCGCCGCGACCGGCGTCAGCACAAACAGGCAGAGCGCGTAAAGCGGGTCGATGATCAGGAAGAGCACGAGGGTGGCCGCCGCCATCAGCAGGCTTTCGATCATGCCCGGAAGCACCCAGCAAAAGAAATGCCGCGCGATGTCCACGTCGCCTGTGCATTTGGTGATCAGGTCGCCCGCCGCGTTCTGCCGGAAAAACGCCGGCGCTTGGGCGATGATGCGGGAGAACAGCTCGCGCCGCATCCCGCGGATGATCTCTTGGGAGAGCAGTTCCCAGGAGATGGTGTTGACATACTTCGCGCCCATAAACACCGCCGCGATGCCGAGCGACGTAAGCAGCAGCGGGGTCAGCCGCTCAAACTGCCCGCCCAGCAGCACGTCGTCCACGATCACCCGGAAGACAAACGGCTCCGCCATAATCAGGCCGACTGTAATCAGGGTTAAAAAAATTCCGGTATAGAAGCGCCATTTCTGCCGCCCCGCCCACCGGAAAGCCCATTTAATACTGTCCATAGACTTCCTCCCCAAAGGATGACTGCGTTCATTATAAGCGCTCAGGCAGTAAAAAGCAAGAGTTAGATTTAACGGATTGTTCCGCGGGATAGCGCGGGATACGGGTGTTTTTTCGGCAGGATACGACACACTGTTTGTGGTATAGTGTTCTTACACAAATGAACGGAGGGTTTTGCTATGCCAAAGATCGCCAATTTGCCCGCCGAGGCCGTACAGCTGATTCAGCAGTATGAGCGGGAGATGAGCGCAAAAGGATTCGACATCGTGCTGGTGGCTTACGAGAAAAACGAGGAATAGGCGGCACAGTGAGGCAAGCGGGACACCCGGCCGGGCGTCCCGCTT
>JAISVY010000149.1 GCA_031271325.1 Oscillospiraceae bacterium
CGCCGTACGGATATCCGTCTGTACGGTCAGGGTATCCCACTTCTCCCCCGCGTGATAAGAAGCGGCGCTCACGCGGCTTTGCAGTTTTCTGTCCGCAATGCGGAAGCGCACGTCGGCACGTTGGATCCATAACCCGCAGCCCAGTTTCACCCACGCGGCGTTCTGCACCGAGACGACGGTGTCGATCTGCCCCGCCGACAGTTCTCCCACCGGACCTCCCGATGTCGCCGCGCCGGGGTACACAAAGGCGTTACCCGCCACCTCGGCCACAAAACGCTCCGCTTTGGTGGAGAGTTTCAGCGAAGCGGTCGCGGCGCGGGAGGTCGTCACGCCGTCCAGAATCATCGTGTATAACGGCGTGCCGACCGTGATGACGGGTACGTCCCCGCTCGCCGTGAAATCGGGATACACATATTCCGCCGTGTAGCGCGTCGCGAAATAGCCGCCGCCTTCCGGTTTCTTATCGACCGCGGGTTTCATCGCGAGCGTCTGCCCGCCCACGCGCACCGTAAGCGCCGCGCCGATCGGGGCGACGCAGGAGAGCGTCACCTTCGTACCGGGCGGATGTATTTCGTCATAGGTTTCGGGGAAAACGCCCTGCGCGATCACAGGTTCCGCCATCGCCTCCGGCGCGGAAGAGGAAGAGCCGGTCGGCACGGTGACGATGCGCGTAACCGCCGATTCGCCTTGCTTGAAGGTAAAGACGTTCTCCCCCGCCGTCAGGCCGGCGTAGTGGGAAAAGTATCCCAGCGGCGTACGGTTCGTGATCTCCGTGCCGTTGACGGTCAGCGGCTGCGCCGGGTCGGAAGCGCCGACGAAGTAATAGTTCTCACCTTTGTATGTAACGTCCCGCGCCGGACGGCCGATGTTCAGCGTACCATGCGCCGGAGGCGGCATCACGATACCGCCGGCCGCCGAAACCGGCTGCGCTCCGCCGTATAAGTCTTTGATGGCGGCGGCAATCGCTCTGTCTCCGGCGATCAGGCCGTAACGGAAGTGAATGTCGCCTTTCACGGCGGGGTAGAGCTTATTCTCCGCAATCTGCCGCGCGATCTCCCCCGTATCCGTCCACGCGGCGCGTGACGAGCCGCCGTTCATCAGGTAGGTCGCGTGCCCTATGTATAAGTCTGTCTCCGTGCCGGTTACGAGGTCAGCCCACCATGCGAGCACTTTGGAGTAGTCGGAACCGTCGCGCCCGATCTCCCAGTAAATCTGCGGAGCTATGTAGTCTACCCATCCTTCCAGCACCCATTTCCGAGTGTCGGCAAACTGCTCGTAATACGTCTCATAACCTGCGGTATCGCTGCCCAAGGGGTTGTTGACCTTGTTCGCCCATATAGCCTGCGGCGCAACGCCGAAGCGCACGCCTTCCGCCCGAGCCACGGCTTGCGTTTCCCGGACAACCGCGTTCACGTTTTCGCGCCGCCAGTCGGCAATGTCGGTAAACGCGCCGCCGTAGGCGGCAAACGCCGCGCTGTCGTGAAAGTCTTTGCCGGGGTAAAAGTAATCGTCGTAGTGTAAGCCGTCTATATCATAGTTGGTCACCAGTTCCCGAACGCCGCTGATGATCAATTCGCGCACCTCGGGAATCCCCGGATTGTAGTAGAGATGCCCGTCGGAATGCGCAACCGTCCACAATGGGTTGAGCTTCGCGGGATTGTTGTCCGACAGACCGTCCGTGCCGGCCGTATTGCGGGCTACGCGGAAGGGGTTCACCCATGCGTGAAGCTCCATACCGCGCAGATGCGCCTCTTCGACGAAATACGCCAGCGGGTCAAACCCCGGCGCTTTGCCCTGTTCGCCGGTCAGCACCTCGCTCCACGGAAACACCGAAGAGGCGTACAGCGCGTCGCCGGTCGGACGCACTTGCAAAATCACGGCGTTGAAGCCCATATCCTGCGCGTTGTTCAGCAGGGAGTCGGCTTCGCGCTTCAGCGCCGCCACGCTCAACCCCGTCTGAGACGGGTAATCCAGGTTGATTACCGACGCGACCCATACGGCGCGGAACTCGGTTTCTTCACTGAGCGCGGGCTGCGGCAATCCTCCGGTCAGCAGCGCCGCCGCCAAAACAGCCGTTAGCGCCCCGCGAAGACGCGGGTGCTGTCTTCGGGCGTTTCTATTCATACATACCGTGTACAATCCCGCGACCCCGCTTTCTCTTTAGCGCCTTATTTCCTCATGTATTTGCGCATGCCGTCGGTGATTTTGTCGTCGCCGACGCTGATGGTGATGGTAAAATTGATGCCGTTCTCCGCGCCGAAGGTGTCGCACCAGTGCAAAAACTTCTCGCATTCGTGCGAATCGTCGTTGCCGGAGACTTTGTATAAACTGTCGATAAAGATGTCGGAAATATCGTAGTTGCCCGCGTAAAGACCGGTGATAAAGCCGCGCAGAACCTGATAGCTCCTGATGTCGTAAGGGATGCTGTCGATCAGACGCGCGCCGTGGTTAATGTCATATTTCAATTTCTGCCCGTGTTCGATGCATACGACCGAGCCGGAAGCCCCGTCAGAAGTCTTGTTGCACACGTCGATTAAATACTTGGTTTTTCCCGTACCCTTGAGTCCCGCGATTACCGTGACCATTGGGTTCAACCCCCTTTTGTATTATGACCGAAGTGTTGAAAATTGCGCGTCCGTTTGCGTGGCGAACGGGCGAAGCGCCTATGTGCAGACGCATTGGGCGCGGCGTCACAAGCGAAGCGGGCAATTACCAACATTCTGATCAAAGACAGTATATCATAGCTGGCGAAATTTTTCAATTAAGAAAATGTGAAGGTCAGTGTCAAGTAAACGTGGGCAAGGCTGCGAGGGGGAGAAAAACACACGGAGCAAGACTGAAACGAGTTAGAAAACGAGAGATGAGTTTATCGCATTGTTTTTCCGGGGCGGTAA
>JAISVY010000166.1 GCA_031271325.1 Oscillospiraceae bacterium
TACCTCTAAAAACCCCCGCTCCGGCTTGCGATGCCGCGCCATAGGCGCCTGTTCGCAAGCGCTGCGCTCGTTTTCTTTCGGCTTCGCCGAATGAAAACATGGGTTTTTAGAGCGACTCAATAATAAAGCGTCCCCGGAAACGGGGGCGCTTTGCCGCAATTTTTGATTTCACACCGGTCTTTGCCGCGTCACGGCGGCGACGGCGCGCTCCGCCGCGCTCCAATCGACCAGCCCTTTCTCAGTCAGGCGGTCGAGGACGCGCCCGCCGTTTTTGTAGCCCGCGAACAGCGCGTAATAGGTCATGTACATCAGCGTGTCGCGGGTATATTCGTCGGCGCTCAGGATGTCCAGCTCCCGGCGCGAATACAGACCCAGCCGCACGGCGTCATCCGTCGCGGTGGCGAACGAAATGTCCGCGCCGTCCGTGTACCCCAGCGCCTTGAGCATCAGGAAACATGTTTGCTTGACCGAAGAGGGGCGGGTGGGTTCGAGCCGGTCGCCGCCCGTGCCGGCGATATAGCCGTTGTTGTAGAGGTAGGCGACGTTGCGGTCTGCCCAAACCGGAACGTCGGTGAACGGGTGCGTCCCGGCATAGGTATCCGACTCTCCGCGCACACCCATCAGCACGAGGAAGATCACCATCATTTCCAGCCGCGACGATTCGCGCTCCAGTTCGTAGGTATCCACGATGCCCATCTTGACCATCGCCTCGCACAGGTCGGTATACAGCGGTACGTACGGCAGCGTCACGCGGTATCCGCCGCTGAGCATAACGGACGCGTCGGCAGTCGCTTTCAGCGAGGCTTCTTCGTCTAAGCAGAGATACAAATGCCGCTCCGCCAGCGCGCCGGCGGCACCCTGCCCCGCGGTCGCGTCTGCCAGAACGCCGGTTTTGTGTTCCGCGCCGCCCGAGAGCAGCCGCACCGACGCCCCCATACCGACGGTTAGAATCGTCCCTTTAGCCAATTGGATTTTCACCGGGCTTCCGGCGAATAGATTCACCCGTGACAGCGCCTTCCGCGCAACCGCGTCCCGCCCGTTGAGCGGAACCGCGGGTATCGTGTCCAGCAGCGCCTGCGCCTGCGCGAACGCTTCCGAGAACCGCGCGTCAACGGCGAGCGACGCTTTCTCCCGTATCGAGGGTATGTATAGGTCCTCAATGTATCGCTTCGTCACAAGAGGGTCGTCCGTCATCCCCGGCGCGGCCGAAGCCCCGGCGGCACACAACAGCGCCGCCGCCAGCAGAACGCAGCCAACCCGCTTCTTCATCAGCCTTTCAAACGCGCGACGGTTTCCAGCACGTATTCGGCGAACTCCTGCCCGGTGCAGCCGGTGTCGCGCCCGGTCACGGTGACGCGGCGTTCTTCGATTGCGCATATATCCAGCGCCCGCTCCAGCAGACGGGCTTTTTCGGCTTGCCCGATATGTTCCAGCAGCAGCACCGAAGCCCGCAGCATCGAGGTCGGGTCGGCGTATTGCGCCCTGCCTTCTGTCACCATGCGCGGGGCAGATCCGTGAATCGCCTCGAACATGGCGTACCGCTTGCCGATGTTGGCCGAACCCGCCGTACCAACGCCGCCTTGCAGTTCCGCCGCTTCGTCGGTGAGGATGTCGCCGTACAGGTTGGGCAGCACCACGACCGAGAAGTCGCGCCGCCGCTTCTCATCCAGCAGCTTTGCCGTCATGATGTCGATGTACCAGTCGTCGAACGCGATGTCCGCGTACTCTTTCGCGATATCTTTCGCGATTCCCAAGAACTTACCGTCGGTGGTCTTGATGACGTTGGCTTTGGTCACGGCGGTTACGCGCCCCCGCCCCGTTTTCTTCGCGTACTCAAACGCCTGGCGGACGATGCGTTCCGTGCCGCCGGAAGTGGTGACGGTGAAGTCGATGGCAAGCTCCGGCGTGACGTGGATGCCCTGACTGCCGACGGCGTAAGCGCCTTCGGTGTTCTCGCGGAAGAAGACCCAATCGATTCCCTGCTCGGGCACTTTGACGGGGCGGACGTTCGCGAACAGGTCAAGCTCTTTGCGCATCGCGACGTTGGCCGATTCGATGTTCGGCCACGGGTCGCCCGCGCGGGGCGTGGTGGTGGGACCTTTGAGGATGATGTGGCAATCTTTCAGTTCGGTCAGCGTATCGTCGGGGATTGCCTTGCCGCACTCCGCCCGCCGCTCGATGGTCAAGCCGGGTATATCGCGGAACTCCACGGCTTCGCCGCGTAACAGCTCTTCCAAAAGCATCCGCGCCGCGGCGGTGATCGCGGGACCGATGCCGTCGCCGCCGCACACGCCGACGACCAGCTTGTCCAGCTTGGAATAATCAACAAAATCGGCCTGCGCCGCCATGTCGCGTACCCGCGCCATTTGCCGCGCCACAAGCTGCGCGAAATGCGCCGACGCGGTGTCTAAATACTGCTCCATATGGTTGTTACCTCCGGTATATCGCATATTTCAGGTTGGCTTTTTGCAGGATCACGGTCAGCGGAACCCCCAGCCCGAAGCAAACCGCCGTCTGCCCCAGCGCGACCGAGCCGATGTTGAGCGGCAGGGATACCCATGTGGCGTCGGGGGTGTAGAGGAAGGTGATCATCGCGCCGATTGCCAGCGCGTTGACGATCACCGGCGGCAGCGCCGCGAGCCAGCGATTGCCGCACCGCGCCGTCAGGAACGCCGCGAGCAGCGTCGCGAGCGAACCGATGATGATGTCGGGCGCGCCATACCGCGAGAAGGTATTGCTCAGCAGGCAGCCGATAAACAGCCCCGGAATGCTTTCGGGGAAGAGGAAAGGCAGCAGCGTCAGCGCCTCGGCGGCGCGGAACTGCACAGGTCCGAACGAATACCCGATGTTCAGCATTACCAGCGCGATATACAACGCGGCGACGACCCCCGCAAATACTGTCTTGCGAACTATGTTCCTTGTCATGATCCAAACCTTCCTGACACGTTATACTGCTTGACGGGTAAAACGCTTATCGGATTTGCGAGGATTTTCGTCGTCTCGCAAGGCGGAGGACGACGACGGGCTGGCACCCGCCTAGGACGACAACGCAACGGGGCGCAAAAAGACCGCAAGGACGGTGGGTTGCTTGCCCGTCAAGCAGTATAATAACCCCGCTCCGGTAAACCCGGCAGGTTTTAGTATAGCACAGTCTTTTTATTTTGACAAGATTTCGCGTAAAAAACAACGCAGAAGCCAGTGCGCGGAACGATGGCACCGCCCTGTCCCCCGCATGGGCGGCTCACGAACCGCCCGACGCGGCCGGCGGCTCGGACGGGGAAGGGGAGGGCGACGGGGAAGGAGAAGGAGCGGGTAAGAGCGAGGGAGGGAGTCTGCCGACGGTATCGGCTCCCGCGTCGCCGACAAGCCCGCTTCCCTCCGGTACTGGCGCTTCGGCGTCCGGTTCTTCCGGCGCAGCCCCGTCGGCGGCGGGTGAAGTTCTTTGCGCCGCTTCCGGCGCTTCCGGCGCTTCGGGCGCTTCGGGCGCTGCCGCCTCCGGCGCTTCGTCGGCAAGCTCGTTTCTCGCCGCTTCGTCGCCGGCGGCGTAATACGGTTGTCCGTACCCTGTATTGCCCGTTCCGTCGCCTGTTGTTTCGGGGGCTGCTATATTTTGCGAGATGATCAGCACGGCGGCAAGACAGGCCGCGACTCCCAGCAGACTCGCGGCGACCCGCCGCCTGCGGGGCGGTTCCTGCCCCAGCCCGTATCGGTATACCGTGCCGGGAACAAACGTTTCCGGCGGCGGCGTTTCAAGGTCTTTCATGCCGGCTTGCATAGCGGTGAAATCCGAAACCAGTGTCCGGCAGGACGGGCATTCTTCCATATGCGCGCGTACACGGGCGGCTTCGTCTTCGGTCAGCTCTCCGTCTACATATGCGCTCAACGTTTCTATATCGCAGCAACCCAAGACTATCCGCCTCCTTTCCTATGTTTAGACGTTCGATCCGGCGAAACGTTCCCGCTTTTGATGAGAATCTCACGCAAGGCAAGCCGGGCGCGCGCCAGGCGGCTCTTCACCGTTCCCTCTTCCAGAGATGTCACTTCCCCGATTTCTTTATATGATAATCCCGCCGATTCGCGCAGCAGAAGGATATGGCGGCTTTCCGGCGGCAGCTTCGCCAACGCCTCGTCCAGCGCGCGGGACAGTTCTTTTTCATCCAACGCCAGTTCCGGCTGATAGCGGCCGTCGGGCAGGGTCAGTTCTTGGTCATACAACGGGAGAACCTCCCGGTCACGGGTCTTTTTCCGCGCGAAATCGGTGCAGGCGTTGACCGTCAAACGATACAGCCATGTGGAGGGCGCGGCGTCGCCGCGGAAGCTGTCCATCCCGCGCCACGCCTTGATAAATACTTCCTGAGAAATGTCAAACGCGTCTTCGGGCGAACGGCAGCTTCGCAGGCAAATGTTGTACACCGCCTTTTCATGCCGCTTTACAAATTCGGTAAAGTCATCCACTCCGGGTCCCCCTCTCCTCCGTTTCGCGCGTAATCCGGCACAGCAGCCGGGTAAAGTCCGTCTCCGCGGAGACGGACGAAACCTCGCGCCGGTAGCTCGCGGCGTACGGCAACCCCCGTATGTACCACGCCAGATGGCGGCGCATCTCCAGACACGCCGTTTTTTCCCCCTTGTCTTCGGTCAGCAGGGCGAAGTGGCGTCTTATGGTTTCCGCCCGGCGCGTCATATCCGCTTCCTCGCCGGTGAAGACGAACGGGTCGCCCATCGCGGCGCGGCCGATCATCCCTATGGATGCGCCGGTGAGAGCCAGACACCGCTTTACGTCATGCAGGGAGAAAATGTCTCCGTTCGCGCACACCGGAACCGAAACGGCGCGAACCACCGCGGCGATACCCTGCCAGTCGGCGCGTCCCGAATAGCCCTGCCGCGCCGTGCGCCCGTGGACGCAAAACCCCGCCGCGCCTTCCTGTTCCAAACGCTTTGCCAGCTCGGCGGCGTTGACGCTTCCGCCATCCCAGCCCAAACGCATCTTGACCGTCACCGGAACGGGCACGGCGTTCGCGACGGCGCGGACGACCGCCGCAGCCGTATCGGGCGAACGCATCAGGGCGCAGCCGTCGCCGTTTTTGACGATCTTGGGCGTAGGGCAGCCCATGTTGATGTCCAGCACGTCCGCGCCGGAGATTTCGAGCGCCCGCAGCGCCCCCTCGGCCATACACGCGGGGTCGGAGCCGAATATCTGCGCGGCGGCGGGGTGCTCTTCCTCACCCAACCGCAGCAGCCGGAGAGATTTTTGATCTTGATAGCACAGCGCTTTCGCCGAAACCATCTCGGTGACGGTATACACCGCCGCCGTTTCGCGGCAAACGGTTCGGAACGCCCAATCGGTCACGCCCGCCATCGGCGCAAGCGCCGCCACGGCGTTAATACTCACATTTTGCAGCTTCATGAGGTTATTTTACCATAAAGCGCCGCACTCCGCAATAAAAACCGAAGCCGCGTATGATAATTTGCATTTTTTTCATCGGTGCGGTATACTGATAATCAGCGGAAATGATTCCTCAATCTCCATTCAAGAAAGGATACGGTCATCATGAATTACAAGATCACACAGAGTACGGCGTTTCCTTTAGCCGAAATCACGCTTTCACGCGGGGAGGAAATCCAAATCGAGCGCGGTTGCATGGCATACCATACGGGCGGCGTGGAACTGGAAGGAAAAATGAACAGCAGCGGCGGCGGCTTCGGCGGTTTCATCAAGGCGGTCGGGCGTTCCGTAACCAGCGGCGAGAGCTTTTTTATCACAAAGGCAAGGGGTTTGAACGACGGCGCAAAGATTGCGATCGCGCCCGCCGTGCCGGGAATGATCCGCGAACTGAAACTGGGCGCGGAGCAGTGGCGCATCCGAGACGCGGCGTTTCTCGCGGGCGATGCAGACTGCACATACGAAATGAGGCGTCAGTCGTTCGGCAAGGCGCTGTTCGGCGGCACGGGCGGCTTCTTTATCATGGAGACGAGCGGCACAGGGAGTATGCTGATCAATAGCTACGGCGACATAATAGAGGAGCAGGTAAACGGTTCTCTCGTGGTGGATAACGCTCATGTCGTCGCTTGGAGCGCGTCGCTTCAATACGACATCAAGGTTGCCTCCGGCATATTCGGCTTCAAATCCGGCGAAGGTCTTGTCAACGAATTCCACGGCAGCGGTACGGTGCTGATCCAAACGCGGAACATCCAGTCGCTCGCCCAAGCGCTGAAACCGTTTTTCCCGCAGGGAAATTAACATCTTTCCCGCAAGGAGATTACACGATAAACGCATGAATGTCCCTGTTGCACAGACGAAATGTAGGGGCGGCCGTCCCCGACCGCCCGTAACCCCGGAAAATCCTGCAGCCGCGGGCGACCGAGGACGGCCGCCCCTACATGAGGATGCCGCTTTTTATGCGTTTTGTCCATTCATGCGCTTGTCGCCGCAGGGGAATTAACATCTTTCTTGACAGCGGGCGGTTGAAGTGGTACACTTCCTCTTGTGCGCCGCACAGGAAAGAAGGAGAATTCCATGCCCAAACAGAACGCGAAAGGGCTTACCGATATGACCGCGGGCAGTCCGCTCGGCCATATCGTCCGCTTTTCGATTCCGCTGTTGATCGGCAATTTGTTCCAGCAGTTTTACAATATGGCCGACAGCATCATCGTCGGCAATTTTATGGAAGAACGCGACGCCGCACAGGCGGCTGTCAACACCGGTATGCCGGTGATCTTCCTGATCGTCGCGCTGTTCGCGGGGCTTGGCATGGGCGCGACGATTATCCTATCGCAGAATTACGGCGCGAAGCAAATGGACGCGGTGCGCAAGACCATCCGCACGGTCTATACCCTCGTGCTGACCATCAGCGTTCCGTTGACGATTCTGGGTATTGCGGTTACACCGTCACTGATGCGGCTGCTCGGCGTACCGGACAACGCGGCGGATTCCGGCACGATGGATATGGCGGTTACGTACGTACGGATCATCTTTATCGGGCTGATCGGTTCGCTCGGCTACAACATCAACGCGGGTATTTTGCAGGGGCTTGGCGACAGCAAAACACCGCTGCGGTTTTTGATCGTGTCTACCGTGATCAACGTCGTGCTCGACCTGCTTTTTGTGGCTGTGTTCGGCTGGGGCGTGGCGGGCGTAGCCATCGCGACGATTATCGCGCAGGCGTTCTCTTGGCTCTACGGGATTTGGTATATTCACAAAAAGTACCCGGAATTGGAGCTGTCACTGCTGAAACTCGGCGTCAATAAGCCGATATTGTCAAAGATGCTCAGGCTCAGCTTGCCCTCGGCGCTGCAGCAGTCGCTCTTCTCGATCGGTTCGCTGTTTATGCAGCGGCTCGTGAATCAAGGCGGCGAACCGTTTATGGCCGGGTTCGGCAACGCAACCCGGATCGACGCGTTTGTCTTCCTGCCCGTATTCAGCTTCTTCGCCGCGCTGACCACGTTTACCGGGCAGAATATGGGGAGAAAAGAGATCGGGCGCGTCAAGCAGGGCTTAAAGGTCACCCTGATCGTTTCTCTTGCGGTATACACCGTGATCGCCGTCGTGACGGTTGTGTTCGGGCGGTTTTTGCTCGCCTTGTTCAACCAGACCGACATCGTCATCGCTTATGGGATGAATTACATCTATGCCGTGATTCCGTTCAGCTTTATCATCATCGTCCAGTTTATGCTGGTGGCGGTGATGCGCGGCGCGGGGCAGGTGATGGTGCCGCTGCTGACCACCATCATCGGTTTTATCGCGATTCGCGTACCCGCCGCGTATCTTTTAGAGCACTTTTTTGGGAAAGAGAAGATGTTTTACTCCTACGCGATCGGCTGGGTCGTCAGCCTGATCGCGGCGTCGATCATCTTCGCCACCGGGCGGTGGCAGCGCAAATCCCTCGTCATGCACGATCTCGGCGAGGGGGATGCCCCGGATATAGCGCTGTAGAGAGAACCGCCTTCAACCGGTTCTGCCGGGGTGTCTGTTGGGCACGACAAACGCATGAACGGACGAAATGCACAAGAAGCGGCATTCACATGTAGGGGCGACCGTCCTCGGTCGCCCGCGGCTGCGGGATTTTCCGGGGTTACGGGCGGTCGGGGACGACCGCCCCTACATTTCGTATGTGCAACACGGACATTCATGCGTTTGGCGTGTGTCCGTTGGGCACCCCGGTTTACTTTATAACGCTCCCAGTTCCGCGCCCAAAATAATCACGATGCAAATCAAAAACACCCAGACGGATAGCCCCATAAACGCGCCGATCGCGCCGTACAGCGCGCCGTACCGCGCGAAACGCCGCATATAAAACTCGAACCCCCACGAGATGATCAGCCAAGCGACCGTCACGAACGCCGACGTTACGGCGGTTCTGCGCGGTTTCGCCGAAGTGCCGGGCGTAAGCGTATAGAGAGCGAACAGCAGTAAGAAGATCGCTCCGGCCACCGACAACAGCATTAAGCTCCGGTTAACGGCCAGCAGCGCGAGCGTGAGCGCCAGCACCGCCAAAAATCCCAGCGTAAACGCCACCGCGAGCCCTCTCGCCTTGACGTATTTCCACAAATCGTCCTTCGCGCCTTTCGACACGGTCAGTTCCGGCTTGCCGCGTTCCCCGTAAGCCTGTTTCACCCCGTTCATCAGCGCCCATACGCCCGAAGACGCCGCCCAAACAGCGGTGACGATAAACACCGGGCTTGCCCCGGCAATCGGGCTTTTGATGTCGGCGAATACCTGCAGCAGCGCGGCGGGCACAAACCCCTGCAACACGTCAAGCCCCCGCCCCGTGTAAGACAGCGCCCATCCGGCGAGCATCATCAGAGGGAAGAGGGAGAGCAGGAAAAAAAACGCCGTCTTGGCCGCAACCCCGACCGCGTCGTCCCGCCGCGCGTGACGAAAAAACCGCGCGGTTTTACGCCAACACTCTTTTAGGACGCCTGTCACTTTGTAAACACCGCCGCCGTCCAACCGTCGCGGAACTCCCTGTCCAGCAGGGTAAACCCCGCCGCTTCGGCGGCGTCCCGCACCTCGTTGTAACGATGCTCTATCACGCCGGAGACGATCCACACGCCGCCCGGCGCGAGATACGCCGGCACCAGCGGCGTGAGCGGGAGGATTACGTCGGCTATGATGTTGGTAAACACAACATCGTAATCCGTGCCGATTCCGGGGATACCTTCATCGCTCAGCAAATCCCCGGCAAACGAGGTATAAGCGGATTCCAGCCCGTTCAGGAGGGCGTTTTCCCGCGCCGTCTCCGCCGCGAGCGGGTCGATGTCGACCCCCACAGCGCGGGCGGCTCCGAGCGAAAGGGCGCACAGTCCCAAAAT
Source organism: Oscillospiraceae bacterium (assembly GCA_031271325.1). Classification (GTDB taxonomy): domain Bacteria; phylum Bacillota; class Clostridia; order Oscillospirales; family UBA929; genus UBA929. Next base: position 9,310 of record JAISVY010000166.1, read on the forward strand.
GCCGCTGCCGCAGCCTATATCCAGTATGCGCTTCCCGGAGGCATCCATCCCATCCAGAATCTCCAGGCACAACCGGGTTGAGACGTGCAGCCCGGTGCCGAAGCTCATACCGGGATTGTTGAGGAAAACGGCGCGCCCTTCGGGATTCTCCGCCGGAAGCCACGCGGGCTGGATCAACAGCCTGCTCCCCACCGGCGTGGGGCGGTAATGCTGCTTCCAGGCGTTCGCCCAGTCTTCCTCGTCGCGTTCCCGTACGGTCAGTTCCGGGCATAGGCTTTGCAGCTTGCCCATCCCTTCCCGGTCGCCGGGCGGCAGATAGATTTTTACGGCGCAGGCGTTCCTGCCCGGCAAGTCTTCATCCCATATCTCCCACACGGGACGCGCCCTGTCAAATTCCCGGGGGTCGATGACCTCAAAACTCTCAAATCCTTCCCCTACCAGACGCGCCGTCAGCTTGTCCAGCGTATCCGGCGTTGCGGGGAGGGTCGCTTCCAGCCAGCGGCGCGTCATCCGAGCAGGCTCCGGTAACACGCTTCGGTGTCCGTTTTTCCGACGGCCGACAGGCTCACCTGCTTGAAGTCGAACACCCGCTCGGCGATCTCCGTGACTTCGTCGCGCGTCACCGCGTCAATCCGCTTGATGACCTCGTCCGGTTCCAGCGCGTCGCCTAAAAACAGCGTGGAATCCCCGATCGAACTGGAGCGGTGGACGGTCGATTCGAGCGCCATGAGGATGTTGGCCTTTTGCTGTTCGCGCGCGCGGCTCATTTCCGGCTCTGTGGGACCTTCCGCGACAAACGTCTCGACGACGTTTCGCGTCAGCTCCAGCGCCTGTTTCTCGGTGTCGCGCCCCAGCGCGAGATACACGCCCGCGACACCGGTATCGCGGTGTCCCGCGGTGTAGGAGTATACCGAATAACACAACCCGTTCTGTTCGCGCACCGTCTGATAAAGCCGCGAGGACATGCCGTGCCCCAAAACCGACATCGCTATGCGGTATGCGTACATATGCTCCCGCCCGATCGGCAGCCCGGGGAACCCCAAACAAAGATGGTTCTGCTCAATCGGTTTTTCGCAGAGATGAAACGCCGGTTTGTAGAAGCAGGGAACCGCCGGCGAGGGTTCGGACGCGGGGATCTCCGAGAGCAGCGCCTCTATCTGCGCGAGGTCGGACGGCGCGTAGTGCCCGGCGAGTGAGACGATGATGCCGCCCGGGCAGTAATTGCGGTTTTTATACGCGAGCAGCCCGGCGGCGTCGATCCCTTCCAGGGACTCCTTCGTACCGAGCACCGACATGCCGAGCGGCATCCCCGCATAGACCGAAGCGTACAGGTTTTGGTACACCAAATCCTCCGGCTGGTCTTCATACATCGCGATCTCCTCGATGATCACGCCGCGTTCCAGCTCCCAATCCTCTTTGTGGAAACGGGGATGGAAGAACATGTCACTCAGAAGGTCAATCGCGGCCGGCAGATGGCTGTCGAGCGCGTGCGCGTAGAAACAGGTGCTCTCTTTGGTGGTGTATGCGTTGATCTGACCGCCGATGGCGTCCATTTCGGCGGCCAGCTCGGCGGCGGTGCGTGTCTCGGTACCTTTGAACACCATATGCTCAATCGCGTGAGACGCGCCGGCCATCCCTTCCGGCTCGTAGCGGGAACCGTGCCCCACCCAAAACGCCACGGCGGCGCTGCGTACGTGCTCCATATACTCGTGGACGAGCCGCGCCCCGTTGGGCAGCGTTTTCGTCTGTATCATATTGTTTCCCCCTTATAGTCAATAGGGTCACTCTAAAAACCTCCCGCTCCGGCTTGCGATGCCGCGCCAGAGGCACCTGTTCGCAAGCGCTCCGCTCGTTCGCCTGGCGGCGAACACGAGGTTTTTAGAGCTTCTCAATAGCATGACCTCGCCGCTCATACTCCATTCCTAAGGTTGCAGACAAAGCTGTTTTGCTCCGAGCGAAGCGGGTTCACGCTTCGGTTTCAAGCCGGAGCAAGAGGTTTTTTAGAGTGCCACAAGGGAGGAAAGCTGGAGCAAAATCGCAATTTTGTGAAGTTTTTTGAACTTGTTGGGCAAAACGGCGCATGGCTGCACGACTGTGTCTTCAATCTGACCGCCGGGCTGTTTTTGCCCGGCGGCTTTTATGGATTCGCCTCAGACGAACCCAATTTTAAGAAATGAATCGAAAATTTATGAAATTGCGCGCTTGCCGGAAGCAAGCTATGATGAAAGTACCAAAACGCAAAATACTTGTAGGAGGCATATTTATGAAAAAGGCAACATCCCTGTTCCTCGCAGTCCTGCTGCTGGCATCTCTTTTTGCCGGATGCTCCAGCGGTTCCCCGACCGATCCGGCGGCGTCTCCGGGCGGTACCGAGCAACCCCCCGATACCGATACGGGCGATTCCGGCAACCCTGCCGGTTCTGAAACAGACGCGGAATCTGAGTTTGACATCTGGGGTAAGCACGCCGAACCCGTTAAAGTCACCATCGGGCGCAGCGGCTCGGAACAAGCGTGGCCTGCCGGGGATTCGATTGACGACAACCAATACACCCGCTGGGTGAAGGAAACACTGAACATCGAAGTGGAAACTGCGTGGTATGTCATGCAGGATTACGATCAAAAGGTAAATTTGGCTATGATCGGGGACGATTTGCCCGACATTATGCTCTTGAACAACCGTGTGCAGCTCAATCAATTGATGGAATCGGGGATGGTAGCCGATCTGACTGATGTCTACGGCAAATACGCAAGCCCGCTGCTGCGCTCGGTAGCCGATTCCTACGGCGGCGAGGAAGCCGCATTGAAAAGCGTGACGGTCGGAGGCAGATACATGGCGATGCCCGACTTCAACCCCGGTTATCAGTACGCGCTTACATGGATCCGTCAGGACTGGTTGGAAAAAGCCGGGCTGGGAGATCCCCAAACGCTTGACGACGTGCTTGCAGCCGCGAAGACATTCGTGGAAATGGATCTGGCAGGCAACGGAAACACGGTTGGCATTGAGCTGAACAATGCTATGGACGAGCGTGTTATGGCGGGTGCGTACAACAACCCGGGAACGCTTGATCCGCTCTTTGCCTATTACAACGCGTATCCGCAAAACTGGTACAAGGACGGCTCCGGTCAGTATGTTTACGGCTCGGTCACACCGCAAGCCAAAGAAGCGCTGGGCGTTGTGGCGCAGATGTATCAGGACGGGATCATTGACAAGGAGTTTGCAACGAAGGACTATCTGACCTCTATCGCCTCAGGCAACTGCGGCATCCTGTTTGGTCCTTGGTGGATCGGCGGCTGGCCGCTGAAGGACGCCAAAAACAATTTCCCTGAATCCGAATGGAAGCCTTATGCCTGCGCGCTGTCCCCCGAAGGCTCCTATAATGTTTACAGCCCAGACGCCAACAGCTGGTGGATGGTCGTCCGAAAGGACTATGAGCACCCCGAAGTGGCAATCCAGCTTTTGAATCTTCTGGCTGACGTACAGTGTCTCATGAGCGATCCTGCTGTGGATGCCTTTGAATCGGTGATCCCGTTAAATATTCGTGACGCGTATAAAGATGTCGCGGGCTTGGGTTGGGGAGACTGGCCGATCAACCTGACTGTCCGTCAGTCGGATCAGATCATCACAGAGGCAAAGAAGAACAAAGCGCAGGTGGCGCAGATCGAAGCCGGCGACACCTCTGGAATGTCCGAGAACGAAGTGCTTGAGGCTCAACGTATCATCGGCTACCGCGACGGCACAGATACGAGCGCTGATGCGTGGAACGCGCTTGTGAGCTATATGGGTAAGCAAATCATGCTGGACTTCAACCCGGTGCTGAAGATTCTCCCCGATCAGTTCTACCCCGGCGTTACCCCGACGATGGAGCTAAAATGGAGCAATCTCCGCACACTGGAGCGCACCGCGTATCTCCAAATTGTGATGGGAGAGAAACCGCTGGATTACTTTGACACGTTTGTTACCGAATGGTTTTCTCAAGGCGGTCAGGAGATCACAGACGAGGTCAACGAACTGGGAAACCGCTGATTTGAAGGACACATATATAACTGGGGCATCAAAACCCCAGTTATATATGAGTCGCTCTAAAAACCCATGTTTTCATTCGGCGAAGCCGAACGAAAACGAGCGCAGCGCTTGCGAACAGGCGCCTATGGCGCGGCATCGCAAGCCGGAGCGGGGGTTTTTAGAGGTACCTGATTGTTAATTCTTTATAGGCGAACGCCTATACCGTTTCCAGCTTGGAAGTGTCGATCACGACACCGGAACCGATTTGGTTGATTGTGAACTTCATGCTCATGTCCATCGTAATGTCTTCTATACTTTCGGCGCTGACCGCCACCGCCATTTGGATGCCGACGGAAACCGGGTCGCCGTTTTCCGCGGTGACCACCTCGATTGTCATATCTTCCATCGTTATGTCGCCGATATCGCCAAGGAGCGCCATCTCTTCGCCCGCGGCTTCCATGATATAGCCGGTCATTTTCGTGCCGTCGATCACGAAGGTGGTCTTTTTGCCCTCGGGTACGTCCGCCGTTTCAAACGACTTGATCGCGTCTATGCCGAATTCGGGCATGTTGACGGTACTTCCCATTTGCTGTTCGAACGCGGACGCGTCAAGCTCCGTTTCAACGCCGTCTACCGCGTAGTACATCTTCTCGCCGTCGTAGAGCATCTCGATCGTGTTTGAACCGTAGTCCGATTCGGTGTTTATCACCGAGGAAAACTTCGTTTTTCCGTCTTCCACGATCGTTTTGATGTTGCCGTTTGAATTCACGGCGATGTTTTGATCGAGCATCGACATATTCATCCGCATGTCCATGTCCATATCAATCTGCACGTCTTCGCCGCCGGGCGCTGCGGTGATCTGGCTCATCGCGTTTGCGTAGTTCGCGTAGGCGAGAGTTTTTGTGTCTTCTTCCGGCGTCGCCGCCGTGCTTGGCGTATCCGCCGGTGTCACAGACGCCGCGTCCGGCGTACCCGGAGTATCCGGCGTAACCGCTGTGTTCTGCGCGGCACACGCCGACATCAGAAGCACCAAGCCAAGCGCCAGAACCGGCAGGGTTTTGCTTTTCATAACTTCCCCTCTTTCTTCCCTTTTCATCTATTATAAGCTGGGCATATTAAATTGTCAAGCGCGATGTCCTGTAGGTTCACGACAAACGCATGAACGGACAAAATGCACAAAAAGCGGTATCCTCATGTAGGGGCGACCGTCTTCGGTCGCCCGCGGCTGCGGGATTTTTCGGGGTTACGGGCGGTCGGGGACGACCGCCCCTGTGCGACACGGACATTCATGCGTTTGCCGTGCCTGTAGGGGTATGTTGAAAATTCCCCGTTTTGCGCGGTGCGCAAAACGGGGAATCGGGCTGCTTACCGCTGTTCCTTTTGTTACAGGCGGGAAAGCGGCGTTTAGTTAAATGCGTTGTTGATGTAGTCTTGGACGATGTTTTTCCATTTTTCGGTGAATTGGGTCGGGGTTTCGGAGCCGTTCATGATGCCGCCGATGTAGAAGCCGTTGCCGTTTTCATCGGTCATAGCGAGGTCGTTCCACATGTCGTACTGCGCCTTTTCGCACATCTTTTTCGCGTATTCCCAGCCGCGGGTATCCGGGCCAAACAGGTCTTCCATCCAGGTCCAGTCATCGCGAAGCGACGTATCGCCGGCAAACCAGTTGGTGAAGTCGTAATAGACTCTGAAGACGATTTCGGGGTCGGGGGTTCCGACCGGGATCATCATGACGTTGCCGTTGAGGTTAACGGTTGCGCTCACGCCGCCCTGTGCTTCGGCGGTGGGACCGGTCGGCCACGGTACGCTTCTGATGTCATAGGGGCAGTCTTCGGATTGGGAGACGCCGTAGTTTTGGGCAAGCCACGGGATGAAGATGAAGAACGCGAGATCGTTGTTGCTCCAGTCTCCGTTTTCCCAGAAGATTCCGCCTTCATCGCTCCACGCTTTGGCGACTTGGGAGATGTTGTACATGTCGTCAATGAAGTCAAAAACTTCTCTGGTGGGCGCGGAGGTAATTTCTTCGGTTTCGCCCAGAGCGATATGCGCGTTGTTGGAGATGAGAAGGTTTTCAAGGAAACGCACGTGACCGCCGCTCCAGCCGTAGGTCGGGGTGCCGGTGGTCGTGTCGGTGCAAGCCTTCATGATGTCCATCCACGCCTGCCATGTCCATTCGCCCGCGTCGTAGAGATCCTGCGGGTTGGGCTGACCTTTGGCTTGCAGGATGTCATAGTTGAAGCCCAGCATATACATAGCGTTGGGGTTGATGGTGGGGGTTACGGAGAAGATATAGTCTTTGTCCATGCCGCCGATGTTGATCGGGGTGAACACGTTTTTCGCTTCATCGTTGTTGAGGATGTCGTACGCGGGATCTGTCGCGTAGTCGGAGATGGGGATTGCGTAGCCGCTGGTGATCGGCATGATCATAAACTGCGTGTCGAGCGTGTAGATATCGACATCGGGAGTTCCCGCCTTCAGCGAGGTGTTGAGCGATTCCCTCGCGCCGTCAAAGGTCATGTTGACATAGTTGAAGGTGACGTTGTAGCGTTCCTCAATGGCGCGCATGTTGTCCAGCCGCATCTGACCTACCATGGGATCGGCTTCGTCTTCGGGCATTTCGAGGGTGTTGGAGTCATACTCGCTGTCCCACCACTGCCCGATATAGATGTCGCGGGTGTTATTGTAGCGCAGGGAACTGCTGCTGTCGCCGCCGCTGCTGTCACCCGGATCGGTATTGCCCCCGGGTTCGTTGCTGCTATTGTCGTCGGTTGTGGCGCTGTTTCCGCCGCAAGCGGCGAGCAGTGTCAGCAGCATGAGCGCCGCGAGCGCGAGCGCAAAGATCTTTGAAAATTTCACTGTTTTGCCTCCTTTAACTATCATTATTCCGCCGCCGCGTCGTCAGCGCTGAGGTTGAAGTTCGGTGTGTAGAGAACGACTTTAAACAGATCCATGTCTTTGTTGCGGTTTTGGATCCAGAAGGCGTTCAAATTCGTATAGATGTCCTCTGCCGTACCGCCTTTGTCAATCCAGCCCTGTATCAGCGCTTCGGCGGAAATCATGTCGATACCGATCAGCGGGTCGCTGAATCCCAGCGGGTCGTTGATGGCGTCGCCGCCGCCGAATATCTCTTTGACCGATTTGTCTTCAGTCGCGTAACGCTGGACGCAGAACTGCGCGCCTTCTTCGGAGAGATAATACGCGATGATATACGCGCCGGGTACGAGCCATTCCGGCTCGAATTCGCCGACCGAGTCCGCTCCGGTTTCAGGAACGACGGTGGTATTCACGCGGAAGTTCAGTTGCCATGCGCCGACCGATTTGAACGGGGTATATTCGTCGGGGCTGATCGAGTTGTAAGGCGTTAGGTCGATATACCCGTCGTGTCCCGCGACATACGGTTTATAGCCCAGCTCCGCGGTGCGCTGACCGACCGAGAATTTGTTGACGGTCAGGTCTACGCCCCAGTCGCCGATATTCACGCAGTTGACCCAGTCGAACGTTTCCGCGCCGGATGCCGCGACGATATCTTCATAGCGGTACTGCGCGATGTTTCCGGAGAGGTTTGTTGTGTACGGCGAAACCTTAACCCAGTTGTTTAACGCCGTTACGGACTCCGGAACTTCCGTGCCCTCCGCTCCCCAACTCTGGAAGATCAGCTCGGGCGCTTTTTCGCTCTTGTAGTATACGGTAAACACGGCTCCGGGCTGGATCACGCTGAGGTCGAGATCAAGCACCTTGCCCGCCTGCCCCCAGTTTGCGGAGGTTCCGGTAGCGCCGTCCTGCAGGAAGTCAATGGAAGCCTCTTCTTCGAGCGCGTAGAGCATTGTTCTGTCCGCGTCGCCGAATCCCTGCGGGGGAACGAAGGAGACGGTGGTGTCGGGTACCATCGGGTTACCCGCTTCGTCTTTGAACAGGATGTAATCAATGATTACGTTGTTAATGGGGCGGTCAACCGGCGGTTCCTCGGTGAACTCGGTGCCTTCTTCCGCCGCCAGTGCCTTTCTGTCGTTATAGGAGGTTGTGGCGGTCGTATTGGCGTCTTTGATCGCGTCGTAGGTCTTCGTGATGATCGCGATGTTTTTCTGACCCGGCTCAAAGAATTTGGTCAGCTCGGCGACGGTGGTTCTGGGGTTATTACGCTCGACGGCGACGCCCCACAGATACGCGGTTTCTGTCAGGTCCGCGCCCGTCCATGTGAGGATGTTGCCGGACATGGCGTAGAATCCGTCTCCGTTCGGGTTATCGGCGTAGATACGGGCTTCGATCGAGCGGATGTCGGCGACCTTATCGCCAAACATGCTGGACACGTCAATGCCCAAATACGGCTGGCCGTTTTCCACCACATTGATTTTCAAGGCTTTCGCGCCATTGAAGTCAATGATCTCCAGCTCGGACGGGTCAGCGCCGCCCGGCGTCAGGTTGATGGCCATATAGCCCATGTTGCCGTCTGAGAAGTCGATGGCGCCTTCCGGCACGGGACCGATCTCGTTGACGACCGGGCTGGGATCCCACGACTGGTCACCACTCTCGGAGGGTACGGTATCCGCCGGAGTGGGGGAGTCGGCGGCTACGTCCGGCGTCGGGGAGGCGGCCTGTTCGCTGGCGCAAGCCGCAAACGCCATAAACATAAGCAAGGCAGCCAGGAGAATCGCGAAATGCTTTGTCTTCATCATTTTCCCTCTTTCATAGAAATTGATTTGGCGCGCTGAAGAGAATTGCTATCCTACAATGCCTGAACGCTCCACCCCCTCGATAAACCGTCGTTGCAGAAATACATAGATGATGACCATCGGTAAGATCATCAGCACTATACCTGCGTAGACATACAGTTGCTGTATATTCGGATCGACCACGCGGTCGCGGTTCGCGATGGTCGCGCCCAGCGTATTCAGGCGCTTGCTCAGTACGATGTTGTCGCTTACGTTAAACGCGTTGGCGTAGAACAGATCGTTGTATTGCCACACCAAAGAGAACAGCGTTACCGTGATGATCGAAGGAATGGCGTTGGGAATCATCACGCGCAAAAAGGTGAAGAACGTGCCGCCGCCGTCTACGAACGACGCTTCCTCGATTTCCTTCGGCAGCCCGCGGAAGAACTGATTGAAGATGTAGATATACAGACCGGAGCGCAAACCGGTACCGAAGATCGACAGCAGGTACAGCGGCACCGGTGTGGACAGCAGGTTCACCTTTTCCCCGCCGAACAGGCTGAACAGCCACAGCGGGTCGAAATTGCGGAAGGTCATATACAGCGGCAGCATGATGGTGTGCGCCGGAAGAACGATCATGACAATCACGCAGCCGAACAGCAGCCTCTTAAACGGGAAGTTGAAACGGGCGAACCCGTAGCCGACCATTGAGCAGATCGCGAGCTGGACAACCGTCAAAGAAACCACATAGAGCAGGTTGTTGCCCATGACGCGGAAATAATCCAGCCGCGTAATCGCCAGCTGATAACGCTCCAGCGTCGGCGTTTGCGGGATGAGGTAGACAAGCGGGCTGTACTGGTCTTCGTTGGAGAAGAACGAACTGACCACGATTCCGATCAGAGGCGAAATGATGACGTAGGCGATACCCACAATCAGTATAAGCCGGAAAATAGACATGATGAACTTCTTGGTGGAGCGGACGATTCTGTTTCTTTCGTTGTGGAGTTGGGTGTCGCTCTTGGCTTTGACCCACAGGGATCTCCCTTTATGGATGATATTCAATGGTTCCGCCCCCCTTAATTCTGATAGAATGTGCGCTTAGAGACCCACAAACCGGCAATCAGCAGGATGCCGCAGACAGAGAGCATGCTCACGAGGCTAAATACGGAGCCGAGCGAGTAGTTGTTGTCGTTGAATGTGGTTCGGTACGCCAAATCCAGCACCTGGCTGGTAATGAACGAGTCTACGACCGTATAAACCATGTTCGTCACCAAAAGCGGCGACACCATCGGGAAGGTTACCTTCCAGAACGTCTCGTAGGGCGTCGCGCCTTCAATCTTCGCCACCTCGTAGAGCGAGGGAGAAATCGACTGCAGCGCCGCGAGGAAGATGATGATCTGCACCCCCGAGGAGGTGACAATCGTGCTGATCCGGCTGACCGCTCCGGCGATGTAGTCCAGAATGGTCTGCGGGATCGCGTCTCCCAGCAGTCCTAAGTAGAAGTCTATGTTAAACCCGCCGCTTCCGCCGACCGCGTCCATCACGACGGTGGAAACCGGACTGTTGCCTCCGATGATGGTACCCTGCGCGGTCGAGAGCGCCGTCGCGATTGAGGGCGAGTTCAGCAGCACCGGCAGGAAGAAGATTGCGCGCGCGACCGTTCTGCCTTTGAACTTTTGATTCAGCATCAACGCCATAAACAGCGAGAAGAAGAGAATCAGCGGCACGTCGATGATCATGTTGCCGAGCGACTGCGTCAGGATCTGCCGGAAACTCGGATGCACGGAAAACGCTTCGTTGAAATACCTAAGCCCGGCAAAACCGGTAAACTGAAATCCTGTTTCCGTGTCGATTGAATTGCTGAGCGCGAAGCGAACGGTCATGCCGATGCTGAAAACATAGAAGATTATAAACCCGATCACAAACGGCGATATAAACATCAGACCGCTGATCGAACGCCTTTGCACCAGCGTCAGTCCGCGCCGCTTCATTTTAACGGTGGTAGTCATGCCGCGACCCCCTCTCTCACGGCATATCCTCTCGCGGGAACGGTTATGCCTTCATATGTCAGATCGCTGACGGTTCTGTTGACGATGATCTGCACGCCGTTGTCATAGGTGACGCACCGTAAGCCGTCCGGCGTAACCTCATGGGTTACCATCAGGCTGCCGCTGACCTTGGAGAGGACGGGATTGACCGTGTTGTAGAGGTTCACCGCCGTGTCTGTCCAGTTTTGATAGTAGGTGCTGTTGAAACGGTTCAGACCGGTGTACTTCATCTCGCTGGCTTCCTCATAGGTCAGGGTGAAGTGCGGCGAGGCTCCGTATTCCAGAAGCTGGAGTATGATACCGTCTTGGTCGTTGATGTCGCTTCGGTTGACGGCGTACCCGGCGTACGGGATGTATCCGTGCACCACCATTTGGTAGAAGGGAACCTCTTCATCGACGATGTAGCTTTCGTTGTGCGCGAGGGGGACGTTGATGATGTCGTCCGCGCCTTTGAACGCGTAAACGTTGCCGCCGGATACCATGATGTCTTTTCCTATGCCGTTGAGTCTCTCAAGCTGCGCTTCCACGATAGAGAGGGCGGATTCCCGGTCGATAAATTCGGTGCGCTTCCGGTCGGAGGTGAGCGTGTTGCCCAGATCCCGGAGCGAAACGCCGGTGATGTCATACCGCTCGATGTTTTTCACGAATGAGTCGATATAGCGCGGTAAAAACTTGGGAGACATCAGGTCGTATACCGTTTCGACATACCCGAACGACCACGCGGCCTCATAGGAGAGCGGGTCAACCTGCCCCCACACGCCGACATAGCCGCCGCCGTAATACCGCGACGATTCCTGCTGCCAATTGTAGTCTTTGCTGCGGAACCGCACTTCTTGGAAAACCACGTCGGCGTAGAGCTTGCCGCCCTGCGCTTCCAGCCGCGACGACAGTTCCTCCAGCTCGGCTTCGCTTCCGAGCTGCTTGATAAGCTTGATTTTGTGGGTAACGTCGTGATAATAACCCCTGTTGTGCCAGCCCTGATAATTGATGACCTGATTTTGGATGCCCGCGTCGTTGAACAGACTGACGATCTCGCCGGCCTGCTCATAGGTCGTCATCGGGAGCATCCCCTCGTAGGGAACCGCCGCGATGAACTTCGTGCCCATCGCCGCGCCGATCAGGTCGAGGTATAACGGCACGTCGCCGCCGCTTTCCTTTTCGGCAAGGACGCCTTCGCTCTCCAACTTCTCGCGATAGTAACGCGCCATACCGGAGTAGCCGTCGTATTCCTCGGTCAGGAACTTATAACGCACCGTGAGGTTTGCTTTGTATATGTTTTTCTCCACCATCGGCAAGTCTGCTTCCAGCCCGGTTGTGCCGAACATCGCGAGCGAAGCGCTGCCGCGTACGATGAAGATGGGGTAAACGGTATTGTAGCTGTTGGCCTTTCCGGCGATCCCGGCCGTCACCTGCGCGAACGACTGACCTTCTTCGATCACGGCAAAGACGCGCGAGTTTTGCTTTTGGATGCCGAACACCGGGAAACGCGCCATTTCGGTGTTGCCAAAAACCATGTAGTCGTCGGACAGCATATCCTGTTCGTAGACATCCTGCCGGTAATCCTCCGCGCCGGTCTTGCCGTTGTTGAAGCGGATTAACGACCCCGCGCCGTTGGGCACCAGCATATACCCTTCTTCTTCACTGCCGCCCGCGTTGAAGTTGCGGAGCATATGGATTTTATCGACCATCGCGCCGCCGTTTTCCGTGATTTGGTCTGTCGGCACCTGAACGTCCAGCGTGTCGCCGTCCAGACGGTATTCCAGCGATACGCCGAAACTGACCGGCAGAGTGCCCTCGACCCCGGCTTCCGACATCATGACTTGCAGCTCTTCATCGGTGTAACCCGCCGCTGTCAGCGCTTCGGTCAGTCTGCGGATATTCGCCGCGCCGCGGGCGCCTTCGCGCAGCTCCAGGAACCCGTCCGGCGCCGCGGGTGATTCGATATAACGCGCTTCAAAGTTTGCGCGTTCTCTCTCGTCGGGGATTCTCGGCAATATCTCCGCCATCCGCTCCACGCCGAGGTAAATCGGAACCAGCCCCGTGGGAAGCGTCAGGTCGCCGATGCTGTAGTTGACGCGAACGCCGTTTTGGATGCTCTCGTTGGTAAACTGTCCGCCCGCGATCGCGTATCTATAGGAGTTATAGGAACCGGGCGTACGCCTCGCCGTGAAGAAGTCTACCGTGATCGGAGACTTGAGCAGTTCGTTGTTCAGTCCGGTCGCGAGCGGGTCGTCGTCGGGATTGGGCGGACAGACATAGGCGATCTCCCCGCTGCGTTTGTCGTAGACCGCCGCGTTGGTCGTCTCGGGGTTGAAGTACAGCTCTAAGAATTCGTTTTCGGCCGCGAGCACCATATCCGGCACGTTGCCGCCGGCACCCAGCTCTTTGAACGGGGTGCCCTCTTCAAAGTTGCCGCCGCGCTCCTGGATATATTGCTTGTAGCCGTCGTACATCCGGAAATGCAGGTGCAGATAGAGCTGATACCCGCCGAAGATCAGTACGGCGGCACCCAGGAGAATCAGAAGCAGTTTTTTACCCAGTCTCATGATTCTCCCCCCTACGATCGGAGCGTCAGCTCTGAATATATGCCGCGGAACATTCCGGTCACTTGGTTCAGCATATCAAAGAGCAGAACCGCGAGGAAAATAACAATCAGCATGGCGACAATCGTAATGATCAGAGTAACGATGGTCTTCAGCATCGTGTAGTTGTGGATCGTCATGATGCCGAGCAGAATCAGGATCCCCGACCAGGCGAAGCCGAAACCGAGGATGATGTTGTAGAAGATCTCCTCGTTTTCGCCCAGCACGTTGGAGACGATAATCGCGGGGATATAGGTGATGATCAGCGGCATCAGCGCATATCCGGCGACGGTGAGAATATCTTTGAAACGCCCTTCGCCTTCGCTCAGGCAGGTGACCGACCAGTTGCCGATGCTGAACAGCACGAACAGCAGCAAGATTCTTGTCAGGTCGTCGATTCCGTTGACGGTGCGCGGGTCGGTCAGGTTGACGATGAACCCCGCGAAGATGCGGTTCATGGTGAAGCAGATGCTGAACACCAGAAGGGTGATCAGGGCGAGGGGAACGCTGCCCTTCTCACGGTGGCGGATCTCGTAGAAGCTGTCGATCGGGTTGGTCAGCACGCGCCGGTAGTAGTAAAAGATTTCTTTGTTGAAAAACTTACTCATCGGAAACCATATCCCCCTTCCCGGCACCTCTGCGCCGGATTAAGCGCCATATATACAGTGCCACCAGCAGAATCGCGAAACCCGTCAGGATGTTGCCGAGGTTCTCTTTGAGGATGTCGTTCCGGTAGCGCTTGAACGCGATGGAGTAGTAGGTGCGGTTCATGCCGAGCTTCAGGTGCCGCATCGCCTCTTTGTTGTTGCCCTCGGTGAGGTAGGCTTTCCCGATGCCGACGTTGGCCAGTTCGAGGTTTTCGTTGAGTTTCAGCACCTCGCGCCATTTTTCGACCGCCTGTTTTTCGTCGCCGTCATAGCGCAGCCCGACCGCTTCGTTGATCAGTCGGCCGTAATCGGTCTCCTTAAACGCCATAACTTCCTGCCGGTCGGTGTCGAGAACCAAGATTCTGTCTCCGATGTAAGCGATCGAGGACGGCTGGCGGAATGTTCCCTCTTGTGTGCCAAGCCCTCCGAAGATATAGAGCAGGTTTCCCTCGTCGTCATAGGTGAATATGCGCCCGCGCCGTCTGTCCAGCATCGAGTAGATGCCCTTGTCGCGCACGACGATGTCTACGATGTAGGAGGGACCGCCGTAATCCAGCGTATTCGGCGCCGGGTAGGTATCGCCGCCGAGGTTGCCGTTTTCGCCCTTTTGGATGACGTCCTCACCTTTGGGGTTGAGCCGGAACGCTGCCTGCGTGCCGTTCGGATCAATGCAGGAGGCGTAGATGAACCCTTCTTTGTCCACAGAAACGCCCGTGAACTCGGTCGGGATGAAGAGCGTCGAGCCGCTTAACTGTTCCTGAGAGGAGAACAGCCGCCAAAACCGCTGCCACAGGGAGACGGTTACCGGGATTGTGCCGTAGAACCCGGTGAAGTCGCCCGTCTCGTTGAATACCATGATGCCTTGGAACATACTCTGCCCGATGACGTATACGCGGTCGGCGTAATCGACGCCCAGTTCCAAGGGGATAAAGACATAATCGTCCGCGAGCATTTCGGATACCGGGTTTTGGATGATCCTGACCAGCTCGCCCTCTTCCAGCACCACGATGCGGTGATTATCGGAGTCGGCTATGTAGAGCTGCCCTTTTTCGGATACCGTAACGCCCCACGGTTTGTTGAACGTGTCGTCGAACGCCGCCCCGTCTTCCCCGGTGTTTGCAAAGCCTGTGATGACCTCGGCCTCGGTCATCTCCGGGTTCATAACGACGATGCGGTTGTTGCCCGTATCGGCCACGTAGACCCTGCCGTCCGGTCCGACGCAAATGCCCCGGGGCAGACTGAACGCCCCGACACCCAGATTCACGCCGGAGACGTTGCCGTCCGGGATATACGGCGAAGGCGTGAACTCGAGGTATTGGCGGTAGTTGAAGATGTACGAATCGTACGGCACATCGACGGCGGCGAAGACGGGAAGCGTACAGAACGCCGCCAGCGCGAGCACCAAGGGTAAAATCCGCTTCAAAATCATAACCCCCCTTAGTCTTTCATGCCGGAGGTGGTCATCGTCTCTAAGATGCTGGACTGGCATATGAGGAAGAAGGTGATCGGAATAGCCGCCAGCACCAACGCGACGGCGGCGGAAGCGCCGGCGCGGGCGGCGCCGCCCGCCGTGATCTGCTGCATGGCGTATTGCAGCGGCTTCAGTTCTTCGTTGCGCAGGAACAGATAGCCGGTGTTGCTCCACATCGTCTGGAACTGGAAGATCGCGAGCGTGAGCCACGCGGGTTTGACGTTCGGCATGATGATCTTCCAAAATACGCGGATTTCGCCCGCGCCGTCCATCCGGGCGGACTCGATCAGCGAATCGGGGATCTGCTCCATAAACTGCTTCATCAGGTACAGCCCCAGCCCGTAGCCCCACGCGGGCAGGATCAGCGCCCAGTAGGTATTGTTGATGTGCAGGTAGCTGACGATGACATAGTTCGGAATCATCGTGACCTGATAGGTAAACATGATCGAGAAGATAACCAGCGTAAACAGCAGTTTTTTGCCGGGGAATTTGTGCTTTGCCAGCGGATACGCCGCGAACGACGCCACGATCACGTGCCCGACGGTGCCGCACCCGGTGATGATCACCGTGTTGAAGATATAGCGCGAGAAAGGCACCCATGAGTCGCTCATCAGGATAAACAGGTCGGAGAAGTTCTCAAAGGTGGGGTTGCGCACAAATATCGCGGGGGGGAACTGGAAGATTTCGTCCAGCGGTTTTAAGGAGTTGTTGATGATCATCACCAGCGGCATGACCATAAATACGCCGCACAGCCCCATAAAGAGGAACAGCATCACGTTGCCCGCCCGCGAACGGTTGAGCTTGCGCTTGCGGCGGAATAGGCGTTCACGCAGCGTCTCCTTCTCGGAGAAGACCGGTCTGGCTTTACTCTTAACCATCTGACTACTCGCCCACCCTTCTCAGGAACCGCTGCACGAGCCTGTTGGTTCCCACCATCATGATAAACAGCACGGTGGCAATCGCCGACGCGTACCCCATCTCAAAACGCACGCCGCCGTAGTCGGAAAGGTGCGTGACGATTGTCGCTCCGGCATACCCGACCGAGGGGTTGCCGGCCAGCTGCAATGAGATGTCCGCCACGGCGAACGCCCCGGTAATCTGCATGACAGCGCCGAACATCAGCTGAGGGCGCATCGCGGGGAGGGTTACGAACCAAAGCTCCTGCCAGCGGTTCTTAATGCCGTCGATCGCGGCCGCCTCGTAGAGCGACTTGTCGATTGTTTGCAGACCCGCGATGAACGCGAGGAAGCCTGTGCCGAGGCTCAGCCAGAGCTGTACGACGATCAGCACCGGCATGATGTACTGCGCCGTCCGCATCCAGAGGATCGGTTCCTGTATGAAGTCGTATTGCAGCAAGAAGCCGTTCAGGTAACCGTAACGGTCGCCGGTGAGGATGATGTTCCAGATCAGGTACGCCTGCCCCGATATGGACGGCGCGTAGAAGATCAGCGTGAGGAAGGCGCGCAGCTTGCCTTTGAATTCGTTGATAATCCACGCGAACAGCAGGCAGAGGATATAGCTGATCGGCCCGGTGATGACGGCGAAGATCAGCGTGTTTTTCAGCGCGAGGACAAAGATGTCGTCTTCCAGCAGCAGTTTGAGGTAGTTTGACCACCCGATCCACTGCGGGGCTTCCAGCATGTTAAAATAGGTCAGGGAGATGAACATCGACGCGATGACCGGCAAGATCGTAAAGAGCGTGAAGAGCAGGAAATACGGCGCAATCATAATATAGGAGATGCGGTTTTTGGCCATCAGCGTCCCGACAAAGGGCTTTTGAAGGTCTTTCTGCTTCGTCAAGTTATTCGCCCCCTATCCCGTCTTCGTAAAGAGTCAACCCGAACTCTTCCCGTTTGAAGTCGATTTCGTCGTTGATCAGGATGACTTTGTCGGTCAGCGCCTCGCGCGGGAACTCAAAGACCGTTTCAGCCGACCCGATCACCGAGCTGCCGGTGACGACCGCGTAAAACGCGTTGTTGACGTTGCGGTAGCTGAAGTAGCCGCCCGGCACCTGCGGGATGCCCTTGACCGAATCGAATTGCCTGTTCAGCGCCTGATAGTCGGCAACCGGCCACGGCAGCTGCGCGAACGCTTCGATGTTGGCCGACGGGTGGCGCGCCGCCGCGCCCATCAGGCTTTCCATCTCGCGCCCGAACAGCGTCTGCGTTTCGGCGTCTGTCCACCATTTGATGAATTCCCAGGAATTTTCGGGGGTATTGTCGGATTTCATGATGATACAGCCCGAACCGAAGCTGCCGACCGAACGGTCGAGGGAGCCGTCTTCCTGAACCGTCGCGGGCACGGGCGCAAAGCCCCACAGACCCTTGATGTCGGGAGCCGAAACTTGGAGCGTGTTATAGAAGGAGAAGTCGTTGATGATCAGCGGCGTCTCGCCGGTGCGGAAGCGTTCCTCGACGCTGGTGTCTTTGTCGAGTTTGTAGTCGGTGTAGAACTCGGTATACTTTTTGAAGGCGTTGATGGCCTGATCGCTGTCGAGCGCGGAGCGGGTGGCGTCTTCGTTATAGTACTCCCCGCCGTTTTGGTAGAGAATCATCGAGAAGATCTGCTCGGTCGGCAGCATTCCCAGCTCCATCATGTTGTTGGCGAGCACGGCCAGCGTGGTTTTCATTTCGTCCCACGTGTTGGGGACTTCGAGGTTCAGCTCTTTCATGATGTCCTTGCGGTAGAACATCATCGGGAAGGTCTGGGTTTCCGGCAGGGCGTAAACCGCGCCGTCGTAGGTGAACGCCTCCATTACGCTCGGACGGAACCGCGTCAGCACCTCGTCCAAGTCTTCAAACTGCGTAAGATCCTGCACGGCGTTGCGCAGCCCGTAGTTCATGGGGAGGTCGTTCGCGACCTGTATCGCGACGTCCGGTCCCTGCCCCGCAAGCGTCGCCTGCAAAAGCGTGCCCATATCGACCAGCATCGCGTTGACGCCGATGCCGGTTTCGCGGGTGAACGTTTCGTCGATCAGGTTTTTGATGACGTTGGCCTGGTCGCGCCCCGAGCCGATCCAGAGGGTGACCGATTCCGTGTCTTCTTCCTCGGAGATGTTGCCGATTTGGTTGTAGTCGATCACGAACGAATAGAAGAGGCGGGAGATTTCGTACCAAATGCCGGCAAAGATGTTGTCGTTCGGCGCGCTCATGTTCTTGCCGGGCGCGTGGAAGGTGATCGTATCCACCCGCAGGGGTTGATCGATGGCCTGCGTGAGCCACGTGCCGCAGGCGCGGATGTTGATGCGGAACGAGGCGACCGTTTTGGAGAATCTTTCCTGGTTTTCGATCAGCTCGTTGAGCTGGATGATCATCGTTTTCAGGACGCGCTCACGGTCGCTGCGCTTGCCCGCGATTCTCTGAAGCTCGTCGATCGACCATTGCAGGCTGTCCCGCACGGCGACCAGTTCGCCTTTGAGTTCGGGCAGACTGTACGCCACCTGATAGTCGCGGTTCCGGTCAGGCCTCACGCCGGTCAGGCGGATGACTTTCCGGTAGATACGGTTCAGCTCGAACACCGCTTCGCGCACCACGCTGATGATCTCGGAGAAACTGCCGAGCACCGCTTCCATACGGACGGTGTGCCGTCCCGCTTCCAAGAAAATCTTGTAGGGGTCGCCTTCTTTTTGCGTGAGCTTTTCCATCGTCCAGTTCTGGCGGTAGATAAAACCGTATTCCGAAAACTCCGCGAACGGCACTTTGCCGTCGATGTAGATTTTGCGCGACACGTAAATACCGCGCGAAAAATTCTGCAGCACATGGGCGGATATTTCGTACAGACCGCTCTCCGGCGCGTCGAATTCCCATTCGATCCAGTGACCCGCAATCCGCCACGACTGCCCGCCGATTGTGTTGTTCAGCAGCAGTTTCGCGCTGGAGGGGCTGACTGTGGGCGAGGACTGGTCTTGGTCGGGATAGAGCATCTGAGAGGAGGTCTTGACCGCGTTCTGCCCCTGAACCGTTACGAGCGCTTCGGACGACACGTCTTTGGCTCCGGCGGCTTCCCACCCGGCCAGCACTTCGGCGTAGGAGAGGAGCGGCTCGGTGTTTTGAAACGTGAACTTACGGAGCAGCATCGGTTCGCGCATCGACATGAGGGTCAGCACGTGCTCGCCCTCGGTGAGGTACAGCGAGAGGTTGTCGGTGATGTATCCGTCGCTGTCATAGAGCAGAGATTCCGTCCACTCGGGGATCTCGATCATCTTGGGCTTGAGGTCGTTGCCCTGGTTGTCCTTCGGCCAGACCGGCGCGCTCTGTCCGGCTTCCCGGGCTTCTTCGGCGACCGTGTTTGTCCACTGCCGCTCGAACTCCACCGTAGACAGCTCGCGGAAGGGCAGAACGCCGTCCAGGAATAACGAGCGCTGAATCTCGGAGCTTTTGCCCTCCACCGGGAAGTAGAGCAGAGAGAGGTCGTACAGCCCCGCCTCCGGAACGGTGAACGTGTACTCAATGACCGCGTCTTCCTCGGTCAGTACGCTGTCGCCTGTTTGCCCCTCGTAATCGGCGTAGATTTCCGGCTCCGCTTCCGCGCCGCCTTCTTCGTACCGCGCGTAACCCGCCGCGTCGATTTCGATCACGCCGGACGGCCGGTTTTGCGGCTGCCGGTCTATGTAATCGCGGTAGGTGGGGATGGATTCGTCGACGGAGTAACCCTCTAAGATGTCCTCGTACTCCAGGCGCGTCTTTTCCCCCGCCGTATAACCATACGCGAGTGACGACGACCCCAGCAGGACGAACGCTGTGAAAACAGCCAGCGTTTGTAACACGCGCCGTTTCCGAGTCATTCGATAGCCCCCTCTTAGTAAGCTCAGTGCCGCTACGAAGCGGAAAATTCAGCACAATGCCGATACCCGCACAAGGCGTGTCATTAATTTTAATATATTTTTAACAAAAAGTCAATAGTGATTCGGTTGTCCGTTTAGAACTTTTTTAGGGGATTCTTTTCTGCCGCTATGTGTTTAACAGGTTCTGTTTGCGCGGCCGGGCGGGTTGTGGTATAATCACGGCGGCACCGCGAAGCGGGGATTTATACAGGGAGGTATGTTCAAAATGCACAAACGGTTTGTTTTCATTCTCATTCCCCTTCTCTTCTTATGCTCCTGCGGCTCTCCCTCACCGTCCGAGGCGAAAGCGCCCGTGCGCGTCGGCGCGTTGAAGGGCGCGACGACAATCGGCATGGTAAAATACATCGAGGATGCGGCGGAAAGCGCGGCGTTCAGCGTCGTCACCGCCGACGAGATCGTGCCGATGATCGTAAAGGGCGAATTGGATATGGCGGCGATTCCGGTCAATCTGGCGGCGACGCTGTACCAAAAGACGGGCGGCGCGGTGCGGGTGCTCGCCATCAACACGCTGGGGCTGACCTATATCGTCGAAACCGGCGGCGAGATTCAAACCGTCGAAGACCTGCGCGGCAAAACGGTGTTCGCGACCGGCAAGAGCAATACGCCGGAGTATACGCTGCGCCGCATTCTGCGGGAATACGGTCTTGACCCGGAGACCGACCTGACGCTGGAGTTTAAGAACGAACCGGCCGAAGTTGTGGCGCACCTGAAACTGAACGGCGGCGTCGCGATGCTGCCGCAGCCGTTTGTCACCACGGCGGGCGATACCGTGCCGGGGCTGCGCGAGGCGATTGACCTCACCGAGGAGTGGGGGAAGCTGGACGGCGCGGGGACGCTGGTGATCGGCGTGCTGATTGCCCGGACGGAGTTTTTGGAGCGCGAGGCGGACGTCGGGGCGGCGCTGGACGCGTGCCGCGCCTCAGTCGGCTGGGTTACGGACAACCCGGCGGAGGCCGCCCCGCTGGTGGAGAAAGCGGGGATCGCCCCGGCGAGCGTCGCGGAGCGCGCCATCCCGAAATGCCACCTCACCTTTATCGAAGGGGCGGAGATGAGAGAAACCCTCTCCGCGTTCCTCAAAGTGATGTTTGACGACGCGCCCGAATCGGTCGGGGGGGCGCTGCCCGGCGACGATTTTTACTATGTTCCGTAACAGGCGTCTGTGGATCCCGCTCTGCGCCCTCTTCTGGCTCTGCGTATGGCAGCTGGCGAGTATGCGGATCGGGGAGGAGATTTTACTTGTGTCGCCGCTCGCCGCCGCCGCGCGGCTCTGGGAGATGCTGCGCGAACCGTCTTTTTGGAGCACGGCGGGGTTCTCTATGGCGCGGATCATGGGCGGGTTTCTTCTGTCGCTCGCCGCGGGCTCGGCTCTGGCCGCGCTGGCGTACCGGTTCGGAGCGGTCTATGTCCTGCTCGCGCCGCTGATCAGCGCGGTGAAATCGGTGCCGGTTGCGTCCTACACCATTCTATGCCTGATTTTCCTCAGCACCCGCAGCCTGTCGCTGATCATCACCTTTTTGATGACCCTCCCTGTCGTCTACGAGGCTTTGCTGGAGGGGCTGCGCCAAACCGACGCGAAGTTGCTGGAAATGGCTTCTGTGTTCCGTATCGCGCCGCTTCACAGGCTTCGGTATATCTATATTCCGCAGACCCTGCCCTACCTCGTCTCGGTAATCGGCGTGGGGGTCGGCATCGCGTGGAAATCCGGCGTCGCCGCCGAGGTGATCGGTCTGCCGCAGGGCGCGATCGGTTCCCGCCTGTACGAGGCGAAGATCACGCTGGACATGCGGAACCTGTTCGCGTGGACGATCGCCGTCATGCTGCTCTGTTACTTTTTAGAGAAGCTGATCCGCTTTCTCATCCGCCGCGCGGCGCGGGCGCTGGAAAGGGGGCGGGCGCTGTGAGTGACATTGTTTTGCAAAGTATCGGCAAATCGTTCGGCGGCAAGCGGGTGCTGGACAAGCTCTCGCACACCTTCGCCGCGGGGGGCGTTCACGGGCTGACCGGACCGTCCGGCTCCGGCAAGACGACGCTTTTAAATATCCTGCTCGGGCTGACCGCCCCGGATACCGGGGCTGTTTCCGGGGTCAACACCGCCGCCGTCAGCGCCGTTTTTCAGGAAGACCGTTTGTGCGAACGCGCTTCGGTCGGCGCGAATATCCGCATCGCCGCGCCGCGCGCGCGCGAAAAAAACGCCCTGCGTTCTCTCATCGAAGAGATGGGGCTGGACGAAAAAACGCCCGTACACGAGCTGTCTGGCGGGATGAAGCGCCGCGCCGCCCTGCTTCGCGCGATCGCGGCTCCTTCGGAACTGATTGTGATGGACGAACCGTTTACCGGGCTGGACGAAGCGGTCAAGCAAACCGCCGCCGCCGCCATCCGCCGCAGTTTGGGCGGGCGGACGCTGATCGTCGTGACGCACAGCGAAAGCGACCTCACCCTGCTGGGCGGGTCGGTATCGTTAACTCTGCCGCTGTTGGGGTGAGAGCGTCAATTCAGTCCCTCGAATAAACCGAGGTTTTTTTCAGCACCGCCTCGAACAGCAGTCCCTCGCGCGGGTCGGTTCCCCGGCGGACGGTTTCGGCGGCGCATTCGCCGGTAAACCGCGCGGCGGCTTCCGCCGCCGCGCCGAGCGCCGCGCCGTGCAGCACCTCGGCGAGCAGATAGGAGGCAAACAGATCGCCCGCGCCGGGATAGCCCGCTCCCGTCCGGGGGTGCCGGAACAGACCGGCTGCGCCCCGCTCCGCCCAGCCGACGGCGATCTCGCCTTCGCGGAACGACGCGCCGGTCAGAACAACCGAACGCCCGCCGCCGGAGAGAGCGCGCAGCCACTGCTCCAGTTCACCCTCGTCTGCCGGGGCGCTGCCGGCGGGTTTGCCCAGCAGCAGCGCGGCTTCGGTGACGTTGGGGGTGATCAGGTTCGCGCCGTCCGCGAGGGTTTTCATGGCTTCGGTCAGAGGTTTATCAATCGTTCGATACAACCGCCCGTTGTCGCCCATCGCCGGGTCGACGACGCGCAGCGCGTCCGGGTACGCGTCGTGTGCCCGCCCGACCAGCGCCGCTTGCGCCGTGTTCGCGAGATACCCGCTGTAGATCGCGTCAAACCGCGTATCCAGCGTTTTCAGCTGCTCAAGATTCCCCGCCGCGTATTCGGACAGATCGGTCATCGTAACGCCCGGGTAATTCGTCGGCGCGGGGAACAAGGCGGACGGCAGCGGGCAGCATTGCACGCCCCGCGCCGACAGCACCGAAACCGCCGCGCTCAGCGAGCAGCGCCCGAAAACGCAGAGATCGTGTATGGCGAGCAGCCGCGGAACCCGCATAAAAATCCCCCTCATTTTTCGTTGCCAGAAGATAATTTTCATGTTATACTATACAGTAAATAGGACAAGCGGTCAAGTTAACCGGAGAGCGAGAGGTGCGCCTGATGAAAAGCAAGATTTCCATAACCGTGGCGGGGCATGATTTCACGTTGGTTTCGGAGGAATCGGAGGCGTATGTGCGCGGCATCGCGGCAGAAGTGGATAAAGACATCCAAAACGTCATGGGTGAAGTGCATCTGTCGATGAGCGACGCTTCCGTGCTGGCAGCCCTCAACGCGGCCGACCGCGCCAAAAAGGCGCTGGAATCGGCCGACCACCTGCGCGTGCAGGTCAAGACATACCTCGACGAAACGCAAAAGTTAAAAAGCGAGCTGGCCGAAGCCCGCCGCGAAATCAGCAGGTTAAAAAAACAGATTTAGAGGTGCTATGAAACTGGTTGTCTCCGCCGGGACGTACGATGCGGCTGTCTCGGCGATCCAAAACGGCGCGGATGAGGTTCTGCTCGCGCCCGCCATCCCGGCGGAAGCGCTGACAGAGCTGTTTCCGTATGCGCGCTCGCGCGGCACGGCGCTGACGCTGGATTTTACCCGTTCCTGCGCCGACGCCGAGTTAAACCGCCGCGCCGCGCTGCTGCAAACGCTGTATCCACTGGGATTGTACGGCGTTGCGGCGGGCGACGCGGGGCTTTTACATATGGCGAGAAGCGCCGCGCCCGGGTGTTCGATCATCTGGGGAGCGCCCTGCCACAACGCGGACGACATCCATTACGCCGCTTCGCAGGGGTGTTCCCGCGCCGTGCTGTCGCCGTTTCTGCCCTCGGAGACGATCCTGTCGCTGCAAAAGACCTCGCAAATCCAGCTCGCGGTGTGGGTGCTCTGCCCTCTCTGCCCGTGCGGCGACCCCAACACCTGCCTGCTCGGCAAAGAACACGGCTTGCAGTCCTGCGCCTATGTCTGCCGGAGCACCGTCTTTGCCGGAGACGACGGGAAAGCGCTGCTCAAAACACGCGATTTCTGCCTGCTGGGGCATATGCGGGAGCTTCCCCGCCTCACCGCCCAAATGCTTGTGCCCGATCCTTCGCCGGAGGCCGTGGGGTTCTTCACCCGCGTCGCCCGCTCCGCCGCGAACGGTGAATATTACGAAGAACGCTCCGTACACGGCGCTTTTGCCGCGCTTGGGCGCGAAGCGCCGACCGACGCGCCCTATACCAGCGTCGGCGATATTTTTACCCGCGACGTCCAGCCTCTGACCCGCAACGAACGGTTTTGGGAAACCGAACGGCACGAAGCGCGCGAAGCCCGTATTCCCGTGCGTTTCCTCGCCCTTGCCGCCGACGGGGAACCGTTCCGTCTGGCGGTGGACGACTATCAAAAACACACATTGTTTGTGGAAGGAAGCGTTCCGGCGCGTGACGCCGCCGCTCCCACAAGCGGCGAAGAACTCAACGCGGTATGGCACGAAACGCCCGCCCCGTATGTCTGTAAGGACGCGCGGACTCAAATCGGCGGCGGTCTGCGCATCGCGGCGGGCGAAGCGCCGCGCTTGCGCGAACGGGCGCTGGAACAATTGGGCGAACAGCGTTCGGCTCTGCCGGATCACCCCCCGGGGCACTATACCCCGGAAGCCCGTCTGCTCCCCCGTGCCGACAAACCCTGTGTCACCGTCAAAGTCGCGAAGATCGCGCAGGTGACACCCGAGCTGCTCCGCCTGCCGCCCGAACGCCTCTACGTGCCGCTGGGCGAAGCCTCCGGCGACCCGTTGCGCGCCGAGGATTTGGTACGAAGCGAAACCGTGCCGGTCGCGGTATTTCCGCGCATCATTCAGGAAAACGAGCGGAACGAAGTCGGCGCGAGGCTCAAGCGCCTGCACGACATCGGCTTCCGCGAAGCGCTTACATACAGCCCGGGGCAGGCCGTTCTGGCGCTTCGCCACAGCTTTACGCCCCGCGCCGACTGGAACGCCGCGAACGCCCAGACGCTCCGCCACGCGAAAACAATAGGCGTGATCTCCTGTACGCTCGCTCCGTGGATGACGCTGGAGGAGATCCGGGCGCTGAACCACGTGGCTGACACCGAGATGATTGTATACGGCAGGCTGCCGCTTCTGCTCACGCGGCAGTGCCTGATCCGCAAGCGAAGCGGTGTGTGTTCCTGCGACAACATGAACAACGAGCTGTCCGACGGCAAGGGCGGTCTTCTGCCGCTGGTGCGCGAGAGCGGGCACGGTACGCTGGTGTACGACAGTCATAAACTCTGGCTGGAACCGTATAAGAAGCAGTGGCGGCACATCGGCCTGTGGGCGGTGCGGCTGGACTTCACCACCGAAAACGCGAAAGAGTGCGTACAGATCGCGAATGCCTACCTCGGGCGCGGCGACTACGAACCGCACACCACCACCACAGGGTTTTACGCGCCCGGCGAGCACAGACGCAGATGGCTGTAGTTGTCTTGGCTTCGGCTTCGCCCCGCCGGGCGGAGTTGCTGCGCCGGATCGGGCTGGCGTACGAAGTGGTTTTGCCGCAGGTGGACGAAACGTGTGACCTTCCGGCGGAAGAAGCCGTCGCGGCGCTCTCCCGGCGCAAAGCGGAGGACGCGGCCGCCCGCCGCCCCGGCGCGGTTGTGATCGCGGCGGACACGCTGGTGGTATGCGGCGGCTCTGTTTTGGGTAAACCCAACGATGAGGAAGACGCGTTCCGTATGCTGCGCTCCCTTTCGGGGACGGCGCATACCGTCTTTACGGGCGTTACCGCGATGCGGGGCGGGGACGCGATTACCCGCGTGGATTCTGCCGCCGTGCGAATCCGCAGCCTGACCGGCGCGCAGATACGCGCCTACATCGCGACCGGCGAGCCGATGGATAAAGCGGGCGCTTACGGAATCCAGGAGCGCGGCGCGGCGCTGGTCGAGCGCGTCGAAGGCGACTTCTACACGGTGATGGGCTTGCCGGTCTGCCTGCTCGCGCAAATGCTGGAGCGGTTTGGGATAGATATACTGCTGTAAGAACCTGTTCCCATAGGTTAGAAAGCACCGTATCGGCGGCTTCGCCCCCCCTTCCTGCATAGAGTGACCCGAGTGATATAATCGGGAGTTTTTTAAGGGGTTGCCCAAGATGAAATGGATCGCAAAACATAAAGCCGCCTTCGTCGTGATCCTCGCCGTCTTGTTCGTGCTGTCTATGGCGGTGGCTTCCTTCTTCACCAAAGGGCGCACCTCCCCCGTTTCCGGCGCGATCAACACGGTCTTCCGCCCGCTGCACACGCTGATCGGGTCGGTTTCCGACTACTTTCAAAACCGTTCGGACGCGGTCGCGCAATATGAGGATCTCCTGGCGAAATACGAAAGTTTGCGCGTGTATGTGGCGAATATGGAAGACGAAAAGCGCCTCGCCGACGAGCTGGCGGACGAGAACGACCGGCTGCGTATTCTGCTGGGGCTGAACCTGCGCGACCGCGGCTTCGCGTTCGAGACCGCGCTGGTCACCGATCGCAACCCCTCGGCGTGGGAGCGGCTGTACACGCTGAGCAAGGGCAGCGAGGCGGGGTTCGAGCCGGGACAGTGTGTACTGACCGCCGAAGGGTATCTCGCCGGGATGGTTACCGAGGTCGGAAACGGCTGGGCTACCGTCTCGCAGGTGATCGACACGGTCTTCTCCGCCGGGGCCAAGGTGGAGCGCACCGGGCAGACGGCTGTCGCCGAAGGCGAATGGACGCTGATGCGCGAAGGTCACCTGAGGCTGACATATCTGCCGCTGGGCAGCGACATCCAATACGGCGACTTGGTGATGACGTCGGGGCAGGGCGGCGTGGTGCCGCCCGGCATTCCGCTCGGCAGGGTCGTCGGGGTGCAGACGGAACCGTCCGGGCAGGCGGAGTACGCCGCGCTGACCCCCGAAGCCGATCTGGACGCGCTGACGCAGGTGTTTATCGTGCTGGATTACCATGATGAGAAATAAGGGTATCTATCGGGGGACATACCGTGTCTCCGCGCGTTACCCGCGCCGGACAAAACCGGCGCGCAACAAACGCTCCCGCTTATGACGATTCAACGCCTCTTAAAAGGGATATGCTTCGGCGTATTGACCGTGCTGGCGGCGGTGCTGCAAACGGAAGCGCTGACGCGGGTTCCGGCGGTTCCGAACGCGCTTGTCTCGGTGCCCGCCGTGGTCGCGCTGGCGATCTTTACCGGACCGGTCGGCGGAGGCGCCGCCGGTTTGATTTGCGGGCTGCTCTGCGACGCGATGACGCCGACGGTGGAGGCGCTGTTCGCGCTGACGCTGATGACCGCAGGCATTGTCACCGGGCTGCTGTGCGTGCGGATTTTGCAGAAGACATTCTGGTCGGCGCTGCTGATCACCTCGGTGAGCGCCGTTTTGATCGAGTTTTTGCTGTTTTTGATCTTCTATCTGATCCCCGGCAGAACAATATGGGCGGCGTTCCTAACGGTGGGACTGCCGGAGGCGCTGGCGGGTATCGTGTGCCTGCTGCCGCTTTATCCGCTGTTCCGGGGGGTTTCGCGGTTATTTACAGAGGAGGGCTGAACGTTGGGGGGCTATAAATTAACCTTCCGCCTGATCGCGATGACGGTTTTGGTCGTCGCGCTCGCGTTCATCATGGGGCTGCGGCTCGCAAGCCTGCAGTTTTCGGAGGGCGCCGCCCCCGAACCGGAGAGCTTGCGCACCGTGTCCCGAAGCGTGTCTGTCCCGGCGACGCGCGGCGAAATCTTTGACCGCTACGGGCGGGCGCTCGTCACGAATAAACTGGCCTACAACGTCAGCGTTGACCGCGCGGCGCTCTTTCGCGGCGGGCTGCAGGCGGAGGTTATTTCGCGGCTCATCCGCGCCGCCGACGTTAGCGGTGTGGCGTATGAACAGACGCTGCTGCCGGTGACGCTGCCGCCCTTTGCGTATACCGAAATGACCCCCGATCAGAAAGAGTATCTCGATCATTACCGCCTGAAAAAAGACTGGCCGGACGGGCTTTCCGCCACAGAGCTGATGGACAGGCTCTTCGACGAATACGGCATGACCGGCGAAACGAAAGGCGCTTCCGGCTTGCTCAACGGGCTATCCGTATATCAGGCGCGGCTCGTCGCCGGGGTTCTGTACGAGATCGACCTGCGCTATCAGGCGGGGCTTGTCGTGCGGGACGAAGCATCCGGCGAGGTCACCAAGCCTTATCTCCGCGTACCCGCCTATACGTTCGCGTCTGACGTGCCGATGGAGCTGATCGCGATCATCTCGGAAAACCGTTTCGCGGGGATCAACGTCGTCCCGGTCACGGCGCGGGAGATTCACACCGACGCCGCCGGCCCGATTCTGGGGCGCATCGGTCCGATACAGGACGCGGAGGCGTACGAAGGGTACCGGCTGGACGAGCTGGTCGGTATCGAGGGTGTGGAGAAAGCGTTTGAGCCGTGGCTGCGCGGCATCGCCGGGGTTCGGGCGGAAACCGTGACCCCGGAAGGGCGGGTGGTGGAAGCGGTTCAGACCGCCGCTCCCGAAGCGGGAAAAAATGTGTTCCTGACCATCGACATCCGCTTTCAGGAGGAGCTGGAATGGCTGTTGGCCAAAGGCGTTCAAAATCTCGTGGAAACCGGGGAACCGTTGAGAGGACAGGAAGCCGAAGCCGCCGCCGCCGCCGTGATCAACCCGAACACCGGTGAGGTGCTCGCCGCCGCGAACTACCCGACCTACAGCGCCCGCACCTTTATGGAAGACTTTGCGGCGCTCCGCGACGACCCGCTGAAGCCGCTCTACAACCGCGCCATCAACGGCACGTACGCACCCGGCTCCACCTTTAAGATGGTGACGGCGGCGGCGGCGATGGAAAACGGCACGGTTACGCCCTCCTCCACCGTCTTCGACCGGGTGAAATACACCTTTTACCCGTTCCCGCAGCCGAGCTGCACCGGTTCCCACGGGCACGTGAACGTGTGCGACGCGCTCAAGGTTTCCTGCAACTATTACTTCTTTGAAACCGGGCGGATCACCGGCATCAGCGAGATCACCAACTGGGCGAACCGCTTCGGGCTGGGCGTACCCACCGGCGTGGAACTGGAGGACACGAGCCGGGATACGCTGGGCTGGGTCGCGAACCCGCAGACGGCGGAAGCGCTGAACACCGAATGGTGGGACGGCAATACCCTCTCCGCCGCGATCGGGCAGGAAAACAACCAGTTTACGCCGGTTCAGCTGGCCAACTACGCCGCCACAATCGCGAATGGCGGCACGCGCTACAAAGCGCACCTGCTCAAAGAAGTGCTCAGCTACGACTACACCTACGAGTACCACGTTTCAAAGCCGGAAGCGGCGCTGACGCTCGGCATGCAGCCGCAGAACATCGCGGCGCTTCAGGAGGGCATGAGCGCCGTTACCCAATACGGCGGCACCGCTTACGGCGTGTTCCGCGATTTTGAGATTCCCGTGGCGGGCAAGACCGGTTCGGCGCAGGTGGGCGGCAGACCGAACAACGGCGTGTTTGTCGCGTACGCGCCCGCCGACAAACCGCAGATCGCGGTTGCCGTCGTGGTGGAAAAGGGCGGCGCCGGCTCGACGATCGCGCCGATTGCGCGCGACATCATCGACCTGTATTTCCGCTTACAGGCGGATATGCGAAACAACCCCGCCGAAGGCGGGTTGCTGAAGTAGGGGCGGGATTCATCCCGCCCGCGTGTTATCCGCCTTTGGATTCATCCCGCCCGTGTGTCATCCCCTTTTGGGTATCCGTCCGTGTGTCATCCCCTTTTGGGTATCCGCCCGCAGGTCATCCCCTTTTGGGTATCCGCCCGCGTGTTATCCGCCTTTGGATTCATCCCGCCCGCAGGTCATCCCGCCTGTGGGTATCCGCCCGCGGGTCGTCCCGCCTGTGGGGATACAACCTCGCAGGTGCATAGTTCGCGCGTTCGCGGGCGACCGGGGACGGTCGCCCCTACAGAAATGGTTTAGAACCTGTTCTTACTCAGTCCGGCAGGGTATATTCGCACACCTCGCGCATTTTTTCCTCGAGGCGTTTTAAGTCGGCGAAGGTATCCGGCTTGTTGCGCGGGTCGCGCAGCAGAAACGCGGGGTGGTACAGCGCCATCATGCGGTAGCCGCCTTTGTCGAACCATTGCCCGTGCTCGCTTGTGATCTTGAAATCCGGCTTGATAATCCGCATCGCGGCGACGCGCCCGAGGCAGACAATGATTTTTGGGCGGATCAGCTTGGTCTGTTCCCGCAGCCACGGGATACACGCGTCCTGCTCCATATTGAGCGGATCGCGGTTGCCCGGCGGACGGCACTTGACGATGTTCGCGATGTAGAGTTTGCTCCGGTGCAGCCCTACCGACGCCAGCATCACATCCAGCAGCCGCCCGGCGCGTCCGACAAACGGCTCCCCGCGCATGTCTTCCTCCTGCCCGGGTCCCTCGCCGATGATCAGCACCTCGCTCTTCGGGTCGCCGACGCCGAAGACCACCTGTGTGCGTCCTTCGGCCAGCGCACAGCGGTCGCAGGCAAGGCAGGACGCTTTCAACGCTTCCCAGCGCTCAAGTGTTTCGGTCAACCTCACGCCGCTCCTTCTTGTTCCCGATTTTTTGACTGCGCAGAGCCAGCTCATCGCGAACCGCGCTCCACGGCACGCCTTGTTGACAAAGCAGCACCAGCAGATGGTAAATCACGTCGGAGACTTCGCCGATCAGCGGCGCAGGGTCTCCGTTTTTCGCGGCAATGATCGTCTCGGCGCACTCCTCGCCCACCTTTTTGCAGATCTTGTCCAGCCCTTGCTCAAAGAGATAGTTGGTATACGAACCGGGCATCGGTTCGTTCTTACGGCTATCTATCGTTAGATATAGTTGTTCCAGACTGTCCAACCCTCTCAACCTCCCAACGGAATGTCGTTAAAATAGCAGTTGCTGCGCCCGGTATGGCAAGTCGGTCCATGCGGATTGCAGCGAATCAGCAGCGAATTGTGGTAGCAGTCGGCGGACATAGACACAACGTCTAGGAAGTTCCCCGAAGTTTCCCCCTTGACCCACAGTGTCTGGCGGGTGCGCGAGAAGAAGGTCACCCGCTTTGTTTGCAGCGTCAGGCGAAGCGATTCGGGCGACATGTAGCCCATCATCAGCACCTCGTTTGTGCTTTGGTGCTGGATGATCGCGGGCAGCAGCGGCGCGCGGTCGAACAGCTGCCCGTAACGGGCTTCAAAGATCGCGCCGGCAAGGGGAAGGTCGCCGGTGTAGACGGCTTTCCCGGCAATGGCGGCTCCGGCTCCGAGCTGCCTCAGCGCGCGCACGTCTTCAACCGTTGTAACGCCGCCGCTCGCAACCAAAAACAGCTCCGGAACGGCTTCCCGCAGCGCTGTCAGCCGCGCGAACGACGGTCCCGCGAGCGCTCCGTCGGCGGCGATGTCGGTGTAGATGACGGTCTGCACCCCCCAAGACGCCACCTCACGCGCAAACTCCCGCTCGTCCCGCCCGGAGTCTTTTGTCCAACCGTGGGCGCGTACTCTGCCGTCCTTCGCGTCGATGCCGACGGCGATCCGCTCACCGCCGTAGCGTTTTACCGCGTCTTTTACAAAGTCCGGGCCGGTCAGCGCCGCCGAACCGATTACGAAGCGCCATACGCCGAGTTGATCCGCTTCCTCCAAATCTTCTATCCGCCGCAAACCGCCGCCCAGCTCGACTTTAGCCGGTTTCGCGGCCTGCGCAATCGCGCTGACCAGCGCGGCGTTTCTGCGCACCCCGTCTTTCGCGCCGTCGAGGTCTACGACATGGAGCACGTTTGCGCCCGCGTCCCGAAAGCTCTCCGCCACGGCGACGGGGTCGGGCGCGACGGTGTGGACAGTGCCGAAGTCTCCCCGCAGCAGGCGGACGCATTGCCCGTCTTTCAGGTCAACGGAGGGATAGAGTTCCATCAAAGCACCCCTTTTGTCGAAGCGACGCCGGCGGCGTCGCGGGGCGCGCAGGCATGCCGCAAGGCGACGCCGCAAGCCTTATACAGCGCTTCCGTCATGTGATGCGCGTTTTCACCGGTGACACGCAGATGAAGCGCAACGCTGGCGTTATGGCAGAAAGCGCGGAAAAACTCTTTGCTCAGCGAGGCGTCATACCCGCCCAGCATCACGTCGGGAACCGGCGCGTCAAACTGCAGAAAAGCGCGCCCGCCAACGTCAACGGCGGCAAACCCCAGCGACTCATCCATCGGGATGCAGGCGTGCCCGAAGCGCTCGATGCCCGCCCCGCCGCCCAGGGCTTCCCGGAAGGCTTGCCCCAGAACGATGCCGACGTCCTCGACCGTATGGTGACCGTCTACGGTCAAGTCTCCCTCGGCGCGGACGTTCAACCCGAACCCCGCGTGAAAGGCAAGCGCCGTCAGCATATGGTCAAAAAATCCGATCCCCGTCTCAACATGAATCCCGCCGCCCGTGAGCGCGATCTCCACGGTTACCGACGTTTCTTTGGTGGTTCTGGTCACACAGACCCCTCCTTGCTTACGTATATGGCTGCTTACTCGCAAGCGCTCCGCTCGTTCGCCTGACGGCGAACATGAGGTTTTTAGAGCTTCTTATACAAACTGCAACGCTTCCATCAGCGCGGTGATTTCGTTGCCTGTTCCGGCGGTGATACGCAGACCGCCGTTGATCAGGCGGACGGCGATGCCTTTCGCCCGCAGGGCGGCATGGCAGCCGGCGGCGTCGGGCAGATCGAGCAGGACAAAGTTCGCGGCGGTGTCGGTGACGGTGACACCGTCCCGGAACCGTGCCCATTCGCTGAGGCGGGCGTAGAGCTTGTCTTTTTGGGCGCGGATGCGGTTTGTGTTCTTTAGAAGCAACTCCGGATGGCGCAGCACCGCCGCGCCGATCGCCTGCGTGACCGAGCTGACGTTGTACGGCGACTTCACCGAGCGCAGAATGTCCGCCAGCTCCGCTCCGGCGAACACGAACCCCAGCCGGATTCCCGCGAGCGCCAAATTTTTGGAACAGGTCTTTAAGACGATCAGGTTGTTATAACGTTCGATATAGGGAAGAACGGAGGACTCCTCCCAGAAATCCATGTAGGCTTCGTCCAGCAGGACGGGGCATGTGAGCGTTTCCACCATTTGCACAACCTGCGGCAATGGCAGAACCTGCCCGGTCGGGTTGCACGGATTGGAGAGGATGACCGCGTCCGCGCCGCGCCCGGCCTGTATCAGTTCTTCTGCGCCGGGAACGCCCGGCGTGCGGGGTACGCCGACACATTCGATTTCGTACAGCGCGGCGTAAAACCGGTACATCGAAAAGTCCGGGTCGCAAACCAGCAGTTTGCCCCCGCGCGGCAGCAACGCGCTCAGCGCGACGGAGATCAGTTCGTCGGAACCGTTGCCCGCGACGGCGCTTCCCTCCGGCGCGTCCCAAAACGCCTCGGCCAGAGCGCATACCTCCGCCGCCGCCGGGTCGGGGTAACGGTGCAGCGGCGTATTGCGCACAACCTCCGCGATTTCGTTCATCAGCTTGTCCGGCAGAGGGTAGCAGCTCTCATTGCCGTCCAGCCGGACAGGGATGGTTTCCGTCATCGGGGGGTACGGCTTGAAGTCTTTCAGCTTTTCCGGCAGATTCATCATTCGCGCACCTCCGCGCTTCTCGCGTGACCCTCCAGCCCTTCGGCGCGGGCAAGGCGGGCTATGCTCTCTTTGACCGGCAGGAACGCGTCTTTGCTGTATTGAATCACGCTGACGCGCTTGAGAAACGTTTCGACCGAAACGGCGGAGAAGTACCGCGAACCGCCCTCGGTGGGCAGCACGTGGCTGGGTCCCGCCCAGTAGTCGCCCAACGCCTCGGGGGAATACCGCCCCAGAAATACCGCGCCCGCGTTTTGTACGCCGTCCAGCCAGCGTTCCGGATTCTCCGCAAGGATCTCCAAATGCTCCGGCGCGACGCGGTTCACCACGGCCAGCGCCTCCTCCTTAGAGGAAGCGACGACCGCCGCGCCGTAACTCCGCAGGGCGGCTTCGGCCTCGGCACGGCGGGGAAGGGCGGCGATCTGCCGCGTAATCTCCGCGCATACCGCTTGCGCGAGGGCTTCGCCGGTCGTCACGAGCACCGCGCCGGAACGCGCTCCGTGTTCGGCCTGGCTGAGCAGGTCGGCCGCCACCCAAACGGGGTTCGCCGAGCCGTCGGCCAGCACCAGAATGTCACTCGGTCCCGCCGTGGAGTCAATGCCGCAAAACCCGAACAGCTGGCGCTTGGCTTCGGTGACGAAGGCGTTGCCCGGTCCCGCGACGACATCGCACCGGGGAATCATCCCGAGCCCCAGCGCCATAGAGGCGACGGCGGCAACACCGTTCAGCGAGAAGACGCGCCCGACCCCGGCGACGGCGGCGGCGGCCAGAACCTCCGGCTTGAGCTGCCCGCCCGGCGGCGTACAGAGGATAACCTCCTTCACGCCGGCGGCACGGGCCGGGATCGCCGTCATCAGCACGGTGGACGGATAGGCGGACGTGCCGCCGGGTATGTACAGCCCCGCACGTTCCGCCGGGCGGATGGCAAAGCCGACCGTCCCGCCGTCGGGGTTTGTCCACTGCCCGCCTTGGGGCAGCAATTTCGTTTGGTAGTCCTCGATGTTCCTTGCGGCGCGGCGCAGATTCTCCAGCAGCACGGGGTCACTCTCCGACAGCGCGGCGTCCAGCTCGGCGCGGGGGATTTCGCGCGGCAGCGCGCCGTCGCGCTCAAGCGACAACTCGTTCACGGCTTCAACCCCGCGCCCGAAGATGCCGTCTAAATGGGTGCGTACCTCGGCGCGCACCTCGGCGGCGTCCTGCCGCGCCCTTTGCCCGATGGCGGCGAACAGGGTTTCCATTTCGGCGGAGTTCGCCTTAACAATCGGAAGCATCGGCCATGACCTCCTTTAAGTCTTTGATCAATAGGTCGATTTCTGCCCGCCGCAGCTTGTATGCCGCCACATTGACAATCAGCCGCGCCGACAGCGGGTACAGCTCCCGCAGTATCACAAGCCCGTTTTCGCGCAGTGTGTCGCCCGATTCCACAATATCCACGATCGCGTCGGCCAAACCAAGCAGCGGCGCGAGTTCGCAGGAACCTTCTATACGGATGATTTCGGCGTCGATTCCCAGCGCGGCCAGCGCGCGGCGGGCAATCGCCGGGAATTTGGTCGCGACGCGCCTGTGTTCCGCCCCCTCGAAAAAGGCGGAGCCTTCCGGCGCGGCCAGCGCGAACCGGCATACGCCCAGCTTCAAGTCCAGCAGCTCGTAAAACGGACCGCCCTGTTCCATGATGGTATCCTTACCCGCGACGGCGATGTCGCAAACCCCTCGCGAGAGGTAGGTGATCACGTCCGGCGCTTTGGCAAGCACCGCTTCCAGCGGCACGCGTTCCGGGTGCGGCAGGGTATGCACAAGCCGCCGCCCGGGCGCTTCGAGCGCCGCGCAATCATACCCGGCGCGCGTCAGCAGCGCCCGGCACTGTTTTTCCAGCCGCCCTTTGGCAAGGGCGAAGCGTAACGGCGTGTTCAAAATTTTCACTCCATATGCACCGCGAAGCCGACGGCCGGGGCGGGGCGTCCGAGCAGTCCCAGCAGGGTGTCGTACCGCCCGCCGGTCAGCACGGCACCGGCCGCGCCGCCGACATAACCGCGGAAAAAAATGCCTGTGTAATACCCGATGGCGGGCGCGAGACCGAAATCCACCGTCGCAAGCCCCGGCGGGAGCGCGCCGAGCAGCGCCCGCAGTTCGCCGAGCGGCTTCGCGAGCGGCAGGCGCACCGTCCTCTCCGCTTCATCGACCGCTTCGGCTCCGCCCGACAGGCGCAGCAGCGCCAAAAGTTCGCGCGCCTCCGGCAGTTCGTCGCCCAGCGCGGAGAAATTTTTACGCTCAATCAGCGACAGGATATATTCCGCCCGTTCGCTGTCCAACCCTAAAGCGCCGAACATCGCTTGCAGGATCCCGGCATGGTTGACCTCTATATGCGGCTCCCTTTGGAAGGCGAGCGATACCGCGTCGCGCGCCAGCAGCAGAACCTCGGCGTCCTCCGCCGCGCCGATGACCTCCACCCCAGCCTGCGGCAGTTCCGCGCAACCGCCGCCGGAAGCGCGGAAAACCGGCTGCGTATACCAGAGCTTGATCGGCGCGGTTTCGTTTTGCAGACGCGCCGCGGCGAGACGGGCAATCGGGGCGGTGTTGTCGGGGCGCAGGACGCAAATCCGCCCCGCGCGGTCGATAACCTTGACCATTGTTTCCTCGGAGAAGGGCGAACCGGTGCGGGTGAACAGCTCGTAGTGCTCCAGCACGGGTGTGGAAACCTCGCGGAACCCTTTGCTCTCGAATAAGCCGCCCAGCTCTTTCTCACGGCTCCGCCGCTGGGCGCATTCGCCGAACAGCCGGTCGCGCATCCCTTCCGGCACACGGATCATCGTCTCGCGCACACCCCGCGCCCCCCTTCAACATTGACAGTAGTGTCACTCTAAAAACTTCCCGCTCCGGCTTGCGACACCTCGCCAGAGGCGACTGCTCGCAAGCGCTGCGCTCGTTCGCCTGGCGGCGAACATGAGGTTTTTAGAGCTTCTCGTTTTCCTATTTTACATGGAAAATAGAGATTTGTCAAATTCGGGCGCGACCGGGGACACGCCAAACAAACATCGAAATGTCCAGCGAAAAAATATGTGGATTTTTCGGACGGTCTATGCTACAATAGATGTGCTTTATTGTTTTTTCTGCTAAGGACGAAAAAAGCGG